>JBDHVB010000113.1:0-17520 GCA_039809465.1 Myxococcota bacterium
AGCACCAGAAGCGACCGGGAACATTCTTGGCCTCATATGGGGAGCCGGATCGTAGGGAGGCCATGGACCTTCAAATCTTCGCGTGGGGCGGGATCTACTCATATTCATGTGCCGTGTGGGGGCTCGCGGCGGTTAGCTTGGCTGTAGCCCTATGGTGGAGGGGAGTGGATGCCAGGCTCGAGAGAGTGTTCTGGGCCGTCTGTGGGATTGAGATGGCAGTCGCGTTCTTGGGGGTGGCGGCGAACGGGCTCGAGACCGGCGCGGCCGTCATGGGGATCGACCGGGAACATTCGGAGTTGGCTGCGAAGCTCACGGGGACAGGGCTGGGGATTGGATTCGCGAGCCTTTTCATCGCGACGGTGTGCGTGGCTTTTGCTTTGGCCGTCTATGTTGCGGCTGTGCTCAGGCGCCGTCCGGGCGGTGGCGTCGTTGCCAGGTGAAGGGTTCGACGAAGATGCGCTCGTCGATGTTGCCGCGGAATGTGACGGCGACTCCGTGGCGGCGGAGCACCTCGCAAGCTTCCGCGGCAATGGCGAGCGAGGCTTGTTCCTGGCCGTCGCCTTCGACGTAGGCGCCGTAGGCTAGCCACAGCCCTTCACCACGGACACCACGCTCGAGGTCCTGCCAGTGGTAGAAGACCGCCCCACGTGGGGCCGGCTCGAGTTGGGCCGCGATGTCGTTTGCTTCGTCCCAGCCATCACTCAGGGTGTAGCCCGCACCCTGCAACGCGACGATCCCAGTTTCGCCAAGCTCTTTGAACGCCGCATCAATGCGATCGTTCATCGTATTGGCGGGCCAGGAGGCTTCGAGCTCCTCTCTGGCTTCAAGGGCGTTCTTCGCGCGCTCGGCGAACCGCTGCATGGTTGGCTCATCGATACCGCCGAGCTCGTCCTCGGTCCGGTCATGAATTTGCTCGATGAGATCGCCGTAGCTCACCATGCCGCTGCGGGCGGTGACGTCTATCCATTCCGCGATCGCATCGAGGATGTCCTTGACGTCGTCGTTCTCGTGCATGGCCGCTAGATGGTCGACCGCACAACCCGCCCCGTCAAGCCCATCGCTGAAGCGACCGGGAACATTCTGGAGTGTTCTGGAGTGTGGCGGCTCCGAAGGTTCCTGGGCGATTCGGCGAAGAGCATGGTCGGCCGCACAACTTTGTCTCGTTAGGCCCACCGCTGAAGTGACCGGGAACATTCTGGGATGTTCTGGGGGGTGTGGTGGCTCCGAAGGTTCCTGGGCGATTCTGGGGGAGGAAGCGGCGGGCGGGTGCGCGCCCGCCCGTCGCTTAGCCATCGCCAGAACGCGGAGGGGCGCCCCTGGTGGATGACTTGCTCTCGCCTTTCGGCGAGAAGCACACTCTTGAGCGTAGCACACCGGGGCCGTGCGTCTTGCTGATGCAGGTCCGATGTGCGTCGATGGGGTTGATTGTAGGACACGCCCGTAAGGGGTCAAATTTCGGGGATGTTTTTTTAGATGAGCCAGACTGACGACCGGAAAGCCATGGAGCGGGTTGCCCAGGATGCGACGCGGGCGAGTGGGACCAAGGTCACCCTCACCGGGTTTGCACGCTATAACGCACAGCTCGCGGCGGCGCGTTTTCAGCTCGAGAATGGGCTCACCATCGTCCTCCTGCCCGACGAGCGGGCGCCCGTTTTCGCGTACCAGACTTGGTATCGGGTCGGCTCCAAGGACGAGAGCCCCGACCGCACCGGCCTCGCGCACCTCTTCGAGCACCTCATGTTCAAGGGCACCGCCAAGCACCCGGTGGGTGAGCTCGACAAGGAGCTCGAGAGCCGTGGCTCGCAGACCAACGCCGCCACCTGGGTCGACTGGACGTACTACACGTGTGCTTTAGCGGTCAGGCCGGGCAACCTCGCGACGGTCGTCGACTTCGAGTCCGACCGCATGCGCGGCCTCACCCTCACGCAAGACGTGTTCGCGAGCGAGCTCGACGTCGTCAAGAACGAGCGCCGCATGACCGTCGACGACAGCGTCATGGGCCGCATCAGCGAGGCCCTCTTCGCGAGCAGCTTCACCGAGCACTCGTATCGTTGGCCGACCATCGGCCACCTGAGCCACCTCGAGACCATGCAGCTCGAGCATGCCCGCGCCTTCTACGACACCTACTACGCGCCGAACAACGCGACGGTCGTCATGGTCGGCGCGCTCGACCCGGTGGAGGCCATCACCACTGTCGCTAAAGCGTACGGTGGCATCCCGAGCTCGAAGCTCCCCGAGCGCAAGCTCATCCAAGAACCGCCGCAAACCGAGCAGCGCGAGGTCAGGCTCAAGCTCCCCGCCGTCAGCTCGCACGTCGCCATCGGCTATCGCGCGCCGGCGCAAGGCGACCCACGCCACGCGGCGCTCGAGATCGCGAGCGAGGCCCTCCTCACCGGCGACAACGCGCGCCTCTACAAGCGCCTGGTCACCGAGGAAGAGCTCGCCACCGAGATCGACGGCTTCCTCTCCCCCTTCGCCGAGCCCGGCATCTACGAGGTGCTGCTCACGCTCCGCCCCGGCGCCGACGCGCAAAGAGCCATCGCCATCGTCCAGGAGGAGCTCAACAAGATCGCGGACGGCGTCACCGACGGCGAATGGCGCAAGGCCCAGAATGGTCTCACGCTCGCCGCGCTCGACAGCCTCAAGGACGCGGAGGGGCTCGCCGAGCAGCTCGGCCATCACGAGACCAACGCGAGAGCCTTCGAGAAGACCTTCGAGGCCATCCGCCGCTGGGAGAACGTGCAGCGCGAAGAAATCGCAGCGACCGCTAAAGCGGTGTTCGATCCCAGCCGCCGTACCGTCGTCATCAACCAACCGGAGTCCACTTGAACGCCCCGAAAGTGACGCGCGCCACGCTGCGCGGCGCCGCCGTCCTCACCGTCGAAGAGCACAGCTTGCCCGTGGTGCGCTTCGTCATCGCGCTGCGACGCGGGAGCGCCGTCGATCCAGACAACCAATCGGGCGCCCTCCGCGCCATGATGGAGCTCATGCTCCGCGGCACGGCCACCAAGGACCGCGAGCAGTTCAACGCCGAGCTCGAGGAGCTGGGCTCGAGCTTCAACTCGGTCCCCGGCAGCGAAGCCGCCTATTTCCGCGGCGTCACCCTCAAGAAGAATCTCCAGTCCACGGTCGCGCTCATCGCCGAGGCGCTCGGTAGCCCCGCCTTCGACGCGGACGAGCACGCCGCGCTCATCGACGAGATGGTCCAGGCGCTCGCCTCCGACCGCGACGACGACGACACGGTCGCCGAGCTCTTCCTGCGCCGCCTCTTCTACACGGGGCATCCGCTACAGCGGAGCCCTCTCGGTGAGGCACCGCAAGTCGCCAAGCTCGATGTCGAGAGCCTGCGCGCGCTCCACCAAGACCGCCTCGTCACCAGCGACATGATCATCGCCTTCGCCGGCGATATCACGCCCGAGGAGTCGATGCAGGCCGCGACCGTCATCGCGGAGCGCCTGCCGGGCGGCACCCAGCCACCGCCGCTCGCCAAGGCCCTGCCGCCGCTGCCGCAGCCCAACGGCCTCAGGATCGTCCTCGCCGACAAGCCGGATCGCGCCCAGGTGCAACTCCGCGTCGCGCACCCGGGTCTGTCCGGCACGCACCCCGACACGCTCGCGCTCTGGCTCGGCATCGTCGCCTTCGGTGGCACCTTCACGAGCCCGCTCACCCAAGAGGTGCGTGACGTCCGCGGCTGGTCTTACGTGGCGCACGCCGACTT
This sequence comes from Myxococcota bacterium, assembly GCA_039809465.1. Lineage (GTDB taxonomy): Bacteria > Myxococcota > XYA12-FULL-58-9 > XYA12-FULL-58-9 > JALHOP01 > JALHOP01. Next base: position 3,719 of record JBDHVB010000113.1, read on the forward strand.
CTCCAGGCGCCAGGTCCTCCCATCGCCCATCGTGCTCAGGACGGTGCCGCCGAAGGACGACGCCGTCGCGTGCCTCGCCCTCGAGCTCGAGCTCATGGAGAAGCTCGCCCAGGGGCAGCTCCCACAGGCCGCGCTCGACCGCGCCCGCTCGTACATGCTCGGCCGCTATCCGTTCGAGGTCGCGACCGCCGCCGACATGTTGAACCCGGTGATCCGCTGTGAGCTCTTGGGCGAGCCCGCCACCGAGATCTTCACCACGCCGCAAAAGATCGAAGCGCTCACCGACGCCGAGGTCCGCGCCGCGCTCATCAAACACCTGCAACCCGGAAACCTCACGGTGTCGATGGTCTCCACCGCCAAGGACATCGAGGATACTCTCGCCACCAAGCTCCCAAATGCCACCATCTCGGTCGTGGACTTCCGCACCGAGCTTGGCGGATAGTCGCACCACATCATGAAATTCGAAGCGTCACACACCTTCCGCGACATCTCGTTGGCCGACTACGAGAAGCTCTACTTCGACGAAGAGTTCAACGTCGCCCTCTGCAAGGCGTTGAACCTCGACCGCTCGCTCATCAAGCGCGAAGAGAAGGGCACGCATCTCACGCGCGCCGTCAAGGTCGCCCCGCGCGACCGTGAGATCCCCGGTCCGGTCCAGAAGATCATGGGCACGAGCCGCATCGAATACACCGAGCACGTCGAGTACGACTTCGGCGCCTACAAGGGCACCTGGAAGAGCGTGTCGTCCGTCATGACGGACAAGGTGGACTCGTCGGGCACCTTCCGCTTCGAGCAGGCGGGTGACGGCGTGAAGCGTGTCATCGGCGGCGAGATCAAGGTGAAGGTCTTCGGCGTTGGTGGCGTCATCGAGCGCTTCATCGTGGCCGACATCGAGAAGAGCTACGAGCAGGCCGCCGACTTCACCCGCCGCTGGATCGCATCGGGCGGCAAAGTTTGAGCGATCACGGCCGGCAGCCACCACCGCCGCAAGGCGATCCGCTGGCCGACGTCCGCCGCCGCATCGACGAGTTCCTCAACATCGACATTCCGCTGATGGTGAGCCGCGGTCAGCTCAATGACCAGCAGCTCTTCGAGACCATCGGTGTCCTGTCGCTGTGGATGCGCGCCGTCATGGGCGAGGTCGACGGTCAGACCACCGAGATCATCGGCCAGTTCGCTCAGGCCATCGATCAGACGTACGCCGAGGATCCACGCCCCTTCGTCGCGAAGCTCCACGGCCACATCGAAGCCGCCCTCCGCGACAACCCCGCGCTCGTCCGCATGCGCGGACACCTGGAGCAGGCGATCAACGCCATGCCGGACGACCCGCAGCTCGGCGCGAGCAAGGGCTTCCTCGTCTATGCCACGCGCGCCAACGCCGATGACGAGGTGATGGCGTACTTCGAGATTCTACTGGGGTTACGACAACCATGATCATGTTGATTGTCATCGCGATCGCCGCCGCTGCCGGTATTTGGTTTTGGTTCTTCTACCTCGATCACCGTACGCCTCAGCAGGTCATGGACGCGGAAGACGGTACCGATCCGATGAAGCGCTGGGCGCGCGTCGCGTACGTCGGCGTCAACGGCAAATTCGATCCCGCGCGCTTCGGCCAGCAAGCCTGCCGCGACACCCTGAAGCGCGACTGGGACATCGCCGACGCCGCGCGCCTGCAGGCGCAAGACCAGGAGCTCGCGCAAGCCCCCAGCGGCAACGTCGCTTGGGATCACATCCGCCGGCTACTCCTGGGCCGCCTCGGCGTCGGCGCTGCTTTCGTGGACGAAGGCTACTTCACGCGTGTTGCGACCAGCGCCAAGCAAGCTCTCACCAGCACTTATTCGAGCTGGGACAGCATGCTCGCCGACTATCGCGAAGGCCTCGTCGCTTGGTCGAACGGCGACCAAGCGCGCCTCGAGAGCTGGGACTTCAACGTGGAGAGCGTCTCGAAGCCTCTGCAGAGCGTCGTCTCCTTCAAGTAGAGCATCGAGACCCTGTGCACTGATGTCACGGCTTACGTCTGTTGCAGCGCACACCTGCGCCACGTGCCCGGCGATAACCCCCGAAACAACTCGGCGCCAATGGCCGTTCACATCTTCAGGGAGGGCCCTCATGGCCCATGGATCATTCGAAGTCTCCGCGCTCACCAGCAACCGCGATCTCGCCCGCGCCGTGTTCGAGAAAGTTCACGACATCAAGTCGGGACCCGCGATGCCCGGCTCGCCGGCCTACTTCGTCGACATCGTCTCGGCTCTGCAGGGCGCGGTGGTGGCTGCTAAAGCGGGTCCCTTGACGGCGATTCATACCACCACGCTGCGTGGCGCGGGTCCCGTCATCGACATCACCATTCGTCAGGCCGCCGGTGTCCCTGCTCGTCAGGCCATCGATGCCGCCAAGTTCCTGCTCGAGAGCTTGGGCTACGATCTCACGGGCGTCGTCTTTCAGCCGCGCCCGGTTTCGCAACCGCGATAGAACCGATCGGCCGTCAGCGCCACGCACCGAGCGCCGGCTCCTCCAGCGGGTCGGCGAGACACGCCGCGAGTGAGCTGACGACCGGCATCGCGGACAGCGTGCGCACGATGTCCGCGGCGGCACCCTCGAGCCCCTCGCCGAAACCAATCTCCAGGAAGTCGAGGATGTTCAGGTAGCACGGCGACACCGGTGCGACGTCCGCCTTCGCCTCGTCACGGAACCAGTAGTAGAGCGTCCGCGCGGTCCAGAGATATCCGAAGCGATACGCCGTCGGGTTCGGCCCCCAGCCCGCGAGGCGTTCGGCATCGGCGCGATAGACATGCGCGCCAGCCAGCGCCAACGCTTGGTCGAGCACACGCCGCGCATTGGTCAAATGAGCGCGCCCGCGTCCGTCCGCGAATGCGTACAGCGAGTGCACTTGTTCGGCACGGAGCGCCGTCATGCGCATGGCCGCCGCGAGCTCGGCCGCCCGCGGATCGTCGGTGGCGATGGTCTCCAATGCCGCCGCGTCCATCGCGAAGGTTCGCTCCATGGCGCGCAGCAGATCGTCGATCTCGTCGACCGTCGGCGCCGCGTGGAGCGGGTTGCGCAGCTCGACCAACCCGAGCTTGTCCGGCTGCGTGCGCAAGCGCGCCGCTATTCCCATGTCGGCCGCGAGGTCGGCGACATCGTCGAACGCCTCGAAGCCTTGCAAATAGGCTTGACCGTTCCGGCGGACGACCGACGTGGGTGACCTCGCCCCGTGACGTCCCAGAATGAGGAGCTCGTGCTCATGCGTGGCGATCCCGACCAGCGCGTTCACCAGCGCCTCGGACGAGCCCGGGAAGACCTCGGCCAAGATCCGCGCGAAGGCATCCGCGTCACTCAGCGCGTCGACATGGGCATTCCACGCCGCCCGCGCCGCGACGACGTCGTTCAGCCAGTAGCCCCACTCCCAACCGCTGGAGAAGAGCATCTGGCCGTCGAGCGCCACGCCGGCTTCCGCCATCAGCCGCAGGTCGTGCACGCGCCGCTCGGCGTACACCGGCAAGAACAGCGGCACGTCGATGTCGAAGCTCACCCAATACGCCGTCTCCGGATACCAGATGACCGGCCGCTGTCCGCTCGCGGCGCGCGCGAACCGCAGCATGCTGGTGAAGTCGCTGTTGCCGTAGGTGGGCGCGGGATCGTCGAGACCGTAGTGTTGAACGGTGTGCGGCAAGACGGCGAGCCGCGCGTCCGCGTAGTAAGGGAGGAAGTTGACGTTGAGCTCGCCGCCGGTCACCGGGTCGACGTAGCCGGCCACGTTCTGACCGGTCGAGGCGTGCACCTTGATGAACGCCGGCATGCCGTAGCGATCGTGCGTGTAGCGCGTGAGCTCGTCCATCGTGCCGAGCATGAGCTCCGCGGCCTCGTGCGTGAACTCGCTGGTGCCGGCCTCGGTGCTGACGCCGTCGAAGCCCGCCGCGGCGAGCCAATCCACCGATGCGCGCAGCTGTTCGTGCTGCGCTTGCGCGTCGCCGCCAGCCGGAATCAAACGGAAGCCATGTTGCTGCCGCAGACGCAGGCCGGCGCTCACGAGCGTCGTCACTCCCCACTTGTCCGCCATCGCGTTCAATAGCGCCAGCCGCTCCCGCCGCTCGTCACTACGCGAGAACGTAAGCCACGCGTCCGCCTCGAGCAGCACCCACTCGACCGTGTTCTGACGATTCGCCAGCAACCACTCGAGGTACAGCGTCCATTCGCCGGTCAGCCGCGCGAACCCTTCGGCATCCGCGGGACCACCGGGGCCCCAGCCATTGAGCACGTGGGTGAGCTCGATGGGATGCATGGTATGCAAATGAATGCCGCGGAGCTCCAGCGCGGGCTTCTCCTCGACGGTGAACGCGTCCAAGGCTCGCAAGCTCTGCGGCACCTTCGGCGCGAGCGGGTGCAAGAACTCGAAGCCGAGCCGCTCGAGCAAGGCGTACGCCGCGAAGCCATTGCCCAGCTTGGCGCCGCGCGCCGAGCCGCGGGCGTTACCCCACGCCGCGAAGAAGCGCGTGCCGTCCGCGACACCGCCGGAGATCACGTAGCCCTCCGACCCGAGCCGGGCGACCTGCGCCGGCTTCACCAGCAAGCGTGTCGCGGCGGTGTCACCGAAGCCAAACACGATCTGTTTGCCGGTGGCGCGTGGGTCCGCTTCAGAAGACAGCTGTGACACCTCGAGCCCGGGCACTTGCCCCAGGAGCTCGAGCAGCCGTGCCCGCACGACGGGCGCCACGTCATCGCCGAGCTGCACCGCGCAGCTCACCCGTGATGCCGAGCGCACCGCGGGTGGTGACTCGACGTCATCGGCGCCTCTCACGGGCACATCGGCGCCACACGCCGCCATCGCGGACAAATAGAACGCTATCGCGAGCCGGATGCGGCGCGTATCCATCAAGGTGGCCATCGGGTGGCGCGCACTTTGATCAGCAATGCCCCGAGTCGTCCATCAGATGATGTGACGCATTGCAGAACCTACACGGCGGGAGCGCTCAAGATGCTGAGATCACTCGCGTTCTTCCATGGCCCGCACCCGGTCCGCTGCCATCTTCGCGGCTCTGCGGGCCTGCGCCGCCGCACGTTCCGCCGCGTCCGCCTCGGCGGTCAGCCTCTTGAGCTCGGTCTTCGCCTCCGCGAGCTCTCGGGCTTTGCGTTCGGCGCGCTCACGTGCCGCCTTCTCGGCTCTCTCCGCGGCGCGCGCCTTGGCTTCCTCGGCGTGCCGCTCCGCCAACGTCTTCAGGCGCTTGGGCGGTGCCACGGTGTCCGCGTTCGCGGCTGCTGCACGCTTCTCCGCGCCCTTCGAAGCCGCCTCGCCTTTCGGAGTGGCCGTCGAAGTGGGCTCCGCCGTCGCGCCCTTTCGAGGAGTCGCCGCCGGAGCAATCGCCGCGCTCTTCCCGCCCCGCACGACCTGCAACCGAGGACCCTCCGAAGGCGCCGCCCCAAAGAACCCCACGGCCACCTCGGGGATCTTCGAGAAGCGCCCCTCCCGTACCAGGGTCGCCAAGGCCGGATCCGCCATCGCCCCACGCAGCACGCTCACCAGCTCGCTCATGTGCGCTGCCGGTAGCTTTGCCCGCAGCGCCTCCAACGCCGCCCGCTGCTCCTCGAGCGACTCCTTGAACTCCTTGCCAGCCGCAAGCTTACGCCCAGCCGCGAGCAGCTTCTCGAGCTCGGCGCCCGCGACCCGCGGCACTTGATTCAAGGCGTGCGCCGCCAACGTGGGCTTGCTCCGCGCTTTGACCGCCATCGCGGCCTGCTTGTCCCCGGCGTCGCGCAACGCCGCAACCAGCTCCGCGCGCTTCCCCAAGAACGCGTCCACGGGGACCGCGAACAGCGCGTCGAGCGCCTCGTCGAGCCTGGCTGACATGCAACTAACTCTAAGTGCGCCGCGCCCGCCGGTCGAGTCGCACCTGCCGCCGCGCCAGCGCGTCCTGGAAGCGCCGCTCGTCCACCTCGGTGACTGGCTCGATCGGCGCCACCACGGCGGGCTTCCCATCGTCGCCAATCGCCACGAACGTGAAGTAGCCGGTGAGACAATGCTCACGCACGCCCGAGCCGCGCTCTTCACGCTCGACGCGCACGCCGACCTCCATGCTGGTCTTGCCGGCGTAGTTCACGCGCGACTTGATCACCACGATGTCGCCAAGGCGAATCGGCCGCTCGAAGGTCAAGTCATCGACGTTCGCGGTGACGGCTGCTTGTCTGCAATGGCGGTTCGCCGAAATCGAGGCGGTGACGTCCATCCACTCCATGATGCGCCCGCCGAACGCCGTACCGTGGGCGTTGGTGTCGGGCGGCAAGACGAGATGCGTGGTTTCGACGGCCGAGGCTTCGGGAGTGCGACGTTCCATATGGCGATTAAGCGCGTCGCCCGCCCCAACGGCAACTACGAACGGTTGCGATAGAACACGGTGATGGTCAGGCAGTGATACTCGTTGTCCGAGCTCTGCGTGACCGTCTTGTCGACGATCTCGATCTGACCCTTGCGGTCGTTCAACCAGCGCGTCGCGGTTTCGCCGAGCTCGTCGCGGTCCTTCTGCTTGGTGGCGCTGAAGACTTTGACGCCATCGAATTGCGGATGATCACCTGAAGCCATGACTACCTTCCCAACTCGTGATCGATCAGTGACTGCATGAGAGGGAGCGGCAGCAAGCCGATGAGCTTGATGCCATTGACGAACATCGCCGGCGTCCCTTGAACACCGAGACGGCGCGCAGCCTCTTCGTCTTCCTTCACACCGCGCTCAGCGCGCCCGTCAGCAAGGCACGCTTGGAACTGATCGAGCTTCAAACCCACTTCTTGCGCGTAGCGATTCAAGTCGGCGGCGGCCAAGGCGCTCTGATCCTGGAAGAGCTTGTCATGGTACGGCCAGAACTTCTCTTGCTCGTTCGCGCACTCCGAGGCCAAGGCGGCCGGGCGGGCCTGCGGGTGCTGCGGCAGCGGGAAGTCACGGAAGACCACGCGGACATCGTCCGGGTAGAGCTTCTGGAGCTCGCCCAACACGCGGTGCGCTTCGCGGCAGTACGGGCACTGGAAGTCGCTGAACTCGACGATGGTGACCTTGGCGTCCGCTTTACCGGAGATCGGTGCCTTGCCGAGATCGATGTCGTAGCGCGGCAGCGACGGCACCGGGATGGTGGTGGTCACCTTCGCGGCCTGACGGAGCTTCTCGACGTACGCGCGCTCGGTCTCTTCACGCGCCTGCGAGAGCATCTGGCGCGAGATGATGGGCGCGGCCTGCTCGTACGGCACCTCGATGTCGGCGGCGTTGCGGTCGTAGATGGCGCGCACCTCGGCGTCGGTCGGCGCCTGGGTCTTGTCGTCGATCTCTTCCTTGCGCAGCTGCTCGACGCTCTTGTTCAAGCGCTTGGCTTCGCGGGCGATGAGGCGCGTGGTCAGCTCGTCCTCGAAGGACAGCCACAGCTGGTGCATGTGGCGCTGCTGCATCTCGTTCTCGGCCTCGATGAGCCGGCGGCGCGTGGGCGGCGCGAGGTCGCTTTGGCGGATGGGCTCGCCGTCGATGCTGCCGAGCACGGGATCCGCGGCGGCGGTCTGCGGACCCGCTGCCACGATGGTCGGCCCCGACGAGGAGGACGACGAGCACGCCGCGACGAGCAAGCCAGCGAGCAGCGAAAAACCGACGTGAAAACCGCCGGTACGGTAGCGGCGATCGATGAAGCGAGATTCAGGCACGGCCGGCATCCTAGCCCCCATCCGCTGGAATTGGAAGAACCTCGAATGAAAATCGCGACTTTCGTCACTGCCAACGGACCAATCGCCGCTCCTCACTTCGCCGCCCCAACGAACGCCTTGAGGTGCGCCAGGAGCTCCGACGATTTTCCAGGCATCGCCGCCGCTTGATTGTTCTTCTCCTTGGGGTCCGCGGCGAGATCGAACACGTGCACGACCTCTTTGTCGAACGACACCGACGGGAAGAACGCTTTGTTGTGCACATCGCGCATGTAGACCTCCTCGTCGGCGGGCCGCTGCCAGATGACCTTGGTTTTGTCCGCGATGATGGCCTGACGGTGGATGCCGAACTCGTTGTACTCGCTGATGACCTCGCCGACGCCGCTCGGCGCCAAGAGCGAGGCGCCCTTCAACTCCGGAGCCTTCACGCCGGCGATGTCGAGGATGGTCGCCGAGACGTCGATCGATTGCGTCAAGCGGTCGCTCACCCCCGGAGTGAAGCGCACGCCATGGGCAATCAGCGGCACCTTGATGATCTCGTCGTAGAAGTGGTGCGCGTGCAGGAAGACGCCGTGCTCGCCGAACGCCTCGCCGTGATCGGCGCTGATGAACAAGGTCGTGTCGTTCCAGCGGCCCTGCTTCTTCAGACCGTCGACGATCTGACCGATGGCGAGATCCGCGTTCCTGATGCCGGCGTCGTAGATGGCCTGCATCGAGAAGAGCTCGTCCGCTGGGTAGTTGTTGTTCGTCTCCCAGGTCGCTTTGCGGCGGATGGTGCCCTTGAAGTCCGCGCCGAGGAACTGCTTCTCGAGCTCGGGTGGCGCGCCGTAGGGATCGTGCGGGTCGACCAAGAAGATGAAGACGAACTGCTTGGGCGCCTTGCTGGTCGCGAGATAGCCGAGCACCTTGTCGGCGATGAACTGACCGGTCGGTAGACCATTGTAGGTCTCGCCGCGCACCGCCTTGGTGTACGTGTTGGTCGGATCCTCGAAGCGCTGAAAGCCCTTCTCGAGCCCCGCGAGCGAGCCGCCGTTGCCGTTGGCGGTGAAGCCCGCGGTCGCCCAGCCCGCTTTCTGGAGGCGCTGCGCGATGGTCGTCACGTCCTCGGGGAGCTTGCTCTTCGCGGTCTCGGTGCGGTGCCGCGAAGCGTTCAGGCCCGTGAGATAAGAGGTGGTCGACGGGCGCGTCCAAGGCGCGTTCACGTAGGCGCGGGTGTAGCGCATGCCCTCGGCGGCGAGGCCGTCCATGATCGGGCTCGTGGGCTTTGCGTAACCGTAGGCGCCCAAGTGATCGGGGCGCATGGCGTCGACGAGCAACAAGATGACGAGCTCGCGCTTGGCGTCCGCCGCGAGCACGGGGCGAGCCACCAACAACGCCAAGCACAGAATACTATAGCGGACAAGAATGTGGTGCATACCGCATCACGACGCAAGCTCGAACGAAAATCAAGGTTTGTCGGCTTGCGCCAAGCGCAGCGCCGCGTCGCGGATGGCGTCGTCGCCGAGCACTTCGAGATACACGGCGCCGTACCAGATGACGCCGACGAAGGCGCCGATGTCAGGCACCATGTCGTTCCCGATGCATAGCGTGTCGGTCCCTTGCACGTCGATCATCGACGCGGCCGTGCTGGTGCTCAGGGGCGGCACCTCGGTGCCGTTCACATGGAGTCGCATCGCCGTGTTCGCGGTAGCCTGCGCGCCGTCGATGGTCAGGTGTAGAACCGCGCGGCTGCTCAAGGTGGTCTTCCAGGTATAGTAAGCCGCCGTGTCGCCGAAGGTGCCTTTCACGGTGACCTGTCCGGGGGGCTCGGTGTTGTTGCGTCTGAGCGATAGCTTCGCACGGTTCGCAGTAGGCCCGAGCATGAGCACCGTCGAGTCTTCGGCGAAGTCGTCGTCGTTCACGCTGACCACCGCCTCGAACGTGAGCACTGTGAGCTCCGATGCGAGCGGAAGATCGTCGAGGTCGCTGCAGTAGACGGCCGTGCTCGCGGCATCTGGCCAACGCACGCCCGCGCCGGTGGTAAGTTCGGCACGCGTTACGCTACTCGTGCCCGAATACACGAGCGGCAGCGCCCCGAACGCATCTTGCCGGTTGGCCGCGTAGTAGGACTCCTCCATGAACCAGCGCGCGCCGTAGCTCACCGCTGACAACTTACGGCAGAGGCTGGATACCCCGTCGCAGCGGCCCGAGTTAACCGATGGTGGTCCGCCATTGCAGACGAGGCCCGCTAGAGCGACGACATCGGCTGGACATACGCCTTGAGAACAGCGCTCCACGACATCGCACTCGCTCACCACGGAGCGGCAGACCGTGCTGTTGCTCGCGTTGCTGTAGCTCTCGCACTCGTCGGAGTTCGGCTCGATGCACCTGCCGATGTCGGCGCATCGGTCGTCGGTGTAGTCGTGATAGTTGCGGCAGGTGTCGTCCAAGCCGTCGCAGTCGATGACGCCGCAGCGCTCATCGTCCCTGGGCATCTCGTCGCATTGGCCCTCCGCGCTACATGCCATGCAGAGCCCATCACATCGTGACGCGCAGCACACATCGTTGCTGCAATAGCCGCTGCGGCAGTCGTCGTCTTCGGCGCAATCCGAGCCCAGCGGGTCGCGGTCGCACGGGACGATCTCGGTGAAGCCGCACGTCCGATCGGTGCACACGCCGGTGAAGCAAAGATCACGGCCGAAGTCGCGTGGATCGCAATCGGCGTTGCTCAGACAATCGACGCACCGTCCGTCGAAGCAAACGCCAACCGTGTCGTGCATGCACGCGGTGCCATTGGAGGCGGTACTGTAGACACAGCCGGTGTCGATGCAGCGCCCCGTCCCAGGGCTCGAGCACGGCCCCGGCTCGTCACAGTCCGCGTTGCTCTCGCACTGCTCGGCGCACGCCGGAGTCGAGGCGCGATTGTACTCGCAGCGGCCCGAGGTGCAGCGCGCCCCGAACGCCAAGTGGCACGCATCGAGTGGGGTGCGGCAATCACTCGCTTGGGCGCAAGCCCCCGCCGCGAGCGGCATGCACAAACCGCCCGTGCAGCCGGTGCCAAATGGACATTCGCTGTCGAGATTGCACGGCGCCCGACACTCCCCAGAGGCGCAGGTGAGTCCGCTCGCGCAGTTGTCGCTCGAGTCGCATGGCTCGCCGCGCTCATGGTTGCTGCTCCCGCAAGCGATGGCGAAGGCGAGCAGCGCCAAGGCCGCGAGCCGAGTGAAAAGGGGCGTCATGGGTAGCTCAGCAAAGCTTACCGCGTACGCGTGAAGCTGGGCTGTTTTCTCGCAATCATGGCATTTTGACGCCTCGAAGCCTTGCGCCTGGCGGTGGCACACGCAAGATGACCGTCGGTGAGCGACGAAGTGACCATCGAGGTCGACGGGCGTGAGATCACTTGCGCCAAGGGCTGCACGCTGTTGAACGCCCTCGTGAACGCTGGTGTGCTCATCGGTACCGCGTGTGGCGGACGGGGCGTCTGTCATTTTTGTCGGTGCACTGTCACAAACGCCACGACTCCAGTGCAACCCGAGGAGCAACGCGCCTTGGGCAACGTCTTGGTCGCGCGAGGTCATCGTCTTGCGTGTCGTGTGATCGTGGAGGCGCCGCTCGTCGTGAGTGTGCCGCCGGTCGGGCCGAAAAGGAGATAGTCGATGCGAGCGTTTTTGGTGATCTTCAGCGTGCTCTCGGCGCCGCCAACCACGGCGCCCGGCTCGCAACCCGCGCTGCCGGCCAAGGCGCCCGCCACCATCGACATCAACAAGCTGCCGATGCGTCCCGAAGCGCCGGTCGTCGAAGAGGCGCGCGCCAAGCTGCGTATGCGTGACGAAGCAGCGGCCCTCGCCAAGGCATCGAGCAGCGACACCCCGGCGGCGCAGCTCATCCGCGCCCGCGTCCTGCGCACCGGCGCGCCGTACGATCTCACCAAACCCGAGCTCTCGGCGCAGCTCGAGGATGCTCTCGCTAAAGCGGACAAGGATCCCCTGGTAGCGCCGTGGTCCGCCATCGAGCGCGCCCACTTCATGCGCTCGCGCAACGACGAAGCCGTGGTGGTCGCCGCCTTGAGGCCGCTCATCGACGCTGGTGGTAGCAAAGCCGTCGCGAGCCGCGGCGTGGTCCTCTTCGTGCGCAGCCTCGCCGTCGCCGAGCCCGCGACACTCATCGAGAAGCGCGCCGTTTACGAGACCATGCTGCCGTCGGATGATCCCGATGCGCGCAGCTTCTTCCTCGAAGCGGTGGCGTTCGCCTACGACGCCCAGAAGCAGCCGGCCAAGGCCCTCGAGTGGCGCGTCAAGCGCTACATCGAAGAGCCGGTCTCCACGCAGACCCCCGAGACCGCGCCGAAGGGGGCGACGCTCACCAACGCGCAGATCATCGCGCGCGCCGAGAAGCTCGCCGAGGCGCACCGCAGCGAGCGGGTGCTCGAAGCGCTCAAGACCTTCGACGACAAGCAGCTCGGCCCCGAGCTCGCATGCCGCCGCGCTTTCGCGATGGGGCTCGCCGCCCGCAAGCTCCGCGCCTACACCGAGGCCGAGACCAACCTCACCCGCGCCGTCACCATCTGCAAGGACGAGGAGCTCAAGCGTCGAGCCCACTACTTGAACGCCAAGGTCATCTCGATCCGCGACGGCTTGCGCTCCATCCCGGTCATCGACGCCTTCGCCAAGACGTACGGCAATCACTCGATGGTCGACGACGTGCTCTTCTGGGCCGGCGACATCTATCAGCGCCGTAACCTCACGAAGCAGGCGCAGAGCTACTACACGCGCATCGAGAAGATGAGCGAGAAGGGCGACCACTGCGCCGAGGCTCGCTGGCGTCTCGCGTGGATGGCGTACCGCGCAAGCTCGAGTGAGCAGGCGCGCGCCGGCTTCAAGAGCCTGCTCGCCGATGACGGTTGCGCGCAGGAGCCCTTCGACAAGGCGCGGGCGCTCTACTGGTTGGGCCGTGAGGCCGAGCAGCGCGGCGACAAGGCCGAGGCCATGAACCGCTATAGCGAAGTGCTGGCCAGCGACCCGCTCGAGTTCTACGCGCAGGTGTCGCTCGCGCGGATGATGGCGCTCGACCCCGAGAAGGGTAAGGCCGCCGCCGCGGCGTTCACGCTCCCAGAGGGCGTGGTTCCGCCATTGCAGCTGGGTGAGCTCGCGGACGATCCCGCTTACAAGCGCGGCTATCAGCTGCTCTTGCGCGGTCTCGGTGAGGAGGCCGCCGCGGAGCTGATGACCGTCGGTGTCCCGGCGCGGCAGATCATGGGCTCGGCGCACGCGCAGTCCTTGGGTGAAGCCACGCGCAACGTCGCGGTGCAGGGCTCGGGGGCGGCGCTCCCCGAGAGCATCCATCCACGTCTCGTCATCGCGCTCTTGCTCGACCGCGCCGGTGGGAGAGCGAAGGCCGAGGCGCAGTGGCGCCTGCGCACCGAGTTCGCCGACATTCTACAGGCCGCGCCGACGCGTGAGACCGCGCCCATCTGGCGCGCCGCCTATCCGCTCGCCATGCGTGAGCACATCGAGCCCGCCGAGAAGGAAGCGAAGCTCCCGCCGTTCTTCCTGCAAGCGCTGGCGCGCGAAGAGAGCGCCTTCAACGAGCAAGTCGTGAGCTGGGCCGGCGCCTATGGCCTCACCCAGCTCTTGCTCTCGAGCGGCCGTGGCGCGGCGCAGCTCTTGAAGCCGCCGCCCAAGCTCACGCGCGCCGAAGACCTCCTCGACCCGCACTTGAATGCCCGCTTGGGCGGAGCGCTCCTCGCGCAGCTCATGCGCAAGCTCGGCGGCAGCCCGGCGCTCGCGCTCGCCGGCTACAACGCTGGTGAAGAGGTCGCCTCCACCTGGTGGTCACGCTTCCAGGGACAGGACTTCGACGTCTTTGCCGAGGAGATGACCATCAAGGAGACGCGCGGCTACGTGAAGCGCGTCCTGCGCACGTACGGCATCTACCGCTGGATGTACGCCGGCTCGGCGCCGGTCATTCCGGTGGAGCTGACGCTGCCGGTGCGGGCCGCGAGCAACTAGCGGCAACCCAATAAAACGAGGCCGAGTGCGACGCTATGAACGTCCTCACTCGGCCCCGCAAAGCACCGGACCGCCCACGATTAGGTCCAGCACTTTGAATCAGATTCCACTTCAGGGGGTCATCACGCGCTTGCTCGCGCCTGGCGACAC
>JBDHVB010000114.1:0-17444 GCA_039809465.1 Myxococcota bacterium
GAGGGCCGCAGTGCCACTGCGGATCGGCGGCCGCCGCGATCTGCCAGCCCTGCGCAATGATCCCGTCACGGCCATTCATCCTCCGGCCGGTCGCAACCACGCTGCTCATGGTCGCGATCATGCTGGTCGGGATCGTCGCGTATCGGCAGCTGCCGATCTCCGCGCTGCCGCAGGTCGATTACCCGACCATTCAGATCAGCACCTTCTATCCGGGGGCCTCCGCGGAGGTCATGACCTCGTCGGTGACCGCTCCGCTCGAGCGGACGTTCGGCCAGATCCCCGGCCTCACCCAGATGGCCAGCACCAGCTCGGCCGGCGCCTCGGTGCTGACGCTCCAGTTCAACCTCGACATGGAGCTCGACGTCGCCGAGCAAGAGGTGCAAGCGGCCATCAACGCCGCCGGTAACCTGCTCCCCAGCGACCTCCCCGCCCCACCGGTCTACGCCAAGGTGAACCCCGCCGACGCGCCCGTCCTCACCCTGGTCGCCACCTCGAAGACGCTGCCGCTCACGCAGGTGCAGGACATCGTCGAGACCCGCCTGGCGCAGAAGATCTCGCAGCTCCCCGGTGTCGGCGTCGTCCGCTTGGGCGGAGGGCAGCGGCCCGCGGTGCGCATCCGCGCCAACGTCAAGGCGCTCGCCGGCTACGGCCTCGCCATCGACGACCTGCGCACCACCATCGCCAACGCCAACGTCAACACGCCGAAGGGCACCCTCGACGGTCCGCTGCGCTCGTACACCATCAACGCCAACGACCAGCTCCCGAACGCCGCCGCCTACGGTGATCTCATCATCGCCTACCGCAATGGCGCACCGGTGCGGCTCTCGGACGTCGCCGAGATCGCCCAGGACGCCGAGAACGTGAAGCTCATCGCCTGGGTCGACAAGACGCCGGGCATCGTCCTGAACATCCAGCGTCAGCCGGGCGCCAACGTCATTCAGACCGTTGACGCCATCAAGGAGCTGCTCCCGCAGCTGCGCGGCAACCTGCCCGCCGGCATCGACGTCGACGTGCTCACCGACCGCACCACCACCATCCGCGCCTCGGTGGACGACGTGCAGCTCGAGCTCTTGATGTCGATCGCGCTCGTCGTGCTCGTCATCTATCTGTTCCTGGGCGACCTGCGCGCGACCTTCATCCCGAGCCTGTCGGTGCCGCTGTCGATCGTCGGCACGTTCGCCGTCATGTACGCGTGCGGCTTCAGCCTGAACAACCTGTCGCTCATGGCGCTCACCATCGCCACCGGCTTCGTGGTCGACGACGCCATCGTCATGATCGAGAACATCGCGCGCTACCTCGAGGAAGGCGAGTCACCGCTCGAGGCCGCGCTCAAGGGCGCCGGGCAAATCGGCTTCACCATCATCTCGCTCACCGTCTCGCTCATCGCGGTGCTCATCCCGCTGCTCTTCATGGGCGACGTGGTCGGCCGCCTCTTCCGCGAGTTCGCCATCACGCTGGCGGTGACCATCCTCATCTCGGCGGTCGTGTCGCTCTCCTTGGTGCCGATGCTGTGCGCCAAGTTCCTGAAGAGCCACGCCCACGCCAAGAAGAACCGCATCCAGATCTGGTTCGACTGGGTCATCGACCGCTACGCCGTGGCGCTCGACTGGGTGCTCGAGCGCCAGCGCATGACCTTGCTGGTGGCGGTCGGCACCGTCGCGCTCACCGCGTTGCTCGGGGTCGTGGTCCCCAAGGGCTTCTTCCCGGTGCAGGACACCGGGCTCATCCAAGGCGTCACCGAGGCCGACGAGGCCATTGGCTTTGCCGCCATGGCGGAGCGACAGCACGCTTTGGCGGACATCATCCTCGAGGACCCCGACGTCGAGAACCTCTCGTCCTTCGTGGGCATCGACGGCACCAACGCCACCATCAACGCCGGCCGCGTCCTCATCTCGCTCAAGCCCCACGACGAGCGTCACGCCACCGCCGAGCAGATCGTCCGCCGCATCAGCGAGCGCGCCCGCGAGATGGCCGGCATCACGCTCTACCTGCAACCGGTCCAGGATCTCACCATCGACTCCCGCGTCTCGCGCACCCAGTACCAGCTCACCCTGCAGGACGCCTCGCTCGAGGAGCTCAACACCTGGACGCCCAGGCTCGTCGAAAAGCTACGGGAGCTGCCCGAGCTCGCCGACGTCGCGAGCGATCTGTCGACCGGCGGCAAGTCGCTCTTCATCACCATCGACCGCCCGACCGCCTCGCGCTTCGGCATCAGCCCGGCGACCGTGGGCAACGCGCTCTACGACTGCTTCGGCCAGCGCATCGTCAGCACCATCTACTCGCAGTCGAACCAGTACCGCGTCATCCTCGAAGCGGACCCCGAGTTCCAACGCTCGCTGGACGCGCTCGACAACCTCTATCTGCCGGCGTCGACCGGCGGGCAGGTGCCGTTGTCCGCTATCGCGCGTGTCGAGGAGCGCTCGGTCGCGTTGCAGATCTCGCACCTCGCGCAGTTCCCAGCCGCGACCATCTCGTTCAACCTCGCGCCCGGCAACGCGCTCGGCGCCGCGGTCGACTCCATCCGCAAGGCCGAGGCCGAGATCGGCATGCCGGCGAGCGTGGTCACCAAGTTCCAGGGCGCGGCGCTCGCGTTCCAGGCCGCTTTGGCGAACGAGCTCATCTTGGTGATCGCCGCGATCGTCACCATGTACATCATCCTCGGCGTGCTCTACGAGAGCTTCATCCATCCGGTGACCATCTTGTCGACGCTGCCGTCGGCGGGCATCGGCGCTCTGCTCGCGCTGCTCATCGCCGGCAAGGATCTGGGCGTCATCGCCATCATCGGCATCGTCCTGCTCATCGGCATCGTCAAGAAGAACGCCATCATGATGATCGACTTCGCGCTCGAGGCGGAGCGCGAGCATGGGAAGCCGCCGCACGAAGCCATCCGTGAGGCCGCTCTCCTGCGCTTCCGCCCCATCATGATGACCACCTTCGCCGCGCTCTTCGGCGCCCTGCCGCTCATGCTGGGCCAAGGCATGGGCAGCGAGCTGCGCAACCCGCTCGGCCTCACCATCGTTGGCGGCCTCCTGGTGTCGCAGGTGCTCACGCTCTTCACCACGCCGGTCATTTACCTGGCCTTCGACCGCTTGGCGCGCCGCTGGAAGCCCGCCGAAGCGGACACTCAGGTCGGAGAGCCCGCGTGAACCCGTCGGCGCTGTTCATCAAGCGCCCGGTGGCGACCACGTTGCTCACCATCGGCATGCTGCTCGCGGGCATCGCCGCGTTCTTCTTGCTGCCCGTGTCGCCGCTGCCGCAGGTCGACTTTCCGACCATCAACGTCTTGGCGCAGCTCCCTGGCGCGAGCCCCGAGACCGTCTCGACCAGCGTCGCCACTCCGCTCGAGCGGTATCTGGGCCGCATCGCCGACGTCACCGAGATGACCTCGTCGAGCAGCGTCGGCTCGGCGAACATCACGCTGCAGTTCGGTCTGTCGCGCTCCATCGACGGCGCCGCGCGCGACGTGCAAGCCGCCATCAACGCGGCGCGCGCCGACCTCCCCGCCGCCCTGCGCAGCAACCCGACCTACCGCAAGGTGAACCCGGCCGACGCGCCCATCCTGGTGCTCGCCCTCACCTCCGAGACCCGCAGCCAAGGTCAGCTCTACGACGCGGGCTCCACCATCATCGCCCAGAAGCTCTCGCAGGTCGAAGGCGTGGGCGACGTGCGCGTCGGCGGCAGCTCGCTCCCGGCGGTGCGCGTCGAGCTCAACCCGACCGCGCTCTTCAAGTACGGCATCGGCCTCGAGGACGTGCGCGCCGCGCTCTCGTCCGCCAACGCGAACACCCCCAAGGGCGCCATCGAGGCTGGCGGCAAGAGCTATCAGATCTATCTCAACGACCAGGCCCGCACCGCGGCGGACTACCACGACGTCATCATCGCCTACCGCAACGGCGCGTCTGTCGCTCTAGCGGACGTCGCCGAGGTCATCGACTCGGTCGAGGACGTGCGCAACATCGGTCTCTACAACGGCCAGCGCGCGGTGGTCATCGTCATCTCGCGCCAGCCTGGCGCCAACATCATCGGCACCGTCGACCGCGTGCGCGCGCTCATCCCCGAGCTGCAGGCGGCCATCCCGAGCGACATGTCGCTCATCGCGGTCAGCGACCGCACCACCACCATCCGCGCCTCGCTGCACGAGGTCGAGCTCACCTTGGTCATCGCCATCGTCCTGGTCATCGGCGTGGTGCTGCTCTTCCTACGTGACCCGCGCTCGGCGCTCATCCCCGCGGTCGTCGTGCCGGTGTCGCTCGTCGGCACCTTCGGCGTCATGTACTTGTGCGACTACAGCCTGAACAACCTGTCGCTCATGGCGCTCACGGTGGCGACCGGCTTCGTGGTCGACGACGCCGTCGTGGTGCTCGAGAACGTCTCGCGTCACATGGAGGCCGGCATGTCGCGCATGCAGGCCGCCTTGAAGGGCGCCTCGGAGGTCGGCTTCACGGTCATGTCGATGAGCATCTCGCTCATCGCCGTGTTCACGCCCATCCTCATGATGGGCGGCATCATCGGCCGCCTCTTCCGCGAGTTCGCGGTCGTGCTCTCGGTGAGCGTGCTGGTGTCGCTGGTGGTGTCGCTCTCCACCACGCCGATGATGTGCGCCTATGTGCTCCGCCATGGCGGAGACGGCAGCATTCCGTTCCGCATCGGTGAGCGCATCTTCGGCCCGATGGCGCGCTTCTACCAACGCACCCTCGGCTGGGCGTTGGATCACCCGAAGCTCGTGGGCCTGTCGCTGGTGGCCACGGTCGCCATCAACGTCTATCTCTACGGCGTCATCCCGAAGGGCTTCTTCCCGCAGCAAGACACCGGCCGCATCCTCGGCAACCTGCGCACCGACCAGAGCATCTCGTTCTACGCCCTGCGCGACAAGTTCACCGAAGCGCAGCGCATCATGATGGAGGACCCGGCCATCGACGGCGTCGTCGGCTTCGCGCAAGGCACGGGGGGCGGCTTCACCTTCGCCAACTTGAAGCCGCTCGCCGAGCGCAAGATGTCCGCTGATCAGGTCATCGGCCGCCTGCGCGGCAAGCTCGCGAAGGTCGCGGGCGCGCAGCTCTTCTTGCAACCCGCGCAAGAGCTGCGCATGGGCGGCCGCCCCAGCACCGGTCTCTACCAATTCACGCTGCAAGGTGACTCCCTGCAAGAGCTCCGCGAGTGGACGCCGCAGATCGTCCGCGGCTTGCGCACCGTCGAGGGCTTGGCCGACGTCGAGTCCGATCAGCAGGACCGCGGCCTCGAGCTCAAGGTGAACGTCGACCGCGACACCGCCTCGCGCTACGGCCTCACCGCCCAGCAGATCAACAACAACCTCTACGACGCCTTCGGCCAGCGCCAGGTCTCGACCATCTACAACACGCTCAATCAGTATCACGTGGTCATGGAGGTGGCGCGCCAGTACCGCGAGACGCCGCAAGCGCTCGATGACCTCTACATCTCGAGCAGCGGCGGCGCGGTGCGCGGATCGCTCGGCACCAACGCGCTGCCGGGCACCTTCGTCTCGACCAACAGCACCGCGGTCGTCGACGAGGCCGCGCGCAACCGCGCCACCAACCAGGTCGCGAGCGTCAGCCGCAACTCGGCGTCGACCGGATCGGCGGTGAGCACCGCGAGCGCCACCATGGTACCGCTGTCCGCGATCGCCGAGCACAGCTTCAGCAACACGCCGCTGTCGGTGAACCACCAGGGTCTGTTCGTCGCCACCACGATCTCGTTCAACTTGCTGCCCGGCACCTCGCTCGGCGACGCGCTCGTTCGCATCAAGGCCAAGATGGCCGAGATCGGCGTGCCGTCGACCATCCAGGGCGGCTTCCAGGGGTCCGCCAAAGCGTTCAGCGACTCGCTGTCGAACCAACCGTTCTTGATCCTCTGCGCCCTGCTCGCGGTCTACATCGTGCTGGGCATGCTCTACGAGAGCTACGTGCACCCGATCACCATCTTGTCGACGCTCCCCTCGGCGGGCGTCGGCGCGCTCATCGCGCTGCTCATGGTCGGCCAGGATCTCAACCTGATGGCGCTCATCGGCATCATCCTGCTCATCGGCATCGTCAAGAAGAACGCCATCATGATGGTCGACTTCGCGCTCGATGCGGAGCGCACCCAAGGCATGTCGCCGCGGGACGCGATCCGCGAGGCGTGCCTCTTGCGCTTCCGGCCGATCATGATGACGACGCTCGCCGCCTTGCTGGGCGCGGTGCCGCTCGCCTTGCGCAGCGGTGACGGCGCCGAGCTGCGCCAGCCGCTGGGCATCGCCATCGTCGGCGGTCTGCTCTTCAGCCAGGCGCTGACGCTCTACACCACGCCGATCGTTTACCTGGCGCTCGACAAGTGGCGGCTCGGGCGCGCCGCCAAGCGTGAGATGAGGCCCGCATGAGACGCATCACGGTGATTGCCTTGTTCGCTATCGCGGCCTGCAAGGTCGGCCCCGACTACGAGAAGCCCAAGGCCGCCGAGCCGGCGAGCTACAAGGAGATCGACGGCTGGAAGGTCGTGGAACCCTCCGACGAAGCCGAGCGCGGCGAGTGGTGGGCGGTGTTCGGCGACCCGCAGCTCGACGCGCTGATGCGCGAGGTGGAGGTGTCGAACCAGACCCTCAAGCAGGCCGAGGGCGCCTACCGCGAAGCACGTGGCGCGCTGCAGAGCGCCAAGGGCGGCATCTTCCCGACGTTGAGCGTGAACGGCTCGGCCCGCCGCACCAGCGGCGCCGTGGGCACGAACGTCGGCGGCGCGACCGTCAATCAAGGCACCGGCTCGGGCGCGGGGGGCGCGCGCTCCATCTACAACGTCTCGGGCACCATCTCGTGGGAGCTCGACGTCTGGGGCCGCATCCGCCGCACCATCGAGTCGAACGAAGCGTCGGCGCAGGCCTCGGCGGCGGATCTCGCGAGCGCCAAGCTCTCGGCGCAGTCGCAGCTCGCGCAGTCGTACTTCTCGCTGCGCGTGCGTGACGAGCAGAAGCGCCTCTTCGACGCCGCCTTCGCGACCTACGAGCGCGCTTACACCATCGCCAAGAACCAGTACGACGCGGGCATCGCCACCAAGGCCGACGTGGCGCTCGCGCAGACGCAGCTCGAGAGCGCCAAGTCGCAGGGCATCGACATCGCGGTGCAGCGGGCGCGCCTCGAGCACGCTATCGCGGTCTTGATTGGCAAGCCGCCGTCGGCGCTGTCCATCCCCGTCGCCGACGTGCCGCGCGCCTTGCCCGAGGTGCCGATCACCTTGCCGTCGGTGCTCCTCGAGCGCCGGCCCGACGTCGCGGCCGCCGAGCGCCGCATGGCCGCCGCCAACGCGCAGATCGGTGTCGCCATCGCGGCCTACTTCCCGACCATCTCGCTCACGGGCTCCGGGGGCTATCAGTCGTCGGTGCTGGGCTCGCTCTTCGACACGGCGAGCCGCTTCTGGTCCATTGGCCCGGCGCTCTCCGAGACCGTGCTCGACTTTGGCCGCCGTAGCGGACAGGTCGAGGTGGCGCGCCAGCAGTACGAGCAGGCCGTCGCTGGATATCGCCAGACCGCGCTCACGGCGATGCAGCAGGTCGAGGACCAGCTCGTGGGCCTGCGCCTCTATGCCGAGCAATCCGAGGTGCAGCAGCGCGCCGTCGAGGCCGCCCGCGACGCCGAGCGCATCCAGACCAACCGCTACAAGGCGGGGACGGTCGACTACACCGCGGTGATCACGGCGCAGCAGACGGCGCTCACCAACGAGCAGAACGCCCTGACGGTCCTCGAGAACCGCCTGACCGGCACGGTGGCCTTGGTGCAGGCCCTGGGCGGCGGCTGGACGCAAAAAGCCATCGAAAAAGCCGCGGACGAGGACATCACTGTACGTAAGGAAAACTCGGACAAAAACGAGAGCTCCGGCGGATAACGCGCTGCATTAGACGATCCTGACGCCTCGACGCGGAAAATTAACAACCAGCAGGCCGCATCTCCGATAATATCTAAGACACGGGCGTAGTGTGCCCAGCACACACACCTGTGGTTCCCGCGAGCGAACGGCGCCAAAAGCGTAGGACGCACGCTTCGATATATAGACGGAGGTCGCATGGATACGGGTAGCGGCATCGGTCAGGCTGCAAGTGAGATGATGAAGGAGCTGCAGAAAGCGCAGCAAGACCTTCAGAAGATCGACAAGCAGCAAGGCGCAGGTGGCGGAGCGAACTTCGAGAAAACGATGGACGCCCATGGCGCTAATCACGCCAATCGGGTCGGTGAAACCCATCACGTTCAGGGCACGGCAAGCTCCAAGAACGTTCTCGCTCAGGCCAAAATCAACGCCAGTCTCCCCTCGGTCAAGGTCAACGCGGTCGCCAATGCTGAGCGCAGCAAGTGGGCGGACATGCTGGGTGACATGATCGGTGGCCAAGACAAGATGAACGGCATCATGAAGATGGCGCTCTCGGGCCGGCAGTTCAGCCCGCCGGAGCTCCTCGCCATGCAAGCCGGCGTCTACCGCTTCTCGCAGGAGCTCGAGCTCACCTCGAAGGTGATCGAGAAGGCGACGAGCGGCATCAAGCAGACGATGAACACGCAGGTCTGAAGACTTTTTGGTTCAGACAGCTCGAAGCACGAGACGGCGGGGAAGACCCGCCGTCTCTATTTTGAGCTTGCGCAAGCGGAGAGCGGGCGACGCCTGTCGGGTAGCAACACGGTTGCTCCACCTCCCCGCTCGGAGCCGCAGCGTGGCCGGGAAGTGCTCCGGGTCGAAGCACCCTGGAAACTGGCGTCGGGTTCGCCGACGTTTTTTGCGGCGAGCTCGACCTAGCGCCGCCCCTGCGGCGCGTAACAATACGCCAGCCGTTTGTTTTTTGTAGAGAGCTGAGCTAGCGTCCGTTCGTCGAGGTCAACTTGAAGAGAGCACTTCTCCCCCTTCTCGTCGCACTGTCTGCTATGGCGACCGCCTGCGGTGTCGAGACCGTCGTTCAAGACTTGAACGAGCGCGAAGCCAACCAGATCGTCGAAGCGCTCGCCAACAACGGCATCAACGCCGACAAGAATCGCGTCGCCGAAGGTCGTACCGTCGTTTACTCGGTGACCGTGCCCTCGGGCTCGCGCATCGATGCCTACCGCGTGCTCAACGAGAACGAGCTGCCGCGCCGCCGCGACCTTGGCTACAACGAGATCTTCAAGGAGGGCGGCCTCATCCCGTCCGCTTCAGAAGAGCGCGCCAAGGCCCTCGCCGCTCTCGAAGGCGAGATCGAAGCGCAGCTCAAGCTAGTGCACGGCATGCTCGACGCGCGCGTGCAGATCGTCATGCCGGAAGAGACCGCGCTCTCCACCACCGACAGCGGCAAAGCGGTCACCACCGCGTCGGTCGCCGTGAAGTATCTCCCCGATGGCCAGGGCAGAAGCCCCTTAGGCGAGCGCCAGATCGCCACGTTGGTGGCCAAAGGCGTCGAGCGGCTCGAACCGGAGCAAGTTTACGTGGTTTTGACGCCGGCGGTGCCGAGCGGCAAGGTCGACGCACTGCCGGGCACCGGCACCGGCCCCCTCGGCCGCATGAGCGCCCGCCAGCAGCAGATGCTGATCGTCGGCGTTTGCGGCATCATATTGGTCGTATGTATCGGCGTCGTCTTCTCGCAGATCCGCCTGCGCACGGTGCGCGGCCGCTTGCTACGTTTGCAGAACGAGATCGCCAAGGCTCGTCGCAAGCCGAACGAAGGCGCTCCATCGAACGCGGCGTGATCCACTCGGGCCGGACGTAAGGCGGCACGATGCATCCATTCTTCGACCCGCTCGATACCCGCGAGACCATGCTCCTGCTGACCACCTTGATGGCGGGCAGCGAGGAGACGACGGTCTTTCAGCATTTGCCGGATGAGCAGCGCGCGCGTCTGCAGCAAAAGGCCGACGCGCTGCTCGCCCTCCCGTCCGAGAAACGCGTGCCCTTCATGGTGCACGAGCTCAAGCAGACCATCGGTTTTCGCGGACTGCGTGGCGTCGAGAAGGTCGACCCCTCGTGGATCTTGCACGGCCTGCGCGGCGAGACGGCGCGCGTCGTCGCCTGCGTGCTCGTCACCCTGCCACCGCCGACGGTGCGCAGCGTGCTCAAGCGCTTGCCGCCGGGCATCCGCAAGAAGCTGCCGCCGAAGAGCGAGATCAAGCAGGTCCCCGGCGAGCTCATCGAAGCGGTCCGCCAGATCTTCGAGTCGCGCTTCCACGAGATGCCGGAGCCCTCGCCGAAGGGCTTCGCCTACCGCGACGTGGTGCAGCTCGAGAAGAGCGACCTCTTCCGCCTGATGCGCGATCTCGGCCTCATCGAGCTGGGCCAAGCCTTCGTCGCGGTCGGCAAGATGGCGCTCGCCGAGCTCTGCCGGCGCCTGCCGCGCGAGAAAGCCGAGGAGCTCATCCTCGCGGTGCGCAGCGCCTCGCTCATCGACGTCCCCGACATCAAGAACGCCCAGCGCTTCCTGTCGCGCGTCGTCGTGAACTTCACCGACTCCGAGGAGTTCTTCCAGAAGGCCGGCCTCTGGCGCATGTCCAAGGCCTCGCTCATCGAAGACGACGCCTTCCGCGAAGGCTTCCGCCAGCGCCTGCCCCGCGAGGCCGGCCAGCTGTTCTTCACGTACATGGAGAAGGCCGGCGAGATCGAAGAGCTCTCCCCCGAGATGCTGCAACGCCTCCAAGACTCGGTGCTGATGCGCATCCGCGAGCTCTCGAAGCAGGGCGTCATCGAGAACCGCTGGCGTGACATGCAGATGCTCTTCCACAGCCCGGTCACCAACGACGCGGCGTAGACACGTCGCGGACGCTTGACGCATCACGCCCCATCAACCAGAGGGGGCGGATGTGGGTTATGTAGGACATGGCGTCGTCTAGCCACCAAGCCGCGCGTGAGCTGGCGTCGGAATTCACGCCGACCCTGGTCGAGGTGCTCGGCGTGCAGCGGCCCAAGGAGCGCGTTCCGGAGCGCCGTAAGCCGCGGCGCACCTCGCGTCACCGGGCTCGCGGCATGTCGCGCACGGGCAAAGCCTTGGCGGTCGCCGCGGTGGTGCTGCTGATGGTTTGCGCCTATGCGTTTGGCGTTTTGGGGCGTGACACCGCCGTGGGCTTGGCGCTCCAGCACGCCGTGAATGCGCCGCGGCCCCTGCCCCCGCCGCCCGCGCAGCAGCCAGAGCTCGTCATTCCGCTCGAGAGCATCCCCATCGGTGAGCCGTGGTTCTCGGCGCCGGACACCCAGCCGCCCGCCCCGCCGGAGCCGGCGCGCAAGGCGCCCAAGCGCGGCAAACGCTAAAGAAATCCGTATGGCAGGGGCACACAACTTCCCCCCAAGCCAACCGCCGTGGCACAATCGCGGCACGCATGGGTAAGGTCATCAAGCGCGGTACCGCGGAGTTCGGCGACATCTCTCCAGAGACGGGCTTCCCCGAGCCCAAAGAGCGGCCGCCAATCGCGCCCGATAGCGCCAACCGCCGTGGCGCGGTCATCGATCGCGACGTCTTCGAGGCGCGCAGCGAGGCGCAGCAGATCCGCGATCGCGCACTCGCCGAGGCCGAGGAGATGCGCAAGGCGGCCGAGGTCGAGTCCGAGGAGATCAAGGCGCGCGCCTATCAGCTGGGCTACCAGGAGGGCCGCGACACCGGCGCCGCCGAGCTCACCGAGCTCATCGCCAATCACAGCGTGCGCTTGGAGCAGATCGAGGCGCAGGCCGAGCCGCAGCTGCGCGACCTCGCCGTCGCCATCGCCCGCAAGATCATCGGCAAGGAGCTCGAGTTCCACCCCGAGGCGGTGGTCGACATCGTCAAGGCCGCGCTCGCCGAGAAGGCGCGCCTGCGCCGCGAGATCTTCCTGCGCGTGAACCCGGCGGACTTGCAGTTCATCCGCGACAAGAAGCCCGACCTCCTCGACGTGCTCAGCCGCGCCAAGGAGATCGGCATCCGCGAGGATCCCGACGTCGCGCGGCACGGCGTCATCATCGAGACCGACGCCGGCACCATCGACGCCCAGCTCGAGACCCAGCTCGAAGTGTTCGAGCGCGTGCTGAAGAGCACGCACTGACCATCCGTTAAAGCGGAGCACGACGTGGAGAGTAAGAAAGCACCGGTCATCGACCTCAGCCGCTTCATCAAGGCGGTCGAAGAGACGGAGACCATCCACGTCCGCGGCCGCGTCACCGAAGTCGCGGGTCTCGTCATCAAGGCGGTCGTCCCGGGCGTGCGCTTGGGCGAGATGTGCTACATCGAGACCGGCCGCGACCGCATCGTCTGCGAGGTCGTCGGCTTCCGCGACGAAGCCTGCATGCTCATGCCGCTGGGCGACGCGTCGGGCTTGGGCCCGGACTCCGAGGTGCTCCCCACCGGTAAGCCGTTCAGCATCCGCTGCGGTTGGGGTCTCTTGGGCCGCGTCCTCGACGGCCTGGGCCGCCCCATCGACGACGGTCCGCCGCTCGAGGAGATCCCCGGCCTGCAAGATTGGTCGGTCGAGCGCGACGCGCCGAACGCCATGAAGCGTAAGCGCGTCACCGAGCACATCGCGATGGGTGTGCGCGCCATCGACGGCATGCTCACCGTCGGCCTCGGCCAGCGTATTGGTCTGTTCGCCGGTTCCGGTGTCGGTAAGTCGACGCTCATGGGGCAGATCGCCCGTAACTGCGAAGCCGAGGTCGTCGTCACCTGTCTGGTCGGCGAGCGTGGCCGCGAAGTGCGCGACTTCATCGAGGAGTCGCTCGGTGAAGAGGGCATCCGCCGCTCCATCACCGTCGTCGCGACCTCGAACGAGCCCTCCTTGGTGCGCTTGAAGTGCGCTTTCGTGGCGACCGCTATCGCGGAGTGGTTCCGCGACCAGGGCAAGCGCGTGTTGTTCATGATGGACTCGTCGACCCGCTTCGCCCGTGCCCAGCGTGAGATCGGCCTCGCCATCGGTGAGCCGCCGGCCCGCCAAGGTTATCCGCCGTCGGTGTTCGCGCAGATCCCGCGCCTCATGGAGCGCACCGGTAACAGCGACATGGGCTCGATCACCGCGCTCTACACGATCCTCGTGCAAGCCGGCGACATGGACGAGCCGATCGCCGACGAAGTCCGCGGTATTCTCGACGGTCACATCATCTTGAACCGCGCATTAGGCGCGCGTAACCACTGGCCCGCCATCGACGTGCCGGTCTCGCTCTCGCGTGTCATGTCCGGTATCGCGGCCCCCGAGCACAAGAAGGCCGCGGCGAAGCTGCGCGAGGTCCTCGCGACCTACGAGAAGCAGCGCGACCTCATCTTGCTCGGCGCCTATCAGTACGGCACCGACCCCAAGACCGACTACGCCATCGACAAGATCGAAGAGGTCGAAGCCTTCCTCCGCCAGGGCACCGACGAGAAGGACGACTTCGACGCCACCGTGCAAAAGCTCATCGAGCTCTTCGGTGACATCTAAGCACCTCGATCGGTGGCCTTCTAGCGCTCGACCGTAATCGTCGCTCCGCTGACCGAGCCACCCTCGACGATGACGGGGCCGTCGCCGGTGATCGTGACGCTGAAGCCGAAGGTCACCGCGCCCGGGGGTGGATCGCCGTCACCACCGGGGCCGTTGTCGCCCGGACCATTGTCGCCCGCGTCGTTGTCAGTGGGGTCGTTGTCCATCGCATCGCCGCCGCCTTCGTCGGTCGTGTCATCGTCGGTGTTGTCGATGTCCGCCTGCTGATCGTTGTCGCCGTCTTGGTCATCGCCCCCATCGTCGCTGCCGCAGGCGTAGATCGCCCCAACGACGAGGAGCACCGCGCTCACCGCGACCAGCGCCCGCCGTCTGCGATAAAGGACAATTACCGGCACGGCGAGGAGCAGCAGGAGGCTCCACGGCGCACCCGGCAAATCGACCGCGGCCGCGAGCACGGTGTTGACGTCGACGGTGACCACGAAGTTGGTCGCCGTGGTGATGGTCGGATTGACATTGAGGCTCGCGACACCGGTCGTCGTCCCGAAGATGCCCGAGCCAACCAGCGTCTCGCCCGGGTCGTAGGCGCCGTCGTTGTCCGCGTCGATATAGACGCGCACCTGCGTGAGGTGCGGATTGGGCCGCCCAGTGCCGGTGGCCGCGATGAAGATGCGGTCGATGGCCGGCGTGCCGTTGCGCGGCGTGACCGTGAAGTGGGCGACGGCGTTCGCGGTGCTGCCCTTGGCGACCTCGCGGTCCGCCGGAGGGGCGCTGCCCGCCGAAACGATCAACGCCGGTGCCGTCGCTTCGTCGAGGTAGCGGATCTCGGTGGTGAAGTCCTTCTCGGCCCGCGGGACGGGGCAGGAGCTCGAGCTGCCGTTGAGCTGACTGCACAACCCAGAGCCGGTGTCGAAGTAGCCGTACCAGCCAGCCTCCGCGTCGGCCGTGAAGACGACGTCCTCGGCGAACGGCACCTCGAGCGTGCACTCGTCGTTGTCCCCTTCGAGGCTGCAGGAGCCGCCGGTGCTCGCGGTGATCACCGCGTTGTGGGCGCCGTCGTTGCGCCAGGTGTACTGGCAGAGCGTGCCTTCGAAGACCATCTCGGCGCGCGGTGACGGCCCACCGCCGGGAACGACGGTGACCGCGACGGACGCGTCACGCGGTACGGGCTTGCAATGACGCGCAGCCGCGCCGCGAAACTCCACGGTGTAGTTGCCGGCGGGAAACGGGACGGTGCCAGGCGCAAACCCGCCGTCCCAGTACTTGCCTTCACCAAAGTGAAAGCGCACGTCGTTGACGTTCACGTCGACGTCGAGCCCGTCGGCCCCGACGTCCACCAGGTTCGGAAAGCCCGTCAAGAGATTCAAGGTCACGCTGTAGGTGCCACCGGAGCAGCGGCCCGGACCAAGCACGGTGCCGGTGCAGACTTCGCTGGCGATCGAATGGCGGGCGGGATCGAAGCTCAAGATGTAGCCGACCTCGTCGTGCACCGGCGGCGTCGGTGCGCACGAGAAGTAACAGCCATGTTGGCCGACGAGCGCGCCTTGGAGCTTGTATTCGATGATCACGTACGCGCTTGCTTCGTGGAGCTGGTCGACCTGGTAAGAGGGGACCGTCGGCGTACTGTTGTGGACGATGGTGACCTGCGCTGCAGCGGACGCGCTCATGAGGAACATCACGACGAAGGCAGCGGCAAGACGCATCATGGCGAGGCGTGTGACATGGCCAAGTCCAAGCTGACAATAGAGTAACGTCACCCATGGACCCGCGTAAGCGATAGCCAGGCCGCCAGGCCTTGTGTCACAGTGCCTACCGGCATGGCAGTCAAACCCGACTATCGCCTTCAGGCCCTCGTCACCCTCCGCGAACGGCGCAAGGAAGAGGCCGAGCGCTTCCTCGGCGTGAAGCTCGCCGAGCTCGCCGCCGAGCAGAAGCGCCAGAAGGAGATGGAGGAAGAGCTCGAGCGCATGATCGCCAAGCGCGAAGCCAAGATGCGCGAGTACGCCGAGAAGTCGATGAAGGGCATGATGGCGGCGCAAGAGGTGGTCGGCGCCAACGTCTACATCGAGCGGCTCAAGGAGCAGGAAGAGGCGCAAGAGAACGCCATCGAGGGGCAAAAGCAGGTCGTCGCGCAGAAGCACGACGAGGTCGACGAGGCCCGCAAGCAAGTCGTGCTCGCCACGCAAGATCTGAAGGCGCTCGAGAAGCACAAAGAGAAGTGGGCGCTCGAGGTGAAGAAGGAACAGGAAGCGCGCGAGGAGGCGGTCATGGACGAGATCGCCCAGACGATCTTCTTGGGCCGAGGCAAGCAGTGAGCACGAAGCTCCCTGGCGACTTCCGCATCATCCCCGCGCGTCAGGGCGACATCCCGATCATCCTGCAGCTCATCAACGAGCTCGCCACTTACGAGCGCGCCGCCGATCAGGTCCGCGCCACCGCCGAGATGCTGGCGCACACCCTCTTCGGCCCGTCACCGCAGGCCGAGGTCGTCATCGCCTGGGAGAACACCGCGCCGGTCGGCTTCGCCCTCTTCTTTCACAATTACTCCACCTGGCTCGCCCGCCGCGGCATCTACCTGGAGGACCTGTTCGTCCGTCCGACGCACCGCGGCAAAGGCTACGGCCGTGCCTTGCTGGCGCACCTGGCCCGTATAGCCCTCGAGAGGGGCTGCGGGCGCTTCGAATGGGCGGTTCTGGACTGGAACGAGCCCGCCATTGGTTTCTACAAATCGTTGGGCGCCAAGCCCATGGACGAGTGGACCGTGTATCGTATTACTGGCGACGCCCTCTCCCATCTTGCCGGAGAAGCGCCCTAAAGCCGCTTAGAGGACCGAAATGAGCCGGGTCGAAGAAGAACGCGCAGCCCAACGGTACGAGGACCAAAAGCGCCTCGAGAAGGATCTTCGCCTCAAGAGCGACAAGAGCAGCGAAGACTTCCAGAAGGTCGTGAACGCGAAGAGCCAGGGCACGATCAAGGTCATGAAGCAGCAGCAGACCATGAACAACAACGCGCGCAACCAGCAGCAGCAAGCGCGCCGTGGTCAGGCCCAATCGAACCTCATGGCCAAGAGCGGCATCCAGTCGCGTAACCTCCAAGCCGAGCTATTGAAGAAGAGCGGCGCCTCGCAGGAGCAAGTGCGCGCCGAGTCGAAGGGCCGCAGCGACGAGCTTCACGATTTGCGGGGCTTCGAGCACGACCGGCAGATCACCAGTCAGAAGGAGAGCGACAAGCGGGTCGAGCAGTACAACGACCACCTGGCGGCGGTCACGCGCGACGACGAGCAGCAGCAGGGCGGCAGCAGTGACGCCGATAGCGGACAGATGGGCGGCGGCCAGATGGGCATGCCCATGCAGCAGCAGCAGGTCGCGGCGACCGCCGAGGTGAAGAGCGCCGGCGGTACCGTGAAGATCCCGCAGGCGCTCATCGCCTCGCTGGTGAAGGCGTGCGGCGTGAAGGTCGATCCCAAGGGCCTCACCGAGTTCCAGATCGATCTCCGCGATGACGTACTGGGTGGCTCGTCCGTGAAGGTGAGCGCCAACGGCCGCCGCATCAGCGCCACGGTCGTCTCCTCGGACGCCAACATCCGCCGCCTGTTCAAGGCGAGCGAAGGCGACCTGGCGCGCGCCTTCGACGCCGCCGGCTTGTCGCTGGAGAAGTTCGCGGTCTCGGCGTTCTAGGGAGCTTCGCGATCGCGACGGTCCGCCGCCGCCATTTCGCTTCCAGCACGTGAACGTGGTTAGTGTGCCGTCGGCATGCAGTCCCACGCGCGTAAGGCGCCTCTCGCCGGCCTCACCTTGGGCGCCCTCGGCGTCGTCTTCGGTGACATCGGCACGAGCCCGCTCTACACCTTGCGCGAGTGCTTGCGCGGCACGCTCGTCGCCCCCGAGGACGTGCTCGGAGTGCTCTCGCTCGTCTTCTGGGCGCTCGTCTTGGTGGTCACCCTCAAGTATCTCGTGTTCATCATGCGCGCCGGCAACCGCGGCGAGGGCGGCATCTTCGCCTTGCTGGCCATCTTGCCCGAGCGCTTCCGCCACGACCGCGCGCATCGTGTCTCCACCACCGCGATCCTCGTGGTGACGCGGCAGGGCA
>JBDHVB010000115.1:0-17389 GCA_039809465.1 Myxococcota bacterium
AACTACAGGCTCAGACTTCTAAACGCCTGCGCGTAAGAGCACTTCGGGGCGTGGCCCACTACGAAGTGAGAAGAACCGCCGATCCTGACGTCAAGTCCGCCGTCGTTTTTTGCGGCGGTCTTGACCCCGCCGTCAGGCGGGAAAAAAAAGTGGCGATGAGTGGAGTCGAACCACCGACACCGCGGTTATGAGCCGCGTGCTCTAACCAACTGAGCTACATCGCCGTACTAGCGGGCGCAGCGTCTACGGTATGGTGTAGAAGCTGTCAATCAGTAATCGCCGAGGTGTCCTTGAGCGTGACCATGGTGGGCGGGCGGTATCGCGTGACGCGCGAGCTGGGGCGCGGCGGTATGGCCGTCGTGCTCGAAGGCGAGGACACCTGGCTGGGCAACCGGCCGGTGGCGCTGAAGCTCGGCCGCGCCGACGTCCCTAGGGCACGCGAGCGCCTGGCGCGCGAGCTGGGGCTCGTGGGCGGCATCAAACACCCGCACCTGATGCGCGTCTTCGGCAGCGTCGAGCTCATCGATGCGCCGCCTGACGTCACCTCGCTCGCGCTGGTGCTCGAGCTGTACGCTTTCGCGAACGCTCTCGAGTGGGCGAAGGGGCGCTCGCCCCAGCAAATCGCCGGCATCGGCGCGCGCATCGCCGCCGGGCTCGCGGCGCTCCATGTGCTGGGCGTCCGCCACGGCGACGTGAGCCCGCTGAACCTGCGCGTCGCCTCCGAGTCCGACTGCAAGCTCATCGACTTCGGCCTCGCCGAGCGCGGCGTGGGTCAGGTGACGGCGGGCACGTTGCGCGTCATGGCTCCCGAGGCGCTGGCTGGACGCCCCTCCCCTGCCTCCGACATCTACGCGCTCGCGGCGACGCTCGCGGACATGCTGGCGCCACACGTCCAGCGCGCGCCTGGATCCGCGATCACGGACAAGAGCGCCCTCGGCGAAGCCTTGGAGGCGATGAGCCACGCCGACGAAGCACGCCGCGCCGACGCCGCGACCGCCGCCGAGCTCCTGGCGCGCGTCGCGGGCGATGCCACGAGCGCCGCCATCATCGCCTTGCGCGACGGCCCCCCAGCCGTCGAGCGCGCCGTGGGCCGCGAAGCAGAGCTCGCGCGCCTCGTCCCCGCCCCCAATGGACGGGTCGTGCGCCACGTCATCAGCGGCGCGCGGGGCAGCGGCAAGACCACGTTGTTGCGGGCCTGCGCGGCGGCGGCGCTCGAGGCCGGCTATCGCGTCGCGGGCGGCGTGCACAACGGCGCGTCGGGGGATCTCGACTCCGTCATGGCGGCGTTGCGCGAGCTGCGCATCGAGGTCGGCGTCACCACGCACGAGGACGACCCGGCGGCGGCGCGCTACGCCCGTGACACCGCCATCGCGGAGGCTCTGGCGCGCGCCACCGAGCCGCTGGCGCTCATCATCGACGACGTCCCACCTGGCTCACCCTTGCACGAGCTCGGCGAGTTCCTCGAGCGCTTCGAGGACGCGAAGCTCCTCTGGCTGCAAGTCGGGGACGGCGGCGCGCCGCTCGCGCCCTTGTCCGCCGAAGCGGTGCGCGAGCTGCTGCGCGTGGCGCGCCCCATGCGCGCGGTCGATCTCGAGGCGAGCGCCGCCCTCTACCACGCCGGCGCTGGTCACCCGCGCACGACGATGGCGCTGCTCGCCGCCTACCCTGGCCCAGCTCTCCTCGAAGCCGCGTCG
Source organism: Myxococcota bacterium (assembly GCA_039809465.1). Taxonomy (GTDB): domain Bacteria; phylum Myxococcota; class XYA12-FULL-58-9; order XYA12-FULL-58-9; family JALHOP01; genus JALHOP01. The sequence goes on from JBDHVB010000115.1 coordinate 1,695, forward strand.
CGCGGCAAGCTCGAGCCCCCCTCGGGTGACGACCTCGACGACGACCGCCGCGGCCTGCTCGCCGCGATCTCGCTGTTCGCGGGCGGCGCGCCGCTCGCGCTCCTGCGCCAGCAGGTGGTGCCCGGTCTCATCGACGCGCTCATCGACCGCGGCCTCGTGGTGCTGCGCATCACCGACGACGTGACCGTGCTCGAGTCGACGCGCCGCGTCCCCCTCGAGCATCTGCCGCAAGAGCTCGCCATCAAGCTCGAGAAGGTGCTCGACGAGCAACGCTATCCCATCGAGCGCGCGCTCCTCGCGCTGCGCCGGGGCGACACCGCGAAAGCCGAAGAGCTGGTGCTGGCCGGGGGCACACGCGCCGAGCGCGGTGGCCAGCTCGCCCGCGCCCTCGAAGCCTACGAAGCAGTCGACGCAGCCGCGCCGTCGTCCGCTTTGGCGGTCGCCGTGGCGCGCGCCCTATCGAGCCTTGGCCGGCCCGCCGACGCCCTCGCGCGCCTTCGAAGCGCCGGTGAGCACGCCGAGCGCCGGGCGCTCGAAGCCGACGCGCTGGTGAGCCTCGGCCGCTACGCCGACGCGGCCGCGCTGCTCGCCGAGCCCGCGCGTCCAGGTGAGCCCGCCGCCAAGCTCGATGCACTGAAAGTACGCGCCCTCATGCTCGCGGGCCGTTACGCCGAGGCGCGCGACGCGAGCGAGGCGCTGCTCGCCGCCCAGCCCAAGCACGCCCGCCGCGCCGACCTGCTCAACGTCGCTGGCGTCTGCCACTTCTACCTCGGCGACGCCGCCACGGCGCGGAGCCTCCTCGGCGAGGCCGTCAGCTCGGCGAGCGATGGCCGCTCGGCGGAGGCGAGCCGCGCCAATCTCGCGCTGGTGCTGCACAAGTCGGGTGAGCTGCGCGCCGCCGAGGAGAGCTACGCCCAGTGCATCGCCGACCTCGAGGCCCGCCGCGACTTACCGCGCAAGCTCTTACGCCTCACGAACCTCGCGATCCTTCGCCAGGAGCTCGGGAGCTTCGGACAAGCGCTCACGAGCTACGCCGACGCCGCCGAGCTGGCGCGTCTCACCGCCAATGACCGCGCCGCGGCGCGCGTGCTGCTGAACCAAGCCAATCTCCTCGCCTGGCTCGGCGTCGACACCGAAGCGCGCGCCGCGTGCGACGAAGCCGCCACCCTTTGCGAGCGCACGGGGCTCACGGTCGAGCGCGCCTACCTGCGCCTCATCGCCGCCGAGCTCGCGGTCAATGACAACGCTTTCGCGGACGCGGAGCGCGGCCTCGCGGAGGCACGCGCGTCTTTCGGCGCTACCGGCGACCGCGCGGGCACCGCCGAGGCAGACGTGGTCGCCGCGCTCCTGGGCGGCAAGCGCGGCCAGCACGACGCAGCCGCGGCCGCCGCCAACGAAGCAGCCAAGGTCGCGCAGTCCCTGAAGCGTCAGCGCCTCGAGCTCCGCGCCCGCGTCGTCGCTGGCATCGTCGCGGTCGCGCCCATCCCCGACGCACGCCGCCGTGAGCTGGCGGAGCGCTGCGGCGACCCAGATCTCGCCTGGATGGCCTTCGCGCTCGAGGGTCGCGCCGAGCACTCGCTGGGCCAGGTGGCGCGGGCCCAGGAGCACTTCGCCGCGGCGCGCCGTCAGCTCGCGGCGGTGCGCGCCGCCCTGCCCGCCCACTACGAAAAAGCCTACAGTGCGAGCTGGTGGCGCGCCGAGCTCCTCAGACCCTTGAGCAGCGCGCTTCCCGAGGACACGGTCATGAACCGCGACGTCGAGCGCTTGCTCGCCATCAATCGTGAGCTGGCGCGCGACCACGATCCCGAGCGTCTGCTCGAGCGTATCATCGACGCCGCCATCGCGCTGTCTGGCGCCGAGCGCGGCTTCCTGCTGCTCACCGGCGACGAAACGGAGCTCGAGGTGCGCACCGCCCGCGGCCTCGAGGCACGCCATCTCGCGCCCGACGAGCTGCAGATCAGCCGCTCGATCGCGCGTCAGGTCATCGACAGCAACGCGCCGCTCTCGGCCATCGACGCGCAGCAAGATCAGCGCTTCCGCGACTACCAGTCGGTCCACTCGCTCAAGCTGCGCAGCGTCCTGTGTCTGCCATTGCGGGCAGGCAGCACGCCGCTCGGCGCCATCTATCTCGATCACCGCTACCGGGCGAGCGCCTTCACCGAGACCGACGTCGCCTTGCTCGCTGCCTTCGGCGACCAGGCCGCCATCGCCATCGCCAACGCGCGCCTGCTCGCCGAGCTGACCCGCAGAGCCAGCGAGCTCGAGACCTCGCGCGCCGCCATCGACGAGCTCAATCAGCGCCTCGAGCGTGAGCTCGCCGCCCGCGAAGCCGAGCTCGCCGCCACCAAGCCCACGAGCCGCGACGAGCCCTCCGCCCGTCACGGCATGGTCGGCCGCTCCGCCGCCATGCGCGACATCTTCCGGGTCATCGACCGCGTCGCCGACAAGGAGGTGCCGGTGGCGATCACCGGCGAGTCAGGCACCGGCAAGGAGCTGGTGGCGCGCGCGCTGCACGTCGCGAGCTCGCGGCGCGGACCATTCGTGCCGGTGAACTGCGGCGCCATCCCCGAAGCGCTGCTCGAGAGCGAGCTCTTCGGTCACGAGCGCGGCGCCTTCACCGGCGCCGTCCGCGCCAAGCCAGGGCTCTTCGAGATCGCGCGCGGCGGCACCATCTTCCTGGACGAGATCGGCGACATGCCGCTCGGCATGCAGGTGAAGCTCCTGCGCGTGCTGCAGGCCCGCGAGTTCCGCCGCGTCGGCGGCACCATCGACCTGCAGACCGACGCGCGCGTGGTCTCCGCCACCAACCGCAACCTCGAGGAGCTGGTCCGCGCCGGCAAGTTCCGCGAGGATCTCTGGTACCGCCTGAACGTGGTCGAGATGCACCTGCCGGCGCTGCGCGAGCGCCGCGACGACCTGCCGCTGCTCATCGACCACCTGCTCACGATCCACGCCCGAGGCCTCGAGGTGAAGCTCTCGAAGCGCGCCCTCGCCGCCCTGCTCGACTACGACTGGCCCGGCAACGTGCGTGAGCTCGACAACGAGCTGCAACGCGCCATCGCTTTAGCGGACGGCACCATCGAGCCCGACGTGCTCTCCGGGAAGGTCAGCGGCCAGGCCATGCCGGCCACGCCCGGCGAGGAGCCCGCGGATGGCACCTTGAAGATGATCCTCGACCGCCACGAGCGCGACGTCATCCGCGCGACCCTGGCCGAGCATGGTGGACGTGTCGCCGCCGCTGCCCGGGCCCTGGGCCTCACGCGAGCCGGCCTATATAAGAAGATGCATAAGCTCGGCGTCGCCGCGGCAGACAGGGACTGAGCAATTCATTGCAGAGTAGTGTCAACGTTGGTTTACAGATCGCGCCTGATAAGAACGGCAACTCCCTGAAGTTACGAGGTGCCTACCTTGGCACCCGATATGCTTCCAGAATGAGGTTCGAGCACGCTTGGAGACAGCTCTCATGATGCGCCGCGGCACAATTCTCATCGCCCTCGTCACCTCGGCGTGCCTCATCGACGGCGTCCCCCTCCCTGACCAGACCGACGACCGCGGCGAGGACAACCCAACCCCCGCCACGGGCTTCGCCGCCAACGTCACGCTCTTCGCCACCCGCAGCTCCGGCGTCACCCTCGTGTTCGGTGTGCCGGGCACCGTGGACGCGGGCGCCACGGTCGTCGCGGCCTCCGCTCGGCAGCAAGCCCGCACCGTCGCGAACGCGGATGGCTCGTTCAACGTCCCGCTCGCTGGTGAGCTGGCGCCGACCATCGAGGTGAGCATCCTCGCCGCGGGCAAGCTCGTCGACACCGCGAGCATCGCCACCCCCGAGTCGAGCGACCTCCTGGTACCAGATGGCACCGCGACCGCCGGCAACGATCCGCCGACCCACGCCTCCGTCGGTGCGAGCCGCGCCGACGACGCTCGCACCAACATCGACTTCCCCGCCGGCGCGTTTGCTCCGAACGTGGTGGTCGCTATCGCGAACCTCGATCAGGGCTCGACCGAGACCAGCCGCGCGGCGGCCGACGGCAGCCTCCTCGCCCAGGTGAAGGCGGCGCGTGGCGATACGCTCTATGTCGTGGCGCTCACCAACACGGGTGCCTCTTCGCCCTACATCATCACCGCGCCGTAGCACCCCAGAGTCTCCGCGACCCAGGCCAGCCCGCGTGAAGGTGCGCGAAATGCCGTGCTAGGCGGCGTATCGTCTCGGCACACAAACTGAATGGAGCTTTCTCGACTCGGGGAGGTTCCATGCGTCTCGTCGGCATCGTCATAGCTCTCGCCACCAGCGCCGCGTGCGCCAGCAGCAACGGTGTGTCGAGCTATCACGCGCCCTCCCTCACCATCGCGGCCGTTCCCCCCGCGGTGTGCGACGCCATCACTCGCCTGGCGCGCGCCGAGGGCTGGGAGATCGTCACGGTCTCGCCCGAGCAAGGCCGGGTCGAAGCGGTGAGCGCCGTCGACACCACGCTGGGCATCGGCATGCGCGAGCGCTGGTTGTTCACGATGGCGGACTACGACGTGGCCGTGATCCGCAAGCTCGAGGTGCAATTCCAACCTGGTGAGGGCTGGTCGAGCGAAGAGCGCGTCTCGAAGGGCTACGCCTACGAGCGGGAGCGCCAGGTGCTCGCCTCGCTCGGCGCGCAGTTCTCGCTCACCGTCCCGCGTTACTGAGTAGGCGCGACGATACGCTGGGTCGCGTTCGGCACGTTGCACACGTCGATCTTGCCGGCCGGGAACTTGGTCCACGGGTCACGGCGGTTGCGGCGTGACTCGATGAGCATCGCGAAGCTGTCGCTGTCGGGCCGTAATGTCCGGAATCGCGGACGCTCGGCCTCCGGCAAGTCGGCGACGAGGCGGACGCGGTTGATTGGGGTGCGCTCCTCGGCGGTCGCGTAGAAGCCCATCTTCTCGGTGCCACGCGGCAGCGTCGAGATGATCTGCATGCCCTCGATGACGCGGCCTATGAGCGTCACGTTGCGATCGAGGTGACGCGGCGCATGGCCGATGACCATGTAGAGGTCGCTGCCGCTGCCGCTATCGACGTCTTCGTCGCGGCCGACGCCGACCATGCCGTAGCAGTGCACGAGCCACGCTTCCTCGTGACCGCGCGCCGCGGGCAAGCCGCGCGAGATGAAGCCCGCTTCGGGGGCGTAAGTATCGCTCTCGGGCAGCTTGTAAAACTCGAGCCCCGCTGGGGTGCGTGAAAACTCCGCTTTGACGGTCTTCTCGGCGTCGACGATCTGCTTGGTGTTGTCGGGGTCGCCCCATTGCGCGACGTAGTCGTCCTGGGCGCGAATGAAGCCCAGGCCATCGTAGAACCCAGAGCGCGCGAGCTTACGCACGTTCTCCACGGTGCGGATCGCCATCTCGGGCGCGAGCACGATGATGATGGGCCCCTTCGCAGTCTCGACGAGCAACAAATCGTCGGCCTCGAGCTCCATCCAATCGCGGGCTGGCGCCTGGGCCAGGACTTCGTCGGAGGTGAGACCCTTGGGGTTCGCGGTGATGGTCGCGCACGCCGCCGTGGTGACGAGCGCCAGGATTGCGATCTTGTGCATGGCTCGACAGCCACTACGCGCCTGCGCTACGGCCTGCAAGCATCCGATGATCACCGTCCACCATCTCTCCGCCTCACGCGCCATGCGCGTGCTCTGGTTGCTCGAGGAGCTGGAGCTTCCCTACGAGGTGAAGCACTACTCCCGCAACTCCGCCTACCGCGCGCCGCACGAGCTGCGCTCCATTCACCCGCTCGGCAAGTCACCGATCATCGTCGACGGCGGCCGCGTGGTCGCCGAGTCCGCGGTCATCATCGAGGACCTCATCGACCGCTATGGCGGAGGACGGCTGCGGCCCGCGCCGGACACGCCCGAGTACGACCGCTACCGCTACTGGCTGCACTACGCCGAGGGCTCGCTCATGCCGAACCTCTTGTTGAAGCTGGTGTTCACCAAGATCCCGCAAGGCGTGCCCGGGATCATCCGGCCGCTCATCAAGGGCTTCTGCAAGAAGGTCGCGCGCACCGTCGTCGACCCCGAAGTGACGCTGCACCTGGGCTTCGTCGAGTCGCAGCTCGAAGGCCGCGAGTGGTTCACCGGCGGTGAGCTCACCGGCGCCGACATGCAGATGAGCTACCCTCTCGAAGCCGCGAGCCAACGCGCGGCGGTCGGGCCGAACATCACCGCGTACCTCGAGCGCATGCGCGCGCGCCCGGCCTATCAACGCGCCCTCGCCAAGGCGAACGCGTGAGCCCGCTGCTTCTCGCGCTCCTCACCGTCGTGAGCCTTCCCGAGCGCGACGCGGACGGCAAGCCGCACTTGCGCTCCGAGACCGTGCTCGTGCGTCTCGCCGACACCGGCGAGGTCGTGCTCAAGAAGAACCCGACCGTGGTGCGTCCCATCGCCAGCGTCACGAAGCTCCTCACGGGTCTCGTGCTCTCGTCGATGCAGGTCGACCGCGCCCGCACCGTCGTCGTGCTCGAGGACGACAAGGATCGCCTCAAGTGGTCGAAGTCACGCATCCCCGTGAGCATCGCGATGAGCTGGGGCGATCTGCTGCGCGCCGGTCTCGGCGCCTCCGACAACCGCGCCATCTACGCCGCCGTGCGCACCGTCATGGATCGCCAAGCCTTCGTGGCCCTCATGAACGCTAAAGCGGCCGAGATCGGCATGGTCAACAGCCACTTCGTCGACCCGGCGGGCATCGACCCGCAGAACGTGTCGTCGGCGCAGGATCTCACGAAGCTCCTCGACGCGACGTCCCCACTCGACGACCTGCGCGGCATGCTCAACGCCCCGGTCATCGAGCTCGAGACCAACCGCGGCCCCCTCACCCTGCGCAACCCCGACCGCCTGGTGCACTCCACCAACTGGGACATCGTCATCGGCAAGACCGGCTACACGGTCGAGGCGGGACGCACGCTGGTGGTCCGCATGAACCTCGCGAACCGCCCCATCGACATGGTCTTCCTGGGCTCGCGCGAGATGCAGTCGGTCTTCGGCGACGCCGGGCGCATCAGGCGGTGGCTCGAGCCTCAGCTCGCCACCAAGCCAACGCCCGTCCCCACGCCCAACCCCGTCCCGAAACCCGCACCTTCGGCGCAACCTTAGGCACTCCCCGCCGATATTCACGACGCACGAACGACACTGGCCCGGTCTACGTTCGTCGGTGTGCCCATGAGCTCGAACATCCGCCTCAGAAACCGTGGACACGGCCCCGACCCAAGCGAAGTGAAGCTCATGCAGCGCCTCTCGAGGGCCGCCGTGCTCATCGCCGTGGCTGCCGCCGTCTTCACGCCACGCTCCGCTTTTGCGTACGTCGACGAGGTCCAGGCCTCGACACGCCTCGAGCAGTACAAGCCCATCTACGCGCTCATCGGTGACCCCGACACGAAGCTACAGCTGTCGTTCAAGGTCCGCATGCTGCCGCTCACCGGTCTCTACGCCGCCTACTCGCAGATCATGCTGTGGCGCCTCTGGGAGGAGTCGAAGCCCTTCCGCGACATCAACTACAACCCCGAGATCTTCTATCGCTTCGAGTTTGGTGACGCGCCCAACTGGTACATCGACCTGGGTCTCTACGAGCACGAATCGAACGGCCGCGCCGAGCACGAGTCACGCTCGTGGGACCGCAGCTACCTGCGCTTCAGCATGACGCACGCGCTCTCGTCGACGAGCCGCGCCCGCATCCACTGGAACGTCAAGGCTTGGGTGCCCTACAACTACGACTACGACAACACCGACATCGCGCGCCGGCGTGGTCTCTACGAGGTGCAAGTCTCGCTGGTCGACGCTTTCGGCTCGTGGCTCGACCGCAGCGACATCACCTTGCGCTTCCACGGCGGCGGCCCGTCCCACGTGAATCCGTTCCAGGGCGGCCAGGAGCTCACCCTGCGCTTCGCGCCGCGGCTCTTGTCGTCATCCGCCGCGCAGATCGTGGTGCAATACTATCACGGCTATGGCGAGAACCTTCTCGACTACGACGTGAAGAAGAGCGTGTTCCGAGCGGGCCTCGGCTTCTAGCTACGCCGGCGTGAGCCGCGCCATCCACGCGTCGAATGCGTCGATGTGCTTTTGTACGCTAGAGCGGATCTTCTCGTCGCTGATGACATGGTCCGCGCCAAACACGCCCTCCTTGGCGGTCACGTAGACCTCGGGCTGCTGCATGGGGATGCCGCCGCTCGGCCCCACCACCGAGCGTAGATGTGACTGCGCGACCGTCGTGCCGCTTGGGCCAATCGACGCCCCCATCAAGGCGACGGGCTTGTGCTTGAGCGAGCTCTTACCACCCGGCCGCGAAGCCCAGTCCAGCGCGTTCTTGAGCACCCCCGGCATCGAGCGGTTGTACTCGGGCGAGACGATGAGCACGCCGTCACTGTCCTCGATGAGCTGCTTGAAGGCGCCGACGGCCGCGGGAGGATTGGGCCAGAGATCCTCGTTGTAGTGCGGCAAGGCGCCAATGTCGGCGTAGCTGACCTTCCACAGATCCTTGGCAAGCACTTCGACTGCCTGGGCGAGCTGCTTGTTCCAGGAGTCCTTCCGCAAGCTCCCGACGATCACGACGATGTTCTTCATGCCGACTCGCCTATCCGACCTTGGCTAGGCGCACAATCGGCCCTGTCCGCCGAGTGCGTCGTCTTTACGTGGCGTCGCCGCGCACGGCGACACACCTTCATGGATGAAACCAAGTCGTGAGGCGACGAGAGGCGGGAGAAAAGCGATGGTCAGCACGTGCGAAACTTGCGGTAACGAGTACGACAAGGCGTTTCAGATCGTGATGAACGGCGAGACGCACACCTTCGACTCATTCGAGTGTGCAATCACCAAGCTCGCACCGACTTGCGAGCACTGTGACACACGGGTCATCGGCCACGGCGTCGAGCAGGGCGGCAAGATGTTCTGCTGCGCGCATTGCGCCAAGATGGAGGGTAAGCGCGAGGTCCGCGACCGCGCTTAGCGAGCGTAGCCGCGAGAAGTGCCGAGGGAGTCGGCCCGCCATCGCCCCATGTGACGTTCGGCGGCCGCTACACCTTGGAGGGCTTTCGCGGGGGCTTACTCGGCAGACCGAGCGTAGCGCGCACCTTGCGCGCCTCGGCTGCTCCACCGCGGAAGATGCTGCCGCTCATGGCCTCCGAGCTCTTGAACGCCCTGCAGAGCTCCTCGACATGCGCTTGTGGCGCGTCGGTCGCTTGACGGATGAGCTGCTCCAGCGCGTTCAGCTGGCTGGACGTCGCCTTTAGCGGACGCTCCTTGAGGTAGCGGTTGATGACCGGCGCGGCCGTCTGCAATAGCGTCGGGTTCTCGATCTTGGCGGTTGCATACGCGATACCCACGGCCTGGACGATGGCGGCGTCCTTGCCGAGCGGCGCGTCGGCGCTGATCGGCTTCCCCTTGTTGTAGTAGTCCTCGACGACGTCGCGCATCGCCTCGAGGCGCGCCACCGTGCCGTCTTTGAAGCTCGGGTCCTCGGTGAGCCGCTTGAAGATGATGAACGGCATCATGCTGCGCGCCTCGTTCTCGACGGATCCGCCTGGTTGCGCACCGGAGACCGCGGCCGCGTGATCGAGCGCTTGCATCTTGGCCTCGCGAGCCTTGTTCGTCGTCTCCGTCGAGTCGGGCGCGCTCATGATCTCGGCGTCCGCGTAGAGATTGATCGCCGCGCGCAGCGCCGCGGCCGTGCTCGTGTACGTGCGGCCCTCGTTGCCCCAATCCGGGCGTAGGTCGAACGCGATGTCCTCGAGCTTCTCGGCGAGCGCGACGCGAGCGTTCGCGAGCCTCATCTTGAAGATGGGCACCATGTCCTGCAGGAGATTCGCCGACACCTGCGGGTGGAGATGCGGCGTCAGGATCGCCATCGTCTCGGCCCATTGCGCGCCGAAGACCTCGTCGTCGCCGGCGGCTTCCCGAGCGATCTTCATTTCGGCGTTCTTGTACACGACCTCCACCGAGGTCGGCGCGGGCAATGCAGGAATCCTCATGTCCGTCATAACGGTCAAGGCGCGCGAGGTCGACTCAGGCTTGGCGGACGATGTCGCGGGCGCGTCCGGCGAGCTAGGCGCTTGCTCCTTCGGCTTGCGCAGCGAACGATGACCCCGGACGACCGTCTCGATGGCGTCACGCAGGATGTTGGTGCGCTCGCTGGCGCTCTTACCGTCTTGGGCGCGAATCTTCGCCGCCTGCAAGGCCTGGTACAGCGTGCCGCCCTCGGGCACCGCCGACATGATGGCATCGACGACCGACGCCATACTGTCCGCTCGAGCGTATTCATCGGTCTTCGAGGTCAAGTCCTCCGCCACGGCATCGCTGAGCTTCTGCTTGGCGCGCGGCGTGGTGAGACGCAGCGGCACGAAGTCGAGACGCTCACCGTCCTCGGAGGGATGCGCCGCGATCGCGTCGAACGGCTTGATGATGCCGTCGCTCATCAAGTTGCCGATGGGACTGACGATCTCGTTCTGGATCAACCGGCGCAGCGGACGCGCGCCGTACTCCTGATCGAAGCCGCGCTCTTCCACCCACTTCGCGGCGGCCGGTGTCACGCGCAACGACACACCTTCCAGGCCGTCCTTGGCGTTCAAGAGCTGCTCGACCTTCATGATCTCGCGGCGTCGGATCTGCGGCATGAACTCGGGTTGCAGCCAGTTGTAAAAGACGAAGAAGTCCTGACGGTTCAAGAACTCCGGCGAGAACGAGCCACGCAGCTCGTCACGGAACTCGTCGCCCGATGGGATGGGGCGCTGGAGCACCTTGGGCTTCACGCCACCGAGGGTCGCGCCGAAGCCGATGCTCGGAGCGTCGTTGTTCACCTTGCTGAAGCGCTCGACGCCTGCGTTGGTCGTCTTCAGGATCAGCACGTTGTACATCTTCACTTGCTGCTCTTCGGCGCCGTTGTTGTTGTCCTTCTCGCCAGCGCCGGCCTTCGGCACCCAGATGGTGAGCTTGCCCTTCTCTTCGACGTTCAAGAGCAGCTTCTGAAAATCAGCGTGCGCCTTCTCGTATTCGTCGAGCAGTAAGACGACGATGTCGCTGTGCTCCGACTTGTGGGCGTCGAGGAACTCTTGCGTGAGCTTGGGGATGGTCTTGCCGTGCCCAGTCCAGTTCGGTGGCGAGCCGACGAAGCTGCTGATGGCGGAGTGGTCTTGCAGCTCGCCGCAGTCGATCTCGATGTAGAGCGGCTTCTTGTGAAGCAGGATGGAGATCTGCTCCGCGGTCAGCGTCTTTCCGGTGCCGGTGGGGCCGCCGAGGAAGCCGGCGCCGACGGGACGCTGCGGGTCGGCGAGGCCGCTCTCATAGCGCTGGATGCACTTCAAGATCGGCGGGAAGGCATGCGACTGGCCGAGCACGTTGGCGTTGAGCTGCGCGTTCATCCAGGCGTAGCGCGGTGGCAAGGTGTGCGCGTCGAGAATGCGGCGGCCACGCTGGTCGACGCGCATCACGCGGTCGCTGGCGCTCGAAACGGGCTTGGCTTGGGGAGCCGCGATGAGCTTTCCGACTTCTTGTTCGGTCGGCTTGGCAGCTGCTGGCGTAGAGGTCCCCGAGTTCAAAGCGACGTTTTGAGTCTTCATTAATTTGCTTATCGGTCTGGCGCGCAAGAAGTCGCGTGGCCGCGCGATTTTCAGGCGCAGCCATCATTGGCACGACTTTTTAATCCACACGAACCGACAAACAACGCGGTGCGGCATGGGGCCGCTCACCGATGCTTACTGCGCGGTCCAGCCCCCGTCGATCGACTGCGCCGAGCCGGTGATCTGCTTGGCGGCATCGCTGCAGAGATAGATGGTCAAGGCCGCAACCTCTTCAATCGAGACGAACTGCTGTGACGGCTGCTTCTCGCGCAGGAGCCGCTTGGTGGCCTCTTCGTTGGAGATGTTCTCACGCTTGGCGATGGCGTCGATCTGCTTCTGAACGAGCGGCGTGAGCACCCAGCCGGGGCAGATGGCGTTGACCGTGACGCCCTTGCCGGCGGTCTCGAGGGCCGCGACCTTGGTGGCGCCGACCACGCCGTGCTTGGCCGCGACGTAGGCGACCTTCTCGACGCTCGCGACCAGTCCGTGCGCCGATGCAATGTTCACGATGCGACCCCAGCCCTTGCCGAGCATGTGCGGCAAAGCGGCCTGCATGCCATAGAAGACCGACGAGAGGTTGGTTCCCAGCACCTGCGCCCACTTGTCGAGCGGGAACTCCACGATCGGCGCGACGTGCTGGATGCCGGCGTTGTTCACCAAGATGTCGACGCCACCAAGCTCGGTCGCGGCCCGCTGGACCATCGCCTGGACCTGCGCCGCGTCGCTCACGTCCGCTTGAGCGTAGCCGACCTTGACGCCGTACTTATCGGCGAGCTCCTTGCGGAAGGGCTCGACCTTGGCGGGGTCGGAGGTGCCGTTCAACATGACGTTGGCGCCCTGCTCCGCGAGCGCGCGCGCGATGCCTTGGCCAATGCCACTCGTCGAACCCGTGACGATGGCGGTCTTACCTTGCAAGCTCATGATTCGAGATCCTTACGTTATAGCGGACAGAGAGAATTTATGACTGCTGGCTCAGCGGGACGCTGATGACGGCCTTGCCACCGGTCTCATCGTTGACGAGGTCGGGCTTGCTCGAGAGCGCCCCTGTCGACGGCGTCCACTGGACCTTGCCGGCGGCGACGAACAGCAGCTCGGTCGGCTTGCGGCGGCTCATCCGCTCCGAAGCGCTCGCCCCCGCAGGTGGCGCATCGCCATGCCCCGCGAAGCTCTCGACGTGGACGCACTCGTCCTTGACCCCGGCCTTCTTGAAGGCGTCGGCGAGGTCGGCGTTCATGCGCTCGGGACCGCAGATGAAGAACTCGTAGATGCCCTCGGGGAGTGTCTGCTTGAGCAGATCGAGGTTGATGCGCCCCTTGAGATCGTAGTCGCCCTGCTTGTCGCCCTCTTTCGGCCGGCTGCAAACCAAGCGCACCGTGATGTTCGGAAACTTCGCGGCGATGGCGCGCAGCTCGTCGCGGCGCAAGAACTCGTTGGGCCGGCTGCACGAGTAGTACAGGTGCACGGGGCGCGTGCCGTTCATGGCGGTGAGCTCGTTCAGCATCGCGAGGAACGGCGTGACGCCAACACCGCCTGCCAAGAAGACCGCTGGGGTCGGGCTCGCGGCATCGAGCACGAAGCGGCCCTTCGGCGCCTTCACATCGATGGTCGCGCCGAGCGCCAGCGTGTCGATGAAGTAGCTCGAGACCTTGCCGGGCGGGAACGACGAGCCCTCGGGCGGCAGCTCGCGCTTGATGGTGATGCGGTAGAAGTCGGGGTTCGAGGCGTCCGACATGGTGTAGTGGCGCACGTAGCGCTGGCCATCGATGTCGAGCTTCACATGGATGAACTGGCCGGCCCGGTACGTTGGCAGCGGCTTGCCGTCGGCAGGCTTGAGGTCGAAGGTCACCTGGCCCTCGGCCTCCTCGAAGCGCTTGGCCAAGGTGAACGGCTTCCAGCCCTCCCACGACTCGGGCGCCATGCGAGAGCGCAGCGCCGCAACGCGCCCGTTCTCGAGGCTCGGACCTTGGTCGAGCTTCACGGCCGGAAGCGCTGTGGCCATCGCTGGAGGCGCGGCTGGCGTGGGCGCCTTCGCCGGAGCAGTCGTGGCGATCGTTGTACGTACTGGAAATTGCGGGCGAATTGGCGCAGTCATCGGAGGGGTCTCGCGCTTTCTTTGGGCGAAGAGAGTTAGGCGCGAGACTTATCGGGTGGCAGCGTAACGCGTTGCGTTTTTGCGAATGATTCGCAGTCGCTCATGGCCACGGTCACCAACGCCGCGATCAGCGATAGTCAGCTTTGCCGGCGCCGACTTGAGCGGCGCGGACTTCACCAACGCCAACCTGCGCGGCGGCAACTTCGCGGGCGTGAGCTTCAACGGCGCAAACCTCACCCATGCGAAGATGCGCTGCGCTTCGACCGGCATGACGGGCGGCGCGCGAGCAACAATCCAGCGAGTAGAGCGAGCGGGGTCGCGCTGAAGGCGGCACAACCGCCCGCGCCATCCGCACCGTCCGCTCCAGCGGATCCAGCCGCGCCCGCCGCGCCGTTGCAAACGTAAGTGGTGTCATCGATCTCGTCAGCGCCCAGCGTCCCATCGCGGTCGTCGTCGATCCCAACGTCGACCCGCACCCCACCCGCCGCGCAGCTCGCCCCCGCCGGCTCGGCTCGTGTGGCGACGAGCACCGTGGCGCCGTCACTTCCGTTCTCCCCGCTTGGCCCCGCGACGCCGTTGCACACGTAGCTCACGGCGCTGCTGCCGGTGACCGCGATGCGGACGCCACCAGCTTCGCAGTTCGCGCCTGGTGCCTCCACGTCGACGGTCGCCGGCGGGGGCGGCGCGCTCACGTAGCCCACGAGGTCGACCGCGGGGTGAATTCCCGAGACACGTAGCGATGCGATGCGGGGCTCGGTGAAGAAAAAGCCGACGAAGTTCTGCTTCCAACCGGCGACACCGACCGAGCTCACGGTGCGCGACTCGAGGAGCGTGTCAGCGCTGTCGTATACCGAGACGGTCACGGTCGCGTCCTCCGCCGTAACGTACGCTCCCGCCTGCGCCGCGAGCTCGGGAAACGCGACGGTGACGTCACTGTCGTTGCCGTAGAGGCAAGCAGCACCATCCGGAACATCGGCCGCCGAGCCGATGGACTCGGAGCCGAAGATCGTGGCCACGGGTGAATTGGCCGTCCAGTCGAGGATGAGGACGTCGTATTGATTTGGACCGGGATCGCGCAAGACCATCCCGGAAGGCAGCGTGAGGTCTCCGTCGTAGAGGTGCGCTTCACTGAACTCGAAGACACCGGGTAGCCCGGTCAGCCCCTCGAAGCTCTCGAGGACGGGCTGACCGATGAACGCGCCGAGCTGTCCCGCATGCGCTGCGCTGGTAAACGACACGACGATCATCACGGCAAATAAGCTTCGCATCACAGTGCTCCTAAGTTTTCTTGAACAACGCCTCGAGCTTCGCTTTAGCGGACGCGACATCGTCCGCTGCCGCGCGTCCACCCGTAAACGGACGGAACATCCCACAGAAGTTCCCGCGTTCCTTGTCGGCCACCCACTCCGCCGTCGGCTCGCGGCACTCGTGGTGCGCCGTCGTGTCGTAGTACTGACAGTTCTTGCAGCAGCGCAGGTCGGCGCGGCAGTGCTCGCAGGCGTCGCGGCGGCCGACGATGTCGCTGATAGCGGACTGTTTACCGCAGGCGTGGCAGGTGATGACTAGGTCGGCCATGGCTTGCTCGCTGGGGAGCGTCCCATATTTCTATCGCATGGCCGCCATGATTCTGTGTAGCGTGCTCGCATGGCTGACGACTTCGCGATCTATTCTCGGGGTTCATCCACCGTTCGTTCACGAGCGCGCGCCGACATGAGCGTGCGCGCCGCGGCCGCGCTGACGCTCGGTCTGACGCTCGCCGCCTGCCACCGTCCGACGATGTACCTCAGCGCTCCGGGTCCGGCGCAGCAAGCCAAGGCGGCGCTCGCGGGCGACCCAGTCAACACCGATCCCAAGAGCAAGTTCAAGGTCGGTCGGATCGACAAGACGCTGCAGCCGGTGCGCGGCAAGGCGAAGGCGTCGTCGCCCTACTCCACCACGGCGCTCGTCTACCAGTTCGCGGTCGGCATCTACGGCGGCTACTTCGGCGCCGGAATCGGGATCCTCATGCTGGCCGCCCTCGGCTTCATGGGATTCACCAACATC
>JBDHVB010000116.1:0-17383 GCA_039809465.1 Myxococcota bacterium
CGTGCGCTCGCGGATCGGCTCCGGCACTCCGAGGGCCTCGGCGAGCGCGTAGACCTGGGTCTTGTAGAGGTGCGCGATGGGCTTCAAGTCGGCCGCGCCGTCACCGAGCTTCACGAAGAAGCCCTGGTCGTACTCGAGCAAATTGGGAGTGCCCGCTACAGCGTACGTGAGCCGGTCCGCGTGGTAGTACTCGGTCATCTTGCGGATGCGCTGCTTGTAGTTGGTGGCGGCGACGATCTGCAGATACGCCGCGGGCGACATGCGCTCCGTCATGACGCGGCCGTCGGGCGCTTGCACGGTGAGCCGCGAGACGTTGAGGCGGTCGCTCTCGAGGATCGACGGCAGGACGATCTTGCACTTCCAGCCGTCGCCGTAGTCCGGGAATACGGTGCGGATGGCCTCGTTCTGGCGGACGTAGCAGCCGGCGCCTTCGAGAGCGGGGGCGATGTCCTCGAGGATGGCGTGGATGCCGAGGCTCTCCGCGAGGAGCTTCCCGAGCGTGAGCGCGTCATCGCTCGAATGATGCTCGGGCATGAACAAGCCGAGCACGCGCTCCTTGCCGAGAGCGCGCACGGCGAGCGCCGCGGTCACCGAGCTGTCGATGCCGCCGGAGAGGCCGAGCACGACGCCGCGGCGGCGCAGACCGCTGACGGTGTCGCGAATGAAGGTGGAGATCCGCTCGATTTCTCGGGCGGTATCGAGGAGCAAGACGGATTTCGAGAAGGGCATGATGGAGCAGGGGGAGGAGCTCGCTGTCAGTATACCTGGATCGCGCCGACCGCATCGCCTAGACTTTCGCGAAATCACTAGGCGCCCCCCAATGTTCCACTACGGTTCATACGTAGCGCGAATCATCGTGCTCGCATTCCTGGCACCACTCGCCGGCTGCAACGGTTTCCTCTCGTTCTTCGAAAGCGACGTGCGCCAAACCTGCGTGTCCTCGGCGGATTGTGGCCTCTCGAAGGTCTGCGACGGGGGGCGGTGCGTTGATTCGGGCGGCTCCTGCTCGAGCGCCGTGCCGAATGGTGACTGTGCCCGTGGTCAGGTCTGCAGCGATGGCGTGTGCGTCTGCGTCAACGCGCAGCTCTGCGTGTGCGACGGCGTCTGCTTGACGGACTGGTGTGATTGTCAGCCCGGCGAGGGGTGTGACGACGGCACGTGCGTGCCCATCGTGGTCAGCGGGCCCGGCGCCAACAGCTGCGCGCCCGAGCGGCCAAGTGGTCTGTGCGCCGACCAGGCGGCCTGCTGCGACGGTGTGTGCTGTGTCGCGTCCGACGTCTGCGTCGCGGCGTGCGTTCCCAACGAGCGGCCGTGCTCACCCTCCGAGCCGCGTGGCTTCTGCGGCGCGGGCCTTGGATGCAATAGCGGACGATGTGAGCCGCTCGACCAATGCGCGTGCTCGCCGGCACGCACCAACGGCTGCTGTCCCGACGGTGAGGCTTGCAGTGGTGGGACGTGCGTCGCCCAGAGCTGCGCGCCCGGTACGCCTGGCGCCTGTCCGTCGGGGCAGACGTGCACTTCAGCGGGCTGCGAGGCCATCCGTTGCGCGCTGGGCCATCCCGAGGGGCGCTGCGACAGTGGTTACTGCAGCGTGAACGGCAGCTGCATCCCCGTGGGGACGTGCGGCGGACGTGGTGATTGCGACGAGCAGTACTGCGGAGCCGACAATCAATGCCGCGATTTCGATACCTGCGTAGTGGACGCCGACTGCGCCATTCAGCTGGGGCAAGGCTACGCTTGCAACGCGGGTGAGTGCGTCGAGAGGACGGCCTGCGCCGTCAGTAATGACTGCCGGCCGCCGAAGTTCTGCGGCTCGGCGGGCACGTGCTTGCTACCCGACCGCTGCGACTCCGACAGTGACTGCAATCAGGCAAGCGAGTTCTGCTCGGCGAACCACACCTGCATCGCCAACGGCTGCTGCGCCGCGGGAGCGGACTGCGGCGCCGGCAAGACCTGCGTCGAGCGCGGTGAGTGCGACCTGTGCATCGAGCTCTACACGTGCGAGCTCTCGAGCGATTGTCCGCCGGGTTACGCCTGCAACCAGTCCGTGAACCAGTGCCAGCTCACGGGTCAGGTCTGCAACAGCAACGACTTCACGGCGTCGTGCCCTGGCGGCGAGCTGTCATGTTGCGCGAGCGGCACTTGCTGTCCGTTCGGTCAGCGCTGCAGCACCGTCGGCCGCTGCATCAGCTTTGGCGACTGCAACACCGCCGCCGATTGTGTCGCTGGCTTCGACTGCGTGGACTTCACGTGCGTGCCGCCGGCGACCAACATCTGTCCGTGTCCGGCGGGTCAGCACTGCGCGACCGTGCGTGACGCGTCGGGGTTCGAGGTGAGCGGCTGCGTCGCCGATGGGAGCTGCGCCGGGAGCGATTGCCCCAACGACTTCCGCTGCAACGGTGAGTACCAGTGCGAGGTCAACCCGCGCTGTGGCAACGAGGAGCTCACGGTCGGCGCGCTGGTGCCGCCCAACGTGCTCATCGCCTTCGACCGCTCCGGCAGCATGAATTTGTGCGGCGGGGGTAACGAGCTCTTCGGTGATTGCGGCTTCAACTATAGCGGACCAGAATGCAATGACCGCGACACGGGTACGGTTTGTGACGCGTGCGCCGACGCTTCCGAGTGCGGTGCCGGCCAGGAGTGCACGCCCTTCGGCTTCGACAATCCGCTCGACAACACGGGCACGCCGGTGTGCAGCGACGCGCAGTGCACCGCCATGTGCTTCGACCCACCGGCCTGCACCCAGACGTTCACCACCCCGCGCTGGACGGAGGCTCTGCGCGCCATCAAGGGTGACACCGGCGGTGGCGGCGTCCTCGGCATCATCGACGTCTATCTCAATCAAGTCGCGTTTGGCCTCGCGATGTTCCCGCATCCGACCGCTGGAGCGACCTGCGCCTACGCTTGCAACTGGACGAGCTGCAGCGATCGCTTGAACACGAGCCCCGGCCAGGTCGACGTGCCGGTGGCGTTGAACAGCCGCGCCGCCATCGAAGCCGCC
Source organism: Myxococcota bacterium (assembly GCA_039809465.1). Lineage (GTDB taxonomy): Bacteria > Myxococcota > XYA12-FULL-58-9 > XYA12-FULL-58-9 > JALHOP01 > JALHOP01. The sequence continues at coordinate 3,002 of JBDHVB010000116.1, forward strand.
CTCGACGGCACGGTGCCGGGTGGCGTCACCACGACCGCGGGCACGCTGCGTAACATCTTGGCCCTCCCGAATCGCGGCGGCCTCGACGCGGCCGACCGCGCCAACGCCGTGCTGCTCGTGACGGACGGCGAGCCCACCTACGACACGGTGCCTCTCGCGCAGTGCGAGCCGCCGTGCGGCGACGGTGTGCGCAACGGTGACGAGACCGGCCGCGATTGCGGTGGTCTGTGCCCGCCGTGCCTCGACGTGGGTGGCGAGGCGTGCGCGAGCGGCGCTGCCTGCGATAGCGGCACGTGCTTGGGCGCCGACGGCTGCGCGCCACCGAGCTGTGTCAGCGATGACGATTGCTTCTCGCATCTTTGCCGTGAAGGTGTGTGCCGACCGGAGACCTGCGCCAATGAGCTCCAAGGCGCCGTTGAGACCGACGTCGACTGTGGCGGTCCGTGTCAGCCCTGCGCCGACACGCTCCACTGCTTGGACGACGATGACTGCTTGAGCGGAGTCTGCTTGGCGGGCGTGTGTCTCGCGCCGCGCTGCGATGACGGCGTGCGCAACGGCTCCGAGATGAACGTCGACTGCGGTGGCGCGTGCGCCGCGACCTGCGCCGACGACAGCCGCTGCACCGAGGACGCCGATTGCACGAGCGGCTTCTGCGACAGCGTGGTGGCGCTCTGCAAACCCGCGCATTGCGAGAACGGCACTACCGACGCTGGCGAGACCGGCGTCGACTGCGGCGGTGCTTGCCGGCCGTGCCCGAGCGCCAATGCTTGCTTCAACGGTGTCCGCGATGGCGCCGAGACCGACGTCGACTGTGGCGGCGGCGCCTGCGTGGATTGTCCCGGAGCGCGCACCTGCGCGTCGGGCTCCGACTGCTTGAGCGGCACCTGCACGGCGTGCGGCACGACCCTCATCGGCGCCGATCAGAGCTGCCGCGTCAACGCCGCCATCGACCGCCTCTACAGCCAGACGCCGCGCATCAAGACCTTCGTGGTGGGCTTCGAGCTCGCGGGCAGCAGCAACCTCAACTGCAATGCCGTGCGTGGCCGCACCGCGCGCCGTGACATCGCCGGCTGCGATGAGCTGACGCGGACGACCTGTGACGACGGCGGCGTGCCGAGCTGCTACTACGAGGCGACCGACGCGGGCGCGCTCGCCTCGGCGCTCGACGACGTCATCCAGCGGGTCACGAGCTGCCGCTTCGACCTCGCCGCGGTACCGCGTGACCGCTCGTTGCTCTCGGTCTTCCTCGAGAACACCAGCAATCCCGAGGACCGCCAGCAGATCTTCGATGGCGCCGGCTGGCGCTACGACGCGAGCGTCAACCAGCTCGAGCTCTTCGGCACGAGCTGCGACCAGGTGAAGAACGGCGCCAAGAAGCCGCTCGTCGTCTTCAGGTGCTCTGGCGGGGGCTGAGCGTGGCCGCCAGCGTGAGGCGCGCCTTCGTCGCCGTCGCGGTGTTGGCGGTGGCTGGAGTCGCCCGGGCCGACGTGCCCAAGCGCATCCACGTGTTCGTGGCGCTCGCCGACAACGTCCATCAAGGCATCGTCCCCGTGCCCAAGAAGCTCGGGAACGGCGCCGACCCGGCGAACAACCTCTACTGGGGCGCGGCGTACGGGGTGAAGACGTACTTCAAGCGCCACAAGGCCTGGACGCTCGTCCCGACGGACCCCGCGCCGTCGGCGAACGTCCTCGAGCGCGTGCGCTTCGTACACACCACGACGAAGACCTCGCTCGTCGCCGACGCCTACCGCGGCGAGGCCATCAAGTCCGCCATCGAAGACTTCCTCGCGGCGGCGGCCGGCGGCGAGGATGACTTGGTCGTGTACGTGGGTCACGACGGGCTCATGGACTTCGCGCTCGAGAGCCTGCCCACGAAGACCGACGAGCGCGTACGCGACGCCATGGTGCTCGCGTGCATCAGCAAGAGCTTCTTCAAGAAGCCGCTCGAGGCAACCGGCGCCCGTCCGCTACTGTGGACGACTGGTCTCATGGCCCCCGAGGCATACAGCTTGGCGGACGCCATCGACGGCTGGATCGCCGGCGAGCCGCCGCTAGCGATCCGCGACCGCGCCGCCAAGGCCTACCACGAGCATCAGAAGTGTGGTGTGAAAGCAGCTCAGCGCCTGTTCGCCACTGGGTGGTAGGAGCCTCCTTCATGGAAGTGTCGCGTCGTGGATTCGTCGCCGCGGGCAGCGCCGCGCTCGGGTTGTCGCTCACGCCGGCCACCTTGCTCGCGGCGCTGGAGACCACCAGCAAGCCGGCGCCCGCCAATTGGTCCGAGGTGCGCAAGCTCTTCGACTTGTCGTCGGAGTGGCTGCACTTCTCGGGCTTCTTCATTGCCTCGCACCCGCGACCCGTCCGCGACGCCATCGCGACGTATCGTAAGGCTATCGACGCGAACCCCTATGCCACCGTCGACGAAGGCATCTTCGGCCACGACAGCCTCACGGGCGCGGTGCGCCACGAGCTCGCGACCTATCTCGGCGGCAAGCCCGAAGACGTCGCGCTGACCTCGAACACCACCGCGGGCTTGTCGCTGGTCTATCACGGCCTGCCGCTCGCCCCGGGCGACGAGGTGCTCGTCACCAAGCACGATCACTACGTGCATCACACGGCGGTCCAGCTCGCCTGCAAGCGTAGCGGCGCCTCGATGCGCAAAGCGGCGCTCTATGACGACGCGGCCAAGGCCGCCGCCGCCGGCATCGTCGAGCGCGTGCGCCGTGAGGTGAGGCCCAACACGCGTGTCCTCGGCATCACCTGGGTGAGCTCGCAGAGCGGCCTCAAGATGCCGGTGAAGCAGATCGCTGCCGCTGTAGCGGACATCAATAAGAGCCGCGCGCCCAATGAGCGGGTGCTCCTCGTGGTCGACGGCGTGCATGGCCTCGGCTGCGTCGACGAGACCGTGGCGGACATGGGCTGCGACATTTTCGTGGCCGGCACCCACAAGTGGATGTTCGCGCCGCGCGGCACCGGCCTCGTCTGGGCGAAGGGCGACACCTGGGCGCGCATGACGCCGAGCTCCGCCTCGTTCATGGAAGGGGAGCAGTTCGAGGCATGGGCGGAAGAGCGCGAGGTGAAGACACCGGCCAACGCGGCGCGCATGTCGCCGGGTGGTTTCGTCGCGTACGAGCATCAGTGGGCGATGGCCGCGGCGTTCCGCATGCACCGCGATATCGGACGCGCCAAGATCGCCGCTCGTGTCACCGAGCTCAACACAAAGCTCAAGGACGCGCTCGCCAAGGTCTACGGTGTCACGGTGATGACGCCGCGTGATCCGACGCTCTCGGCCGGCGTCGTGGCCTTCACGGTCGCGGGCGCCTCGACAGAGAGCGTCGTGCAGCATCTCAAAGCGAAGCGCGTCATCGCGAGCGCCAGCCCGTATGTACCGTCGTTGCCGCGGCTCTCCGCCGGCATCTTCAACACGCCGGGCGAGGTCGAGCAGGCGGTCGATGCCTTGAAGAGCCTGCCTAAAGGCTGACCGCGAGCAAGGCGTAGAGGAACGACTGCGTGTAGCGGCCGCGGTCGAGTGGCGCGTCGTGCTCGAAGGCCAAGTGCAGCTCGTAGCGCTCGTAACGGCCGATGACCTCGGGGGTGACGTCGAGCTCGCTGGGGCGTAGGGCGTGCGCGTCGCGGTCGGTGAACATGATGGCGTCGAGGCCCAGCGCCAGGTGTTGGTGCCACACCGCGACTTCGGCGTGCGCGGCATAGCGGAAGAGCGCCTTGCCGCTGTTGTCGGGACGCGCCGCGTAAGTCGGGTTGACCGCGAACCAACCGAGCGTCACCCACCCCGAGACGTCACCGCCCGCTAAAGCGTTGCGCAGCTCGGGCACCAAGCGGCCCACGGAGTAGAGCAGGCGGGCGCGCACGTCCACGTAGGTTTGGCTGAAGCCGCCGCGGTCGAGCGGTCCATCGTGCTCGACACGCGTACCGATCTCGATGTCGTTCCAACTACTGATCGCGTGTGTCGAGGTGATGCCGCCGATGAGGTCGAGCTCGGTGGGCCGGAAGTTTCCGAGTCCGTCGCGCGTCTTGTCGGTGAACATGTTCACGTCGAGCGGGATCGAGAGCTTGGCGCCCAGCAAATCGATGTCGGCGTGCGCCGCGTAGCGCATGAGGGCGAGGCCCGTGTTGTCGGGGCGCGCCGCGTAGGTGGAGTTGACGATCGACACGCCGACCATCAACGCGCCGGAGACGCCAAAGCCTTCGCCGCCCGCGCCCACGTCACCACCATGCGCGCTGCCTTGCTTGTCGAGCGCGCGCGCGAGGGTCGGGCCGCAAACCAAGAGGCCCGCGAGCAAGACCCATGGCGATTTCATTTTAGCGGACGCGCTTCGGGTCGTGCACCAGCTCGAGGAGCTTCGCGTTGTGCGGTACGCCGCCGAAGCTCGGCTTGGCAGCGGGCTCCGTCGGCTTGTTGGCGTCGTAGATTGCCCGCGCGGCCTTGCGCACCGCGCTCTCGTCGCGCTCGTAGGTTTCGACCAGCTCGCCCATGACCATGACCGCGCTCTCGTCGACGACGCGGAAGAGATCGAGATCGGCGAACGGGATGCCGGCCGCGGTGACGCCGCTCATCATGGCGATGACGCCACGGCTCTGCTCGCCCCAGTAGTTACCGTCGGGCTGCCAGTTGCCCTTCTTGCTCGTCCAGGTGTGGCCGTTCAGGTGGCGCACCGCCTGCTCGTTCTGCGTCAGGTAGTACTCGTTCTGCGCGACGTGCGTGTGGCCGTCGATGTAGTCGTTCACGCCCAGGAAGCGATGCGCGGCCTCGATGCGGTCGAGACGCGCCTTCTCACCGCCGCGCAGGTCGACGTCGCCCAGGAAGCCGCGGGTGAGGACGCTGAGGAGACGCTTCACGAAACCAGCGCCGCGCTTGAAGTTCGAGAAGAAGGGGCGGGCGCTGACGCGCTCCATCTGCTGCAGGCCGTAGACGAGCTTGGCCTCGGTCATCGGTCCGCGACTCTCGGGGATGCGCTCGTTGGCGCGCGTGAGGACGTGCGGGTAGGCCCGGATCAGGTGCTCGATGTCTTGCTCGCGCAGGCGTTGATCTTCGGTGGGCGACACATCGTAGCCATCGCGCGTCGCGCCGGACAAAAAGCTCACGGCGAGCTGCAGGAGCGCCTTCGGCACGCCGAGCGCCTTGAGGAAGAAGAGCGGGCCGCGATCGATGGCGTCCAAGGTCGGCCGCGCGCGCTCGATGTCGTTGAAGCCGTCACGCACGCCGTGGTCGCCGTACGCGAGCTCCATCTCCTCGTGCAGCGGGGTCGGCTCGATGAGCTCTTTATAGGGGCGGCGGACCTTGTTGTACTGATCGTTGGTGTCGCCGTGCTCGAAGAGCTTGTCGGCGTCCAAGATGAACGGGAAGAGCTTGAGGCGTGAGAGCGAGTCCGCGATCTCCGCCTCGGTGGCGCCGATCTCACGGAGCTCGAGCTCGAGCAGCTTGGTGAAGCCGTAGATCTTGCGGCCTTCGACCTCGATCTCACCGCTCCAGACATGGGCGTTGCTCAGGGCGCGATCGTGGTTGCCTGGCACGAAGTCGATGGAGTGGCCGAGGAAGAGGTGCATCGCGAACGCGCGGAAGTAGTCGCGGTGGCCGGCGTGCACGATGTTGAGCTGGACCATGGCGTTGGCCGGCGTGTTCTTGGGGGCGCGGCCATGGTCGACCATGCCGTCCGGGAAGGTGAAACCGGGGCTGACACGGTTGGTCTGGAGGAGGTCGATGACGTCGCCCAGGAGGACGAGCGGCACCTGAATGGCCTTGGGGGCGTCACGCAGGGCGCGCAGGCCGTCGAGGTTGAAGCGGCTATAGGGCGCGGTCAATAAAGCGTTGGTTTTATCGGCAGTTGGCACCCGGGCGAGGGCGCTGCTCGCCACCGCGCTCACCCACTCGCGGGAGAGCCAGGTGTTCATCTGGCGCTGCTGATAGGGCGGGAAGTCGTCGAGACTATCGAAACGGCCAGTTTCGGGATTGGTGCCGGCGCTGGGGTGCAGGTCGCTCACGGAGAGCTGGCGGCGCAGGACGGTGCCGGTGCCCTCCGCGGGGGAGGACTGCATGCGCACACGGTGACGCTGTGCCAGGGCCTTGGCATGGGAGCCATGGGCCACGGCGAGCTCGTTTTGCGCCGAGTAGGTCAGGGGAAGGAGCGTGTCTCCACGAAAATCTCGTTTGGAGACGCGAAGCGACTCGGGACTCGTGTCGAACAATCCAAACCTGAGCTTGCTCATTGGCCTTCCCGGTATCCAATAGTCGGCAAAACCGGCAATTTGTTGCTGTAAGCGCCGGCGTGATAGACGACACTCTTTCAAGGTGACCGCCCGCGGACGACCATGAGCTGGGAGCTCCTGCAAGACTCACGTTTGGTGTCGGTGTTGATCGCGGCAGCGGACGTCGCGGTGGTGGCTTACCTCATTTATCGTGTGCTGCTGCTCATCCGTGGCACGCGCGCCCAGCAGATCTTGGTGGGCTTGGGTCTCGTCGCGGTCGCCTTCTTCGTGTCGAAGCTCTTCGGGCTCAAGACCGTCAGCTGGATCCTCGACAACTTCATCAGCTCCTTCCTGCTCATCGTCATCGTCGTCTTCCAGCACGACATCCGCCGCGGCTTGTCGCGCGTGGGCCGCAGACCGTTCACCAACATGGCCTACGGTCAGGGCGCCTTCATCGTCGACGAGCTGACGCGCGCGGCCGAGGCGATGGCCAAGGATCGCATCGGCGCCATCTTGCTGGTCGAGCGTGAGGCGGATCTCTCGGAGCTCGCGGAGACCGGTATCCGCGTCGACGGCCGCATCTCGACGGCGTTGATCATGCAGATCTTCACGCCGCCCGGACCGCTCCACGACGGCGCGCTGATCATCCAGCAAGGCCGTGTGTCCGCCGCGGCGGTCTTCTTGCCGCTGACGTCGAACCCCAAGCTCGATCAGCGGCTCGGCACGCGTCACCGCGCGGCGCTCGGTGTCACCGAGGAGATCGACGCGGTCGCCATCGTGGTCAGCGAAGAGCGCGGCCAGATCTCGATCGCCGAGGGCGGCACCCTCACGCGCGACCTCGACGCCATCATGCTGCGCAAGGTCCTGCAACGCTATTTCGGACCGCGCCCCACCAAGACCAAGCGTGAGCCGTCGCCGCAAGGAGCGCCGGCATGACCCAGCGCTTCCAGTGGCTCACCCGAGACTTTCCGCTCAAGGCCTTCTCGTTGGGGCTTGCGCTGGCGCTCTACTTCTTCGTGAGCGTCGAGAACGATCGCTCGGTCGACGTGGACTTCCCGCTGGAGTACCGCACCGCCGACGACATCGAGCTCATCGGCGAGTATCCGACGACCATCAACGTCACCATCGCGGGGCCGTGGGCGAGCGTGCGCTCCTATGATCCCGACAAGCTCGCGCCGGTGCGCATCGATCTGCGTGACGCGGGACCGGGGCCGGCGCGCCGCAGGCTCGACGTGAGCGACGTCAACGCGCCCGGTGGCATGACCGTGGTGGCGATGACACCGACGCAGGTCGACGTGACGCTCGACCGCAAAGTCGAAAAGCAGGTGCCGGTCACCGTCGATCTCGGCCTCGACAAGCCCGCTTACGGCTTCGAGGTGGTGAGCGCCACCGCCCAACCCGAAAAGGTGCGCGTCGTTGGCCCAGCGACCGCGATGCAGACGCTCGAGACCGTCTACACCAGACCGTTGAATCTCGCCGGCCGCGAAGAGGGCTTCGGCGAGGAGATCGAGCTCCGCCCACTCGCGGGGCCGCTGCGCTTGCGTGACAAGGCGGTCGCCATCGACGTCGAGATCCGCGAAGAGACCGCGACGCGCCTGGTGCCGTTCACTGTCCGCTGCCGCGAGCTGCCGGCGGGCACCGAGCTGGCCATGGAGCCCGAGGTCGTGAAGGTCGAAGTGCGCGGGCCACGCCGTCTCGTCGACGGCTTTGACAAACAAGGTCTCGTTGCTTACCTCGACGTCGCGGCCGAGCTCGAGCAAGGCGTCACGGACTTCGAGAAGAACGTCAGCATCGAGGGACTGCCCGAGCGCGTCGCGCTGTCGGGCAATTTACCTTCGGTGCGCGTCAAGGTGAGCAAGCTCGCGAATCGGCGCAGAGGCAAGGGATGAAGAGCAGTAGTAGTAGTGGTGGTGGGGTGCAGCGACGGCTGTTTGGTACCGACGGTGTGCGTGGTGTCGCCAATCAATTTCCGATGACCTGTGAGATTGCCTTGGCGTTGGGCCGCGCGGTGGCGCACCAGTCCAAGCACGGCACGCACCGTCATCGCATCCTCATCGGGAAGGACACGCGGCTGTCGGGCTACATGCTCGAGATGGCGTTCGCGAGCGGTGTCTGCTCGATGGGCGCCGACGCCTTGCTCATCGGCCCGCTGCCGACGCCCGCGGTGGCGTTCTTGACCCGTGACATGCGCTGCGACGCCGGCGTCATGATCAGCGCGAGTCACAATCCGTACGAAGACAACGGCATCAAGATCTTCGCGCGCGACGGCTTCAAGCTGCCCGACGCGAGCGAGCTCGAGCTCGAGAATCTCCTCGACGACGAGCGCTTGGGTAAGGTGCGTCCCACCAAGGGCGCGGTCGGCAAGGCTTTCCGCATCGACGACGCGCAAGGCCGCTATATCGGATTCTTGAAGAGCGCCTTTCCTAACGAGCTCGATCTCGACGGCATGAAGATCGTCGTCGATTGCGCCAATGGCGCCGCCTACCACGTCGCGCCGAAGGTCTTCGAGGAGCTCGGCGCCACCGTGATCCGCTTGGGCGTCTCGCCCGATGGCCGCAACATCAACCGCAAGTGCGGGGCGCTGCATCCCGAAGGCGTTTCGGCCGCGGTGAGGAAGCACAAGGCGGATCTCGGCGTCGCGCTCGATGGCGATGCGGACCGGCTCATCGTCGTCGATGACCGCGGTGACGTGGTCGATGGTGATCACCTATTGGCCATCGGCTCGCGCGACATGCTGCAGAACGGCTCGCTCAAGAAGAAGACCGTGGTCGCCACCGTCATGTCGAACCTCGCGCTCGACCGCAAAGTGGAAGAGTGGGGAGGCAAGGTCGTACGCACCGCCGTGGGTGACCGCTATGTCGTCGATGCCATGCGCAAGCACGGGTACGTGTTTGGTGGTGAGCAGTCGGGGCACATGGTTTACCTCGGCCACTCGACCACCGGCGACGGCATGCTGGCGGCGTTGAAGCTGCTCGCGACCATGCGCCGCGAGAAGACGCGCGTCAGCGAGCTGCGCCGTATCTTGCCGCTCTACCCGCAGACCCTCGTCAACGTGAAGGTCAAGGAGAAGAAGCCCTTGGCCGAGCTGCCGACGGTGCAGAGACGGATTGGCGAGGTGGAGAAGAGGTTGGGGAGGGATGGGCGGGTGGTTGTTCGTTTTAGCGGGACAGAGGCGAAGGCGCGCGTGCTGGTCGAGGGGCCGGTGGCCAAGGACGTCGAGCGCTGGGCGAACGAGATTGCGGGGGAGATTGTTTCGGCGTTGGGCTGAGTGGTTATCGGCTATCGGCTATCGGTCATCGGCTATCGGCTCATCGGTTCTAGGAGCATCGCGTGCACAGAAAGCTCGGCGTCAACATCGATCACATCGCCACGATCCGGCAGGCGCGGCGCACCAAATACCCTGATCCCGTCGCGGCGGCCGCCATCGCGGAAGCCGCGGGCGCCGATCAAATCACCGTCCATCTGCGTGAAGATCGCCGCCACATCCAAGAGCGCGATGTCCGCATCCTGCGTGAGACGGTCCAGAGCACACTGAACCTCGAGATGGGCGCGACCCAAGAGATGCTCAAGATCGCGCTCGACGTGAAGCCCGACATCGTCACGCTCGTCCCCGAGCGCCGCGAAGAGCTCACCACCGAGGGCGGGCTCGACGTCAATCATCACCGCGACCACCTGAAGAAATACGTCCAGTCGTTGCGCGATGCCGATCTCAAGGTGAGCCTGTTCATCGATCCCGATCTCGAGATGCTGCGCGCCGCGCATCGCCTCGATGCTCCATCGATCGAGCTGCACACCGGCAAGTACGCCGATGCGCGCGGCGAGGTGGAGCGCAAGAACGAGCTGCGCCGCATCGCCGATGCCGCCCGCGCCGCCGCCAAGCTCGGTATGCGCGTCGCTGCGGGGCACGGCCTGCACTACACCAACGTGCAGGAGCTCGTACTCGTCGAGGAGATCGAGGAGTTCAACATCGGCCACAGCATCGTGGCGCGCGCCATGCTCGTGGGCATGGACCGCGCCGTGCGCGACATGGTCGATTGCTTGAAGGCAGTTCCCAACTAACGAGGCTGCGTCATGCGCTACGCCGTGAGTGCCCTGGAGATGGCGGAGCTCGAGCGCCAGAGCGTCGAGGAGCTCGGGCTCTCGACGCGCATCATGATGGAGCTCGCTGGCAGCGCCGTCGCCGATGCCGCGGAGCGCCGCCTCGCCGGCAAGAAAGGACGCATCGTCGTCGCCTGTGGCCCGGGCAACAACGGCGGGGACGGCTTCGTCGCGGCCCGGATGCTCGCCAACCGCGGCTTCACCGTCGAAGTGTACGTTTTCGCGGAACGCACGCGCTTGAAGGGTGACCCCAAGAGCGTCTTCACCGGCCTCGAGAAGCTGGACGGGGTCGCGGTGCGCTTCGTCGAGGACGCGCGTGCCCTCTACGATTTCTCCGCCGTGCTGCGCGACGCCGTGCTGCTGGTCGACGCCTTGCTGGGCACGGGAACCAAAGGTGACCTGCGCGGTGTCATCGCCAATGCCGTCGACGTGGTGAACGACAGCGGGGTCCCGGTGCTCGCGGTCGACGTGCCCTCGGGGGTCGACGCCGATACCGGCGCTGTCGCCTCGCGCGCCATTCAAGCCGAGACCACCGTCACCTTCGCGTTCGCCAAGCGTGGTCACTTTTTGCACCCGGGCGCTCAGCACACCGGCGCGCTCGAGGTGGTGGATATCGGGGTGCCTACCGCATACGCCGCGCGCCTCGGCGTCGTCGGCAAGGTCATCGCGAGCTCCGACGGCCCCACGCTCATCCGCAAGCGCTCGAGCAACGCCCACAAAGGGACCTTCGGGCGCGTGGTGGTGGTGGCCGGGGCGCCGCACACCCCAGGCGCGGCCCTCATGTCGCTGGGGGGAGCGCTGCGCGCCGGGGCGGGGAACATCACCTGGGCAACCGATGCCGACACGCTACGTTACGCTTACGCCTTGGGCCCGGAGGTCATGCTGCGCCTGCGTGGCGACTCTCGGGCGGAGGATTGGGTCAAGGGTATCCTCGAAGGCGCGGACAGTTTGGTGGTCGGTCCGGGCCTCGGCACCGACGCCGACCCGTCCGCTCTCGTGAACACCTTGCTCGCGGCCGCCGAAGTGCCCGTCTGCCTGGACGCCGATGGGCTCAATATCCTCGCGAGCTCGCCGGCCGCTTGGGAGCGTATCAAGGCACCGCTGGTGCTGACTCCGCATCCCAAGGAGATGGCGCGTCTCGCCGGCGTGAGCGTCGACGACGTGCAGCGCGACCGCATCGCCATGGCCTTGCAGCTCGCGGTGGCGCGTCAGTGCACGGTCGTGCTCAAGGGCGCTGGGACCGTCATCGCGGACAGCGACGGCGCGGTCACCATCGTCGCCGCCGGCAACCCCGGCATGGCCGTCGGTGGGAGCGGAGACGTGCTCGCCGGCATCATCGGCGCTTTCCTCGCGAATGGCATGGCCCCCGCCGAGGCCGCGCAGGCCGGTGTGCTCTTGCACGGCTGCGCGGGCGACGCCGCGGCGCTGCACCATGGCCAGGCGGGTCTGCGCCCCTCCGATTTGATCGACGCGATGGGCGAGGTGCTAGCGCAGTGGAAGAGGTAGTCTCACTGCCGACCCTCGCGGCGACGCGCAAGCTCGGGAAGAGCCTGGCGAAGCGCTTGAAAGCCGGAGACGTGCTGGCGCTCGTCGGTGACCTTGGCGCCGGCAAAACGACGCTCACGCAAGCCCTGGCCGCCGGCTTGGGTGTTCGCGATGGCGGTGAGGTCGTGAGCCCCACTTATACGATCGCGAACGAACATGAGATTGCGCTGGGGACGTTGATCCACGTCGACCTCTATCGTCTGCCGGACGTCGAGTCGGCTTACGCCTTGGGGTTCCTCGAGATGCTGGACCGTACCGACGCCATCGTGGTCGTCGAGTGGGCCAACCGTTTTCCGCAGCTCATGCCAGCCCACACTCAGTGGCTGACCTTGAGCTTCCGCGAAAACGGAGAGCGGGTCGCGACGCTCGGCGCCGGCCCGCCCTCTGCTTAGCTCTTACGCCCGGCCTTCACCGGTGTTGACGTAGCGACGCTGACGGTTCGCCTCGTTGCGGAGATCCCCGGTGCGGCGCTCTTGCCGTTCCTGACGGCTCAAGACGTCGAGCCGGTCGAGGGCACGGTCGAGCTGCCGTTGCGCGAGCACGCGGGTGCGGCGGTTCTCGCCCACGTGGTCGTTGAGCTCACGCTGGAAGTTGATGCCTTGCGCGCCGTCATCGAGCGGCGTGATGCGGTCGTTGGTGCGTGACTCCGCGCCATTCTGCTCGAAGTGCCCCTCGAGATCGGTGGTGCCGTCCTCGTTGTGCTGCAGCGCAATCTTCACCTTGAGGGCGTCGATATGGAACTCGGCGAGCAGCTTGATCTCGCTCTCGTCGGCGTTGCCGTCCTGGTTGGCATCGATCCACACCTTCACGCCGTCGAGCTCGGTGCCGCTGACCACGCCGTCACCGTTCTTGTCGAGGTCCCGCAGACCCTCGTAGCCGTTCACGGCTTGGTTGGCTTGGCCGATGATGTTCGCCGCGTTGATGCGGCGCCGTGCCGCTGCCGCCGCCGCGACCTCGCCGTCACTGTCATCGACGAGAAAGGCGTTGTCCTCGAGGGCGAGCAACATCGCGAGCTCCTCGGCCGTCGGGGCACGGCCGCCGACACCCTCCAAGCCGCCGGTGGGGTTCGCCGCCTTGAGCGCGAGACCTTCTTCGCCGAGCGATTTGTTCAAGGTGATCAGCGCGTTCTCGCTGATGACGCCGACCGTGTTGCCATCGACGTCACGCGCGAAGTCGCCGCCCGCGTCGTAGAGCTTGCCGAGCGTTTCGCCGTCGTACCACTTGAAGTCGTTGCCCATGACGAAGATCTGACCTTCACCATGCGAGCTGTCGTAGGCGAGGCCGCCATCGGTGACGGTGCCGGCGCCGCCGTTCTTCACGTCCATGCTGCCCAGCGAGTCGCCGTACTGGATCTTCAGGTTGTCGGACACCGTGATGCCCGCGCCGGCCTCGGTGGTGTCACAGAAGATCTTGGTACCGTCCGGTAAAACGAACGTGCCGTCCTGGTTGAAGTGCCAGTCGGCGTGACCGTCGTTGTCTTCGTCGACGTGAGGGTCGCCGTAGATGCGCGACTCGATGCCGCTCGGGCTCTTCACGCGCCACTGGTAGTTACCGTCGTTGTAGATGGTGTAGCCGCCGGGCGTGGTGATCGAGCCGTCTTCGTTGACCTTGAGCTCGCCCGGCGGGAGTGATGGTGGCGACGGAGGAGGAGACTCGATGCGAGAGGTGAGCACGGTGCCAGCGCCTTCGAGCTCGACGCGCGCGGTGTCGATGAGGTCTCCCGTGCCGTTGTTGCCCGTGCCGTGTCCGTTATTGACGCCAGTCGTACCAGTGCCGCCAACCCCTCGTTGTAGCTCGCGATCGCGGATGTTCCAGGTCTCGAAGCGGTCGCGCAGGTCGTCGGCGCGCAGGATGTTGCGGTTGAGGTTTGCGTGCTCGAGCGGTACGCGGGCTACACGCTCACGATTCTCAACTCTGTTGAGTGACTGGATGCTCATGACGGCTCCCTTTACCTGCGTGGTGGTCAGGTAGGGGTACATACCCACCTCGTCTTACGAGGGGCTGTCCGCGGATGAGCATGCGAGCATTTGTTGCGTCTTTCTTCGCGAAAAAATGAACGACGCGGCGCGTTGGCCACCCGGCTTGACTTGAGCGCCCGCGGCAACCATCGTGCGCCGACTTTCGAGGAGCACCTTATGATCAACGCCATCAGCACCATTGCTTCCCCCGTCAACGAGCCGGTCCTGAGCTTCGCTCCCGGAACCACGGAGCGCCGCGCAATCAAAGAGGCTTTGACCGTGATGGCGGATGAGCGGACCGAGGTGCCCAACACCATCGGCGGCGAGCGCGTCCGCACCCAGAAGACGCAGCCCATCACCATGCCGCACGCGCATCAGAAGCAGCTCGGCACCTTGCACATGGCGGACGGCGCCTTGGTGAACCGCGCCATCGACGCGGCGATGAAGGCAAAGCACGACTGGGCTTCGATGGCCTTCGACGACCGCGCCGCCATCTTCCTCAAGGCCGCGGATCTGCTTGCCGGCCGCTATCGCGCACGCGCCAACGCCGCCACCATGCTGGGCCAGAGCAAGACGGTGC
>JBDHVB010000117.1:0-17305 GCA_039809465.1 Myxococcota bacterium
CGTAGGGCCGCGTAGAGCACTTTGCGCTCCCGTCGATCGCGACGGCCTTCGACGATTCTCTCGAGCTGTGGTTTTTTCGTTGAGCGTTTGCTCTGCGCGTAGAGCAACTGCTCTAGAGGCAACGCTGTTCAGTCAAGCCGCTCTCCGCGAATCGTAGTCGAGTAAAGATCGATCACTTCCGCGGGGCGGCATACGCGAAAACGGTCTCAACTGATCGGCATCGGCTCTAGAGGCGCCGCGCCAAAACGCGAAAAGCCCCACGACTCTCGATGCGAGAGCCCCGGGGCTTTTGCATGACGCCGCAGCGACGCGTCGTCCGCTATAGCAGGCGGGCACGCTGGCCCGCCGTGCGTTACTCGGTGACCTCTTCGCGGCGGACGCGACGTGAGCTCTGCGAGGTCGCGATGCGCTCGGCGTGATGCTCCTCGTGGTACTGGCCCTCGGCCGGCGCTTGGTCGGTGGGGCCGCATGGATCTGGATGCGGCTTGCGCTTGAGCAGCGAGTCGAGGGTTTGCTGCAGGAAGGCGACCTGGCCGCGCGTCGCGCATTGCGCGTCGGCGATCCTGTCGATCGCGGCTCGCGCCGCGGTGACGACCGGCCCACGGAGACCACTCGTCGTCCCTTCGATGGCCTTCATCGCCTGGAACGCGCCCTCTTCGGCCGCCTTCCGCACGCCGCCGTACGAGATGCCGTCGATGCGCTTCTGCAGATACGGACCAGACTCCGGCGAGAGCACACCACGCCTCCACGCGTGGAGAGCGACGTCGAGCTGCCAGCCGATGTTGTCGGCGGGGATCATCGCCTTCTTGATCTCTTTGTGCGCCTTGGTCTCGGTGCGCCTGATGGTCTCGATACGACCCGCGTCACCATTGCCAGGCCGGCGCGGAGCAGGAGCCGGACGCGGACGCGGCCCCGGCTCGGGTGCAGGCTCACGCCGCGGTGGAGGAGCCGGACGGCGCGGCGCCGGCCGAGGTTGCGGCTCAGCCCGCGGCGCATCCGCGCGAATGCTGGTGAATGCCGGCAATTGAACCGAGATCATTGGTGTTTGCCCTTTTGTTCCCGCCCAGCGTGCCCACGCCCGGCAGAAGCCCGAATAACGAATAGAAACCCGGATCCGTTATCGGACCGCCTCATTCACCGTTGTCGAATTCGCGCAGCCGCAAGAATCGACCGGGAACATTCGTGACGCGCGGGGCTGGCCGAAGCTGGCGGCCGAGCGGCTAGCCCTTGCGCTCTCGCTCGTCGGCTCCGCGCTCGCAAGAATCGACCGGGAACATTCGTAACGCATGGCTGGCTGAAGGTGGCGAACCGGGTGGGCTAGGCCTTGCGCTCCTCGCTCGTCCGCGTTCGCAAGAATCGACCGGGAACATTCGTAACGCGCGGCTGGCCGAAGCTGGCGACCGGGGCGGCTAGGCCTTGCGCTCCTCGCTCGTCGGCTCCGCGCTTGTCCTCGGCGGGGCTTGGGACTCCGAGCAGCGCGAGCTACCTCCTGCGGGGCGCGGATCCGCCGAGCTCCGGTGCCGGCTACGCCACCCTGGGTGCGCATCAGAGGATCGACCGGGAACGTTCATCAAAGGATCGACCACATCAAAGGATCGACCGGGAGCATTCGTCGAAAGCACCCGGCGCTTTCGTGGAAGCCAGCCCTCGTCCTCTTCGCCGTCGCCGTCAGGTTTGCGGCCGAGGCGTCAGAGAAGCGACCGCGTCAAAGAAGCGACCAGGAACATTCGCCGAAAGCACCCGGTGCTTTCGTGGGAGCTAGCCCTCGTCCTCTTCGTCGTCGCCGTCGGGTTTGCGGCCGAGGGGGAGGTTGTCGATGTAGCCGGAGTGGCGGAGGTAGGCGCGGAGGCGGCCGCGGAGGCGGGATTCGGCGGTGCGGACCTTCATGCGGGTGCTGCCGATGGCTTCGGCGGTCTCTTCTTGGCCGCGGCCTTCGGCGAAGCGCAGGACGAGGAGGCTGCGGTCGTGCTCGTCGAGCTCGCCCATGAACTTGTCGATGAGCGTCTTGAGCTCGTTCGTCTCCATCTTGGTGTCTTGCGACGGAGAGGGCTGGCCGTAGAGTAGACCGGTGAACTCTTCGGTCACCTCGTCGTCCATCACGGTCAGGTGGCTGCGCTCGTCGGAGCCGGAGATGTACTCGCTGAAGGCGATCTCGCGATTGCGGAACTGGTTGATGACCATGTTGCGCGCGATCGCGAGCACCCAGTTCGTGAACGAGTAGGCGCCGTTGTACGAGTTGCGCGCCTTGGCCTCGAACGCCCGGCGAAACACCTCTTGCACCGCGGACTTCAGCTCACTCGGGTCCTGAATACCCTTGAAGTAGAAGTTGCCCGTGGCGCTACGGAAGCTGAACCCCTTGCGCAAGAACGACGTCACGCCCGGCGCATAGTGCCGGTAGATGTCATCCATCGCTTTGCGATCGCCCTTCTTGAACGCCTCGATGAGCTTTGGATTCTTCGCAAGGTACATGGTGTTCCGCTCCGCTACGTAGCGCGATAACCCTGTGCGACGCTAGAAAAACGAGGCTCCTCGCGCCCCATCTGTCCCGATGACACGCTGGCCAATCCAGCCCTCGTGATAGCCTCGCGCGATGAGCGAGAACCGGGTGCCGCCAAGAAAGAGCGTGAACGGTCTTTGGATCGTCGTGAGCATCGTCGCGCTCAGCATCGCCGGCAGCATCGTCACCATCGGCCTCAAGAAGCGCGGGCTCCTGAGCATGTCCAACGTCGGCGAGCTGCCGGAGCTCGCGTTCGTCCAAGACGCCCTACGCCCACTCGACGCCTGCGAGCTGCGCTACGCGAGTCGCGACAAGCGCGGCAGGCGCCAGCAGCTCGACGTCGTCTTCGGCCGCTCCTGCGACAACCGCAGCCACGTGGTCATCAACGTCCCCCCGGGCTGGGGTCACAAGAGCGTCGGGTTCCTCCTCGAGCGTGGCTCGGCGAGCGCCGCGTGGGAGGTCTTGGTCGAGAAGGATGACGTCCCCTTCCCCGACCTCGTCGGCGCATTGCGCGAGATGGTCCCGATCATCAGCGCCGAGTACGCCACCAAGAAAGCCGAATACGATCGCGACATGGCCCACTACGACGACGAGACCAGGAAGCGCAAGGCCGACGAAGAAGCGCGAAAAGATGGCGCAAAATCGAGCTATCCAAGCGCCAACTAGCCGGTTGACGAAAGCACCCGGTGCTTTCTTGCGCGTACGCGATGGTGATCTTTTTACTGCTGAACATTTGACACGTACACAGCCGTTCAGTAACGTCGCACCATGACCGACCGTCCCGAGCTCACCGATCGTCAGAAAGAAGTTTTCGACTTCATCCAAGATCGCATCCGCGCGTGGGGTTACCCACCGACCATTCGCGAGATCGGCGAGCACTTGGGCATCCGCTCGACGAACGGCGTCGCCGATCACCTCAAGGCGTTGAAGCGCAAGGGCTACTTACAGCAGCAAGACATGAAGTCGCGCACGCTGATGCTGGTCAACGACGAGGCCGAAGCCAAGAACAACCACGAAGCGCCCAAGACGCGCGGTGGTGTGGTGCGCGCGCTCTTCCCCTCGGGTGGCCGCAGCATCGAGATCCCAATCCTCGGCCGCGTCGCCGCTGGTGAACCCATCCTCGCCGAAGAGAACGCCGAGGGCTCGGTCGTCGTCGATCAAATGCTCGTTGGTGACGGCAAGAAGGTCTTCGCGCTCAAGGTCGTCGGCGAGTCGATGATCGAAGACGGCATCTACGATGGCGACTACATCTTCGTGCGCAAGCGCGCCAACGCCGAGCCGGGCGAGATCGTGGTCGTGCTCGTCGAGAACGAAGCCACCGTGAAGCGCTACTACCCTGAAGGCGACCGCATCCGCTTGCAGCCAGCGAACGCGAGCATGAAGCCCATCTACGTCAACAAAAAAGACTTCAAGCAGGTGCAGATCATCGGCCTCGTCGTCGGTGTTTATCGCCGCCTGCCAGGCTGAGAGGTTGCCCATGCGCAACAGCGGACAAGCCAAGAAGCCTCTCGCGGAGGTCCACTTCCCCCTCGATGACCGCGATAGCGGTGTCACTGGCGAAGACATCTGGTGCGAGCAAGTCGGGAGCGATCTCTATCGGTTGCTCAGCGTGCCCAAGGCCGTGCGCGGCGTTTGCATGCGCGACATCGTCAAGGCCAAGGAGGTCGAGGGCCGCCTCACGTTCCTGTCGGTCGCTATCCATGCTGGTCACTCGACGTATGCGTACATCGCGCTCGACGCCGCGCGCTTCGACGAGTTCTGGAAGCCACTCGCCGAGCTCGGCATCGAAGGCTCGAACAGCAACGAAGTCGTCGCCGTCGACATCCCTTCGCGCGCCGACATCTTCGACGTCCGCCGCGCCTTCATCCGCGGCCAAGAAGCAGGCGTCTGGGACTGCGAAGAGATGACCTGCGGCCACATCCTGCCAGCGTTGGCCCGCGCGAGCTGAGAGGACGTCGAGCGCGTCGAGCTGATGGTGCTCGAGCCGAGTCGAGTCGTTCGCAAAAGCGGCTCGCCTTCACCCCCCACACGAAAGGGATGAGAGTCAACCTCCGCGCCACTGACGCGGAGGTCAGGCCCGATAGATCACCAGCCTTCGTATTTTCAGGGTAGCTCTCCGCGTGAGTGCTAACCCACATTGTGGCACGGTGTGTGCGGAGTCGCGTGCCGTAGCTCCCCGCTGCCTCGCCTCCGTCATCTGGCTTGCGCTGAGCGCGTACGCCTGCACGGACGCCGAGCTATGCGTGCTGCCCTGTGAGGACCCGCCTCCGCCCATCGAAGACAACGTCGTCCACATGCAGGGCGACGCTTGTACCGTCGCGCCAGCCTCCGTCACGTTTCCCTACAAGATCCTCTTCGTCATCGACGTCTCGAACAGCAACGGCACCAGCGATCCCATGGACAAGCGCGCCGACGCGGTGCAGCGGGTCATCGAGGAGTACGGAGACAACCCGAGCGTGTCATTCGGCATCATTCGCTTCTCCACCCAGGCCGAGCGCGTGACGCCCACCTTCACGTCGGACGTGGACACGCTCATCGCGACCGGCATTCCGCAGCTGCGCGATGAGCTGGATGGGACGGGCTATCTCGACGCGCTCCGCAAGACGGTCGAGTTCCTCGAGGACGACATGCGCTCGCTGACTTCCTCCGAGGTCTCGCGCACCCGCTATGACATCCAGTTCCTCTCCGACGGCGAGCCCTACCCGTGCATCCCCGTCGAGTCCGTTGAAGCGGCCACCCAAGCGCTCATGAATCTGAAGGCCAAGTGGCATCCTTTCCAGCTCAAGCTCAGCACGACGCAGCTGACCTACGCCGGGTTCGTCAGTGGCTGCGTCTACGGCGATCCGCCGGCGTTTCTACGGCCGATGGCGAACATCGGCGGTGGGATCTTCCAGGCGCTCGAGGACGATCAGCTGCACTTCGAGATCACCTTCACCGAGCTCAAGCGACGCTTCGAGTCGCGCGACTTCTATCTGGTCAACCTGAGCCGGATGGTTTGGGGCGATCAGCTCTGGGCCGACAGCGATCGCGACGGCATCCGCGACGTCGACGATCCGAGCCCCACGGAGGCCGATCGCGACGGTGACGGCTGTAGCGACCGGGTCGACAGCGAGCTCCTCCCCAACCAAGGGCTCTGTCACACGCAGTGCATCGAGCTAGGCATGGAGGAGGATCGCGACGCCGACGGCATCCCCGACTGCGCAGAGGTCACGCTCGGCTACGATCCGACGTCACCCGACTCGGACGGCGATGGCTTCCCCGATGAGCTCGAGCTCCACAGCGGCACCAATCCCCTCGATCAGCGCACCCTGACCCAGGACACCGACCGTGACGGAGTGATCGACGCGCAAGAGATCCGCGTAGGCACCAACCCCATCTTCCCCGAGAGCGACTCCACTTGGGCATACGGATACAGCGCGCTCACGCCGAGCTCGCCAAGCGCCGCCAGCACCCCTGGAGTCAGCTGCTTCACCTTCGACGTGCAGAACGTCCGGCTGGTCGAGACCTTGGCGACCAAGACCACCATCGCAGGTGACAATGTAATCTGCCTCTACATCCTGCAGACGGCGATCGATGCGCCCGACGGCGTCGCCACGGTGACGCGGTCGTGCACGACGGTGAACTACCGCAAGACGATCGATGGCGAGCTGAAGCGACCCGCCGACGGCAGCATCAGCATCTCGCCCGACGACTTCACGACCGCGTACAAGTGAGCCTCACTTCATCCGCTATAGCGTCCAAAGAGCACAGCACCCAGGCCCGCCACATTGTCAGGCTGGGGAGAGGTGTCACGCGCCGCGAATGTCTGCTAGCGGCCCCGTAGCTTGCACTTGGCGACAGCGGTCTTCGTGCCGCCGATCCCCCACGGAGCCCCCCATGAGAGCACTCATCGCTATCGCGGTCCTCAGCGCCGCCCTACCCGCCTACGCGAAAGACGTGGTCATCCACGCGGGGAAGCTGATCGACGGCACCAGCAAGAACGTGCGCGCCAAGGTGTCGATCCTCATCAAGGACGAGCGCATCACCAAAGTGGAGAGTGGCTTCGTCGATCCCGGTAAGGCCGATCTCATCGACCTCTCGAGCGCCACGGTGCTCCCGGGTCTCATCGACACCCATGTGCACCTCACCCTCGAGATCGACGGCGGGAACCCGATCGTCAAGCACGTGACACGCACGCCCCTGAACGACGCCTTCTCCTCCGTGGCCTTCGCGCGGCGCACCCTCGAGGCGGGGTTCACGTCGGTGCGTGACGCTGGAGCGGACACCGACCTCGTCGTCGCCATGAAGAACGCCATCGACAAGGGTCTGATCGCCGGCCCGCGTATGTTCGTCTCCGGAGCGCCGATCACTCCCACCGGCGGCCACGGCGACGCCCACAACGGCCTCGACCCCGACCTGACGCACCCGCGCTGGCAGGAGAACATCGTCGACAGCCCCGAGGCAGCGCGCCGCGTCGTGCGGGACTTCAAGCGGCGAGGCGTCGACCAGATCAAGATCATGCCCTCGGGCGGCGTCATCTCGATCGGCGACGATCCGACCTTGCAGCTCATGGCCGACGACGAGATCAAGGCGGTCATCGAGACGGCGCACGCCTTGAACATGAAGGTCATGGCCCACGCCCACGGCAAGAAAGCCATCGATCGCACCATCGAGCTCGGCGTCGACTCCATCGAGCACGCCACGTACGCTGACGCGGACAGCTACAAGCTCTTCAAGAAGCACGGCGCCTACTTGGTGCCCACCATGCTCATCGCGCAGACGGTCTACGAGGTAGCGAAGACGCACCCCGAGCGCCTCCCTCCCTCGTCGGCCGAGAAGGCGCTCGTGACCGCGCCGCGCATCACCAAGAACGTCGCCGATGCCTACAAAGCCGGAGTGAAGATCGCCTTCGGCACCGACCAGCTCCTGGTGCCGCACGGCCGCAACGCCGAGGAGTTCGCGCTCCTGGTGAAGGCCGGCATGACCCCCATCGACGCCATCCTCGCCGCGACCCAGAACGCCTCGGCGCTCCTCGGCAAGAGCGCCGACATCGGCTCGGTCCAGAGCGGCCGCTACGCCGACATCATCGCGGTGTCCGGCGACCCCTTGGCCGACATCAACGAGCTCACGCGCGTCAAGTTCGTGATGAAGGGCGGCGAGGTCATCAAGCGCTAAGCGCCTCCGCGCAATATCGGCGCGCCCCGTCAGCGAGCCGCTCTTAGCGTCCCTCGCGGAGCTGCTTGGCCGCATATGCGGAGCGCGCATCGCCGAGACTCGCGCGCTTGGCGCGTACGCCATCGAGGAGCTGCTGCCACGCGTCGAGCGTTCGCGACGGTCCCTCGAAGTGCGCCGTGCCGTGCTCCTCGAGCTCCTCGATGATCGCCGCGAGGACGTCGCTCGTCACATCGAGCACGCTCGAGCGATCCGACGCGTCCGTCAGCTGCTCTGCCGCGGCGAGGGCCTCGGCGAGCTCGTCCATGTTCAGCAACGTTCGTACACGCTCGATCTCGGGAGCGAGCGCGGTGGCGGCGGGGAGCTCGAGCGTCGCTAGGAAGTCGGTGTCCTCTCTGAACGCAGTGAAGGCCACGTGCCGGAGCGCGCTGGCGCCGACCTTACGATCACGCGTGTAAGCCTCGCGAAGCGCCGCGAGCATGGAGTCGCGATCGCCGAGCAGCGCAAAGCAGGCAGCACGGTAGAAGTGAGGATAGGCAGCGCCGCCTTGGCTCTCACAGCAACGTTGAAACACCTGCAGGGCTTCCGCCGCCCGCCCGAGCCCAACGAGCGCTTGGCCGAGGGCCATCGCCAACCCATGATCACCGGGGTAGTCGCGCAGCGCGCGCTGCGTGTGCTCGAGCGCTCCCTGAAAGTCGCCGACGTACAGGAGATCGTCGGCGGTCATCTTGGCATCCCAGGCGTCAGGCATGCCGTAGCGCATAGCAGCTCCCGCCACGACGCACGAGCATGACCTGACACCACCAGCCCGCTCGGAGCGGCTCGCCAAGGGACAACACGACAGCGCGTCAGGTCCGTTCATTGTGCAACCGAGCAACGCGAGGTCACCTGCTCCCGAGAAAGACACAGAAGAAGATAATTGTGGCGTCTCTACGTTACGGGAGAATCAGTCATGAGCTTGAGCATTTGGTTGTCTCGCGCGGCACAGACGCTCGATAAATTGGCGCAAGAAGTAAAAGCCTCCGAGCAGCCACAGCACGCCAACCTTTCAGGTCATAGCGTTCTGGGTCGCTTGTGCACGGTAGAGCGCACGGCGGCGCGGCCGCACAGCTTCGGGGTACCGTCACGCGAAGAGCTCACTGCCTTTCGCGAAAATTTCTCGGACGCTTTTCTACGTCGCTGGGACAGCAAATGTGCCGCTGCGGGTCTCGACCGCAATCATGCATGGGCAGCGTTCATGGAAGACTGGGGCAACAGCAACGGCAGCCGATCGCTTGGTATTCGCTTCGAGAGCGCCGACAACCGCGAGGTCTACCGCGTCGCGGATCAAAGACGGCACGATAGCTGGTGCAAGTTCGTCTTCACGCGTGATGCAAAACGTGGCTGGGTCATCGACGACGTCGGTCCTGAAGGCGCCGCCACCGCCGCCACCATCCACTTCGACAAGACGCTCGCAGGCATGACGAAGCGCGCGTAGCCCACTGGCTCGGCGCTTGGCTCATCGCCAGATCAACTGATTGTTGCAAGCGATGCCGCTCGAGGTGTTGCCCGGCTCGCGGAGCCACAGCGCGCCGCTACTCTCGTCTTCGAGGTCGTAGAGCTTCCCGTCGGCGGGGATCACGATGATGTAGCCGTACTTGCCGCCGGTCGCGGCCACCCACGAGCCGTCGGGATAGTCGTGATCGCTCCAGGGGACGCCGCGCTTACTGGCGCCCGTGAAGGCGATGTACTTGCCGTCGGGCGAGAACGTCGGGTGGCGCTCGCCGTCGTAATCGATCACGTCGGAAGTATCGGAGGTGGTGATCTGGCGCGTGTCGCTGCCGTCGAGGTTGCTCATCCACAGGTGTTTGTTTTGGCGGAAGACGATCCTCGTTCCCCGCGGGTCGACGGTCACGAAGCTGCTGCCGCTCGGTAACGTGAGCACCCTCTCCGCGCTGTCGTACGTATCGGCGCCGCTGCAGCGATAGAGCTCGTCCGCGATGCGGAAATAGAGCGTGTTGTCCGCCGTCCACACGGGGTTCCCGTAGTCCGTGAAGCTGACGCCGTCCACGACCCAGCCGCTGATGATCTCACCGGTGCTGGTGCTCGCGATCACGATGGGGAGATCGGAGAAGAGCTGAGCATCCACCGCCACGTACTGCTCGTTGGGGGAGAGATGTCCGTAGGTGTCCGAGATGTCGTCCCACTCGAGCGTGAAGTCACGGAGGTTCCCGCCACTCTGGACGTCGTCGTAGCTGATGCCCCTGGCGTTGGGACGCACCACGAAGCGCCGCTCACTGAAGTTGAACGTGCCCTCGACGTCCATGCTCAGCAGGATCTTCTCGTTGTCCCACGAGACATCGAAGGCATCGAAGAAGGACGAGGCCGATCCCATCTTCATCATCTCTTCCTGATAGTCGCCGGCGCTCAGGTCATACGCGCCCGCGCTCCCGGCGAAGAACCAGTAAAGCGAGCCAGGGAGCTCCTTCACCGCGTCACCAGCGCCACCGCCGCCGCCACCACCGCAAGCGCTCAGCAAGAAAAGACAGCCGCACAGGCTCACGTGAACGGCGCGCATGACTAGTGCCCGTTCAACCCGCCGCCGTCATCCTTGGAATCGTCGAGGCGGCCTTCGATTTCGTCCATGAGCTCGAGGAGCTCGTCGACGCGAGACTCCAGGCGGAGGAGGTCGTCCTTGGTGACGAGGCCGGGGTTACCGGCGATCAGCCACTCCTTGAGCGTGTCGAGCATCGATTCGTTTCCTGCCATGACGCGACCCTAGCACTACTGGATCACCCGCCCCAGCTTCGTTTGTACCACGCTGGACGAGAGGCCTCGTGGCCATCCGGATTGGTCATGACCTCGGGCGGACCGATGCTCGCATCGAGCGCCTTCAATAACGACGCGTCGTCTCGTCTAGCGAGCTCAGCGGCCGCCCTGGCGGCGAGCTCGGCAGGAACCATTGGGCCCGTCGCGGTCGCGATGACGTCCGCCAAAACGGCCTTCGCCCTCGGCGACTCGAAATACTCGGGTACCTGCGTCGACAGGATGTAGTACCCGATGGCCGCGTTGACGAGATCGGCCTTGAGCTCGGGGGTCTTCACCGCTTTCAAGAGCTCGGCGATGAGCTGTCCATTGTTTCGAACGAGGGTCGCCGCGTCATACGTGGAGGCCTCGAATCTCCGACTGGTTCCAAGCTCACCGATGAGGAAGGTGACCTCCTTCACGCCGGTCAGGGCGCGCGCGGCGTAACTACGCTCGTGCACCTCGATCATCGCTTCGATGATCTCGGGGTTCTTGCGCTCCTCTGGCAACAGCCGCCCGAGGGTCTCCTGGAGGTCCACGGATTTGTGACACGCTTGGAGGCTCGGGAGCTTGGCGTCCGTCGCGAGCACCGCATCGAAGATCGCATCACGGGCGAGCTTCGCCACTTTCGGATCCTTCGCGCCGAGGAGCATCACGAACTTGTGCTGTCTCGCGATGAACGGAAAGTCCTCACGCCAGGTCTCGCCGCTGACCGTGACGGACTTGGAGCCGAGATACGAGCGACGCACCCAGGCACCATCCAGCTGATCGCGCGCGGCCATCCGCTGCTCGAGCGTGGCGAGCGCGTCCGCCATGACGTTCGACCAAACGTCGACGACGCCGCGCGCCGCCCTCGGCGTCGTAGCGACGTAGTCGAACACGAGCCCGCCGCCCTGATCGATGAGCTGATCGAGCATATGATGCGCGGCCGGCGTGCCGAAGCCTTCGATGAGCTTGACGCAATCGCGAAGCTTCACCGCGAGCATCTCGAGCTCCGACGCGCCACGGCGCGCGGTGGTGAGCCCAGCGCGGCGCGGCTCCATGGTGTCACGAAGCACCGCTCCATAGAGCGCGCCCACCATCTCCGCTGCGTCCGCTAAAGCGACCACGAGGTCGAGCTGCTGCTTGGAGTCGAGCTCGATCGGCTGGCGCTTGGCCAACGCGCCGAGCGCGCTGAGCTTGGCGAGAGGATTGACGCCGTCGAGCACGTCGATGATCGAAGCATCAACCGGCCCTCGGGCGGGCGCCGCGAGAAGCTTCGCAAGCTCGGTTGCCGAGCACGCATCGCCACACGCTTCACGCAGGGCCGGGATGAGTGATGCGCGCACCTTGTAGATGAAACCACCGTCGAAGTGGCCGCTCGGCTCGAGCTTCTGGAACGCCCCAGGATGCTCGCTCGCGAGCGTCCTCAACGCGTTGCTCACCTTCAGCGGCATACGCACGCCTGGGTCGTTGGAGCTGACGAAGAACGTGACGAACGGATCGGCGTGCGCCGGGGCGCTCCGCGTGGGGCCGACGGCTGGAGGCAGTGGAGGCGTCATCGACACGCCCCGTTGCTGCTCGGGGCCCTTCGCCTTGGCGGTTGCGCTGGGCTGCGCGGCTCGAGCCGAAGTCTGCTCGAACGAATGGGAAATTTTCGGGTCGATCCTCGTCATGGCGAGCTTATCGCCGAAGTCGGTCAACGCGATGCGACAGCGGCACCTGACACCGTAGCGGTAACGATTCGCACGGGGAGCTTCGCGAGGCCGCTGAAGAGCTCCATGTCCTGGGGCATGGCCCGGCCGTCGAGGGTGAGGCTCGGCAGGCGTCGCAGCACCTGCTCGAGGGCGCGCTTGGCGTTCACCTTGGCGAGCGTGGCACCGATGCACTGGTGGCGGACGCCGAAGCTCAAGTGATCCTTGTTCTCGGGACGGCTGATGTCGAAGTCACCGCTCCCCTTGCTGTCGAAGACGCCGGGCGTGTGCGGCACGCGGCGGTTGAGCTCGTCGATCGGCACGTTGATGTTCTCACCCTTCTTGAAGGTGAGCTTGTCGCCCTTCTCGTAGAGGTGGCCGCGCAGGACCATGCCGAAGGGCATCTCGACGGTCACGTCGCGCGAGCACGTGAGCGGGATGACCGAGCCCGGGGCGTTCCAGCGGAGGAGCTCTTCGACGGCGTTGTCGAGCGCGTCCTCTTGGAGCTTGAAGGCCTCGAAGCGCTGCCCGAGCTCCGGGGACTTGGCGATCAGGCCGAGCAGGTAGTCGCGGCGGACTTCGTCGACGTTCCTCTTCTGGGTGACGGCCCAGGTGAGCCAACGCAGCTCGTGGTCGGCCACGGGCTTGCCGTCGACGGTGAGCTCCGGGCCGCCGACCAGCTGATTGCGCAGGTGCTGCCACTGCTCGGGATGCTGGAGCAGCTCGTTCATGCCCTTCGAGAGCAGGCCGGTCGTGGTCTCGAAGCCCGCGAAGATCATGACGCCGAGGTTTGCGATCTTCTCGTCTTCGTTGAGCGTCGTGTCCTTGGCGACGGCCGCGAGCATGCCGGTGGCGTTCTCGTCGCGCAGCTTCTCGAGCAAGTAGGCGCGGAACTCCTTGGCGGCGAGCTGGCCGGCGTTCGAGATCTCGAGGGTCATGCCGGCTTCGAGATCCATCGCGCGCACGGAGGTCTCGGCCCACGCTTGGACCTTCGGCACGTCGCACTCCGGCAGGCCCATCATGCGGCAGATGACGCGGATCGGAAAGTGGTAGGCGAAGTCCCTCTTGAAGTCGAAGGCGCCGCCGGCGCGCGCGGCCTTGGCTTCGACGTCGTCGAGGAGCTTGCCGAGCGTGCCGTCGACGTACGGCGCGTGCTCGAGGACCGCGGCCTGCGTGAAGAACGGCAAGAACGCTTTGCGGTGACGTTTGTGATCGGCGCCTTCCATGACGACCATGCTCTCGAGGAACGCGTCGAGCGAGCGTGAGTAGCGCTCGGCGACCTTGGTCTTGGCGATGCCGGCGCGGAAGAGGCCGGGGATGATCGAGTTGTGACCTTGGCGCAGGTCGGCGACCTCTTGGCCTTCGGGGATGACCCCGTCCATCTGCAGGAGCTTCAAGCCGAGGACGGGATCGCGGACGATCCACTCGGCGCCGGGCGCGTGCGTGTAGTGGATGGGCGTGTCCATCGCGGTCTGGAAGAGCTCGCCGAAGTCCGCGCGCTTTGGATCGACTTGCGAGTAGCGGACGAGCTCGGTGAGACGGAGGATGCCCTTCCACGGCTTGCCGCTGACACGTTGGCCTTCGCGCATGGCTTTGACGATGAGCTGGTGGGCGTCGGCGCCGGTCACGTCGCGCTCCTTGAGGACCTTGTAGGCGGTGCGGACGACCTCGGCGTGACGCTCGGTGAGGTACGCTTTACCGGACATCTTGTTGAGACGCTCGAGCATGCGCGCTTCACCCATGCGGGTGAACGGCACGTTGTTGCGGCGCATCTGCTCGCCGATGACCGCCGAGAGGAATTGGCGCTCACGGATGAAGATGCCACCCAAGCCGGCGGTGAGCCCCATGACCTGGAAGGGGTGCTGCCAAAGGTAGCCTTTGCTGCCCATGAACTTGGTCAGCTTGTTGATGTTGATGAAGGCCGCTTTGGCGGTGCCTTGCTCCCAACCGACCAGGTTGCCGGTGACGAGGGCGTCGGAGGTGATCTGCGAGAGGGCGTCGGTGCGCTTCAGGCAGGCGTCGCGCCAGGCTTCGAAGGCGGCTTTGCTCTCTTGGGAAGTCTCGGGCGAGGCGAGCCAGTCGTCGATGCGCTTGGTGTTGGTGAGGCGGACGAGGCGAAGCGCATCCGCGATCGCGACACCGGTCTCGTAGGTGTTGCGGAAGGTCGAGACGTCGGCGCCGTTCTTCAAGAAGGTGGCGGTGCGCTTGCTCCAGGCGTCGATGAAGTCGACGACCTCGGCGATGTCCGGCGGGAAGGCTTTCGCGGCTTTGGGGCCAAGGGGGCCTTCGAAGATCTGGACGGTCTCGGCGTAGCTGGACTGCTGGGTGAAGGGCTTCGCTCCACCTCGGAGGTGATCGTACTTGTCCGCTTTGACGGCCGCGGGACTGCTGCCGCTCATGAAGTTGCGCAGGCGGGTGACCGGGCACTTCGAGGGCGCCGCGGCTTCGGTCGCGATGGCGAGGCCTGGGCTGCTGTTCGAGGTCGGGGCCGCGGGGGCGCTGTCCACTTTAGCGGTTGCTGGTTTGGGCGCGGCGCCGAAGCCGTAGGGGCAGACACCGGGGAGCTTCGGGGGCTGCTGGGGGCCGAGCGAGCTGGTCATGGCGCGATTCCCATGAAGGTGCGGTGCTTCTCGGCGCTGGTCGCCGGGCGCGCCTCCAGGACCTCGACGTCGAAGTGCAGCGTCACGCCGGCGAGCGGGTGATTGGCGTCGAAGACCGCGGTGGTATCGGTGAGGCCAACGAGCCAAACAGGCATCGGCTCACCGGCGTCGTCTTCGAGCATGAGGAGCATGCCGACTTCGAGGGGCATGTCCTTCGGGAGATCGGTGCGGGGCACGGTGAGCTGACTATCGTTGGTGAGGCGCTCGCCGTAGCCGTAAGCCGGCGCGACTTGGATATTGAACCGATCGCCAGCGGCTCGACCGATGAGCGCGCGCTCGAGGCCGGGGACCAACGTGTGGGCGCCACAAATATGCTTCACGGGGGTGTCGCCGGAGCTATCGATGAGCAGCCCGTCGGAGTCGCTGATGGAGTAGCGAAAGCTGACCAAATCGCCGTCTTGAATCATGCACACACCCCGCGTTGTCGGGATTCTGGGTGCGGTATCGGGAGGCCGGGCGACGGCGTTGCGGGAAACGGTCAACGCGCATCCCGCTACGCTGTCAGGGCTCTGGGGGCGCGCTTACGTCCCAGCACCCGCCAAACGTTGCACCTTTGCCTCCGACGTGCGACGGAACGCGCCGCGATGGCGTTTCAACCGCGGCTGCGCATTGTCACGGGTAAAGGTGGGGTCGGTAAGACCACCGTCGCCGCGGCGCTCGCGTTGGCCGAGGTCCGGCGGGGCAAGCGTGTCCTGCTCGCCGAGGTGAACGGCCGTGACCGCGCCGCGCTCCTCCTCGGCGTCGAGCCGACCGGCAGCAAGCTCACCACGGTCCTCCCGGGCCTCTCCCTGGTCGACATGAACCCGCGCGACACCCTGCGCGAATACGTGCTGCTCACCTTCAAGTTCGAGACGGTCTACAAGGCGGTCTTCGAGAACCGCGTGGTGAAGCACTTCCTGCGGCTCGTGCCGTCGCTCGGCGAGCTGATGATGCTCGGTAAGATCTGGCATCACGAGCGCGAAGAAGAAGAGGACGGCCGCAAGCGCTTCGACGTCATCATCCTCGACGCGCCGGCCACCGGTCACGCCATCGCCATGCTGCGCGCGCCGAGCGTCGTCCAAGCGACCGTGCCCGCGGGCCCACTCCGAGAAAACGCACGCGCCATGGACCAGCTCTTGCGGGACGAAAAGCGCACCACCCTCCACGTCGTGACCACCCCCGAGGAGATGCCGGTCAACGAGGCCGTCGAGCTCGAGCGCGCCGTCGGCGACGAGCTCGGCATGAGCATCGGCACGACCTTCTTGAACCAGCGGGTCAGCGCCCTGGTGCCCGAAATCGTGCCCACCCTCCAAGCAAGCGCTACCGGAGATTACAATGTAATCTCGGCGACCCAAGTCTTGAGCGCCCGCGAGCAGCGCCGCATCGCCGGCGAGCACAACCTCCAGCGCCTCCCGCACAAGATGCTGCGCGACTCGGTCAGCATCCCGCGCATCGTCGCCGCCGACTTCGGCCGCCAGAGCCTCGAGACCATCGCCGACGTCATCGTCCCGGCGCTCACCCGCGAGGCCGAGCAATGAGCCAGCCGATCTGGGAGGGCCGCAAGGTCGTCGTCAACGTCGGTACCGGCGGCGTCGGTAAGACCACGGTGTCGGCCGCTATGGCGGTCGCCGCGGCGGCGAGCGGGCGCAGGACCCTCGTCATGACCATCGACCCGGCGCGCCGGCTCGCGAACGCGCTCGGCCTGCCGTCCTTCGGCAACGTCGAGCACCAGATCGAGCAAGACCAGCTCGATCCCTACGGCGTGAAGCTGAAAGCGCCGCTCTGGGCCATGATGCCCGACGTGAAGCGCACCTTCGACGAGCTGGTCGAGCGCTTCGCCCCCAACGACGAGAAGAAGCGCGCCATCCTCGGCAACCGCATCTACCAGCACTTCTCGACGGTGCTCGTCGGCTCGCACGAATACGCCGCGGTCGAGAAGCTCCACGAGGTCTACGCGAGCGGCAAGTACGACCTCATCATCCTCGACACGCCGCCCAGCAACAACGCCATCGACTTCCTCGAGGCGCCGAGCCGCATCATCGACTTCCTCGAGCAGGACACCATCCAGTGGCTGGTGAAGCCGTACGCCGCGGCGGGCCGCTTCTCGCTCAAGCTCCTCGACGTCGGCAGCTCGTTCATCGGCAAGACGGTCGGCAAGCTCGCCGGCACCGAGACGCTGCGTGAGCTCGCCGAGTTCGTCCTCGGCTTCCAGGGTATGTACGAGGGCTTCAAGGAGCGCTCGCGCAAGGTCCGCGACCTGCTCGCCTCCGACGAGGTCGCCTTCAACCTCGTCTCCTCCACCCAGCGCGCCCAACACGACGCCATGTTCCGCTTCAAGGAAGAGCTCGCCGCCGAGGGTCTCAAGGTCCGGGGGCTGGTGGTGAACCGCGTCCGCGACGTCCCGCCCGACGTGACCGCTCCAGCAAGCATCGCCGCCGTCCGCAAGGCGTTGGCCGCTCTCTCCAGCGGCGCCACCGAGCAAGCCGTCCAGGCGCTCCTCGAGGAGGCGAGCCTCGCCCAGGCCGACCACGACGCCGTCAAGCGCCTCGCCGAGCACTTGG
>JBDHVB010000118.1:0-17262 GCA_039809465.1 Myxococcota bacterium
GCAAAAAACGTCGGCGGACCCGACGCTAGCAACGGCGTCCCTTCGAAGGGGGCGTGTTGCAGCGTGTCGGGGCGGCTGCGGTCGGGAGTAGTCGAGCTCTCCCGTCGTTGAACGTGGCGTTGTCGCCCGCCCTTCGCTTGCTATCGGGTGCTGCGAACTAACATCTGGTTTGTTTGCCGACCATTGCGCGCCGCGCAGGGTGCGGACGTTCCCGGGAGTGATTATCCGTAGTCGCCCCGGAGAATGTGATGACTCGAGACGAGCTACTTCGCGCCTATCGCGCGACGCGGGATTTGACCCTGCGTCTCGTCGCGCCGTTGGCTGTCGAGGACTACGTCATTCAGCCCGTCGCCGAGGTGAGTCCGCCCAAGTGGCATCTCGCGCACACCACCTGGTTCTTCGAGACCTTGGTGCTCGCGGTGCATGGCGCGCGGCGGCTCGATGGCGCCACGCAGCACCTCTTCAACTCCTACTACGACAGCATCGGCGAGCGCGTGCCGCAGGCCGAGCGTGGGCGCTTCTCACGCCCTACCGTCGCGGAGGTCCTCGCCTACCGTAAGAGCGTCGACGATCAACTCACCATGCTCATCGGTGACTGCGACGCCGCCCGCTTCGAGAAGCTCGCGGCCATCGTCACCGTCGGCATCAATCACGAGCAACAGCACCAGGAGCTGCTGCTCACCGACATCAAGCGTGGGCTCTTCCAGGAGCCGATCTACCCATCATACGCTAAAACGGAACCACCCAAGAAGCTCCCCCGGCACACCCCCTCGAGCTTCAGCAGCTTCGACGGCGGCATGAGCGAGCTCGGCCACGACGGCAGAGGCTTCTGCTTCGACAACGAACAGCCGCGCCACGAGACCTACCTCGCTCCCTTCGCGCTAGCCGACCGCTTGGTCACCCAAGGCGAGTACCTCGAGTTCATGCGCGACGAGGGCTACTCCCGCCCCGACCTCTGGCTCTCCGATGGCTACGCGGCCGTCCGCCAAAACGGCTGGCGCGCGCCGATGTACTGGGTCGAGCGAGACGGCACCTGGCAGCGTTACACGCTCTACGGCCTCCAGCCCGTCGTCCCGGAGCATCCAGTCGCCCATGTCAGCTACTACGAAGCCAATGCCTTCGCCGCCTGGCGCAAGGCACGCCTCCCCACCGAGCCCGAGTGGGAGCACGCGGCCAATCAAAGCAACGCCATGGCGGACAAGGGGACCTTGCTCGACGCCATGATCTTCGAGCCGACGGGGCACGCCCTCATCGGCGAGGTGTGGGAATGGACTCAAAGCGCGTATCTACCCTACCCGGGCTACGAGCGGCCGGAGGGGGCTCTCGGCGAGTACAACGGGAAGTTCATGATCGGGCAGATGGTGCTCAAGGGCGGCTCGTGTCTGACGCCGGCGAGTCACATCCGGCCGAGCTACCGGAACTTCTTCCAGCCCGAGAAGCGCTGGCAGATGACCGGCATTCGACTCGCGCGGGATCCGTGAGCCAGACCTACCGTGTCCTCGACACCGCCGAGGTCAGCGCCATCGCCGCGGCGCGCAAGCTCGCGCAAGACGTGCTGCTCGGCTTGTCCGAGAGGCCACGGCGCATCTCCTCACGCTACTTCTACGACGACGCCGGCAGCCGTCTGTTTCAGCGGATCACCGATTCGAAAGACTACTACCCGACGCGCATCGAGGCGGACATCCTCGAGGCCCACCAGGACGCCATCATCGACGCGGTGGGTGACCACAAGTTCAAGCTCGTCGACCTCGGCGCCGGCGACGGGCGCAAGACCGACATCCTCCTGTCTCGAGCCATCGCGCGCAACCGCGACGTCACCTTCGTGCCGATCGACATCTCCGAGGCCGCCATGCAGAGCCTCATCGGGAAGATGGACGAGAAGCTCCCGACGCTCGAAGTCTCGGGCATCGTCGCCGAGTACTTCGACGGCTTGCACGCGCTGCGTACGGCCAACGGCGAGCGCACCCTCGTGCTCTTCCTCGGCTCGAACATCGGCAACTTCCGCACCGACCGCGCGCGCATGTTCCTGCGGCAGATGTGGGACGCGCTCTCCGACGGCGACCTCGTGCTCATCGGCTTCGATCTCAAGAAGGACATCGACGTGCTGCTGCGCGCCTACAACGACGAGCAAGGCCTCACGCGCGACTTCAACCTCAACTTGCTCGCCCGCTTGAATCGCGAGCTCGGCGCCGACTTCGAGCTCGAGCATTGGCGGCACTTCGGCACCTACAACGTCTTCACCGGCGCCATGGAGAGCTATCTCGTCAGTCAGCGCCGGCAGACCGTGACGGTGCGCGACCTGCGTCAATCATTCGACTTCGATCCCTTCGAGCCCATCCACACCGAGTACTCGTACAAGTATCTCGACAGCGACATCGAAGGGCTCGCCTCGGCCACCGGCTTCCAGGTGGTGGCGCGCTGGTACGATGCGAAGCGTTGGTTCGCCGACATGCTCTGGCGCGTCGACAAGCCGGATATCTAGACGCTACGACTGCGGCGTCATGTACGGCATCATGGGCGTGACGGCCGCGGGCTCGGGGTCGATGCGGTTCGGCAGCTCGACTGGCGTGAGACACGAGAGCGGTGGGCCCTCGAGAGGCGCGCCATCCACGTCGAAGCGGCCGCCGTGGCATGGGCAGTCCCACGAGGTCTCGACCGGGTTGAAATGCACGACGCACTTCATGTGCGTGCAGACGGGGCTCAGCACGTGCAGTCCGCCATCGTGGTCACGGTAGGCGCCGATCTTGCGTAAGCCCAGTTGAATCAGGCGGCCCTCGCCGCGACGCACGTCGTCGAGGTCGCGCTCCTCGGCGAGCGTCAGATGATCCTTCACGAAGCGCTTCGCCACGTCGGCGTTCTCGCGAATGAAGTTCTTGGCGCTCGCGATGGGCGTGATGCGGTTGGGTGACAAGAGGTCCGCTTCCGGCAAGACCTTGCCGTCGATGCCCGCGCAGATGAGACGCGCGGCTACCGATGCGAAGATGATGCCGTCGCCTCCGTAGCCCGTGGCGAGCCAGGTGTGGCCACCCGATGATGCGCGCCCGATGTACGGCAGCGTATCGACGGGATCGTAGAACTGCGCCGACCAGCGGTAACGCGGTTGGCTCGCGCCGAGACGCGCCGCCGCCCAGTCTTCGATCCGCGTGAACGCTTCAGCGGACGCGGGCGCGCCTGTCTTGTGATCGGCGCCACCGACCAGGAGCATGCCTGGGTCCTTCCCCGATACGGTGCGCGTGTAATGGTACGGCGCGGCCGTATCGAAGAACAGCCCATGGCCGATCGGCTTTTCGCAGCGCGCCGCGATGACGTACGAGCGGTACGGCGCGACCTGCGTGTGAAGCATCGAAATGCCGAGCGGCGTGTGCGTCGCCATCACCACTTCGCGCGCCCGCACGCGGCTGTACGGCGTCTCGATGATGCACGGCTCACCATCGTCGATTCTCACGACGCGGGCGTCCTCGAAGATGCGGCCTCCACGCTGCGAAAAATCCAAGGCAAGCGCGGCGCAGAGCTCGAGCGGATCGAGCTGCGCCTGACGGGCCAAACGTAGCCCCCCGTGCTCGGCGGCTGGGAACGGAACGTCGGCGACCGGCTCGACCGCGAGCCCCGCCCGATCGGCGGCCGCGAGCTCACAGGCGATCTCTTCACGCGCCGCCGCGTCGTGCGCGAAGAAGTAAGCGGGCAAGCGCTCGCATGGTACGCTCAAGCGGTCAGCGGTCAGGCTGAGATCATCGATGGCGTGCCCCAAGGAGCTCGCGACGAGGCGCGACTCTTCGCGGCCGAATTTCTTCTCGATGGTCGCGTAGCCGGCGTCGAACAGCGCGGTCACGTGCGCCGTGCTGTATCCACTCGTGCCAGCCGCGATGCGTCGCTTTTCGAGGACGATGACACTCTTGCCGGAGCGTTGGAGGGCGCGGGCGGTGAGCAGACCGGTGATGCCCGCCCCGATGACGACGACGTCCGTTTCGAAATTCTCGCGCAGCGCTGGGAAGCGGGGCCGCGCGACGCGGGCGTGCCAGAGTGACTCACTAGCCATGAATTCCTCCGAGGGAAATCGTCTGGACTACCCGCGTAGAGGCGGTGGGTTCCGAGCCATACCAGTAGGCAGATGCAGATGATGGCCAGCTGACCTACGACGCATTTCACGATGCGCCGAGGATGCAAGCCACATACCGCGCAAACCGCGTGTTAAGGGCGCGAGATCACACGCGCCTACCCACTCTCCAGTGGGGCAAATTGGGCAAGGTGTGCGCGAACTGCCTCTAGCATCGCGGCGTCCGCGGCGGCTTGCTTATCGCGGATTGCCTGACTCTTGCCGCGCGAGAGCAGCAGCGAGTGGTCACCGCCCTCGACGACGTGCAGCGCGCTCGGCGCCTTCATCCCGCCGCGCACACGCTCGAGCTCACCCAGCGGACACAGCGGATCTTTCGTACCTTGAATGAAAAGGATGGGCGTCCGCAGCGCGAGCAAGACCTCGTCGCGGAGCTTGCCGTTCTGGCCACGCAGCGGATAGCCGAAGCACACCAGCGCCGCGACCGGCTCCTCGAGCGCCACGTGACAGCCCATGCGTGAGCCCATCGACTTGCCGCACAACACGACGGGCCGGCCGGCGATCTTCGCGAGCTCCGCGCGGTGACGCAGGATGAGCTTGGGCTGCGGGTCGGGTCGCTTCGCGCCGCGCAGCATGTAATCGTAGTCCATCGGCACCACGCGCCCGAGCGTACTCAAGCGCTCCGCCCAGGCGAGCATCCAGCCCGACGTCGACGGTGCGCCCGCGCCAGGAGCAAAGAGGATGGTGCGCGTCATGGGGTGACCTTCCGCCGCAATCGCTGCCACGGCAAGGCCGCGAGCATCACGGCGACGACCATCACGGCGATGGGCCAGGTCGCCGGGTGCCAGCTGTAGTCGAGGTCGAAGCGGTCGATGACCTCGTAGGTGAGCGGCAGCGCGGTCATCCAGGCGATGACGGCGAGCGACGGGGCAAGACCCAGCAACGCGCCGGCGGTCGCGAGATACCACGGGAACACGACGGGGCTCGCAAGGTACGGCGCGCAAGCCGCGAGCAGCAGAGCCGGCCCCAAGCGACGCCGATACGCCAGCCAGCACGACGTCAGCACGGCTCCAACTCCCACCACCATGCCGACACGCAGCACGACGGGCCGCGCGATGCGCAGCGGTTGCTCGACCAGCATCCACGGCGAGCCAAAGCTCCAGCCCCCGAAGAACGCCTGCAGCGAGCCCACGGCCTGATACCCCATGGCCGAAGCAACGCCATACCCGACCGCCATGACGGACACGGCTCCGAGCACCACGCGCGCGGCACGCCACGGTGACGCGGCCGCGTACATCACCGCCGGCGCGAGCAAGGTGATCGGCGTGAGCTTGAGCAACACACCGACACCCAACCATGCGCCGCGCGCGAGCGGCGCCGTCTCGCTGACCGCCAGCATGACCGCCATGACGGTCAGCACGTCGAGGTGCGCGCCAACCCCGCCCTCGAGCACCAAGATCGGCGACAGCGCGAGCAAGGCGAAGCCCTTGGGGCTCATGACGCCGCGGCCGACATGCAAGGTCACGAGCGACGCCACGGCGATCAAGGCCTTCCAAACGAGCCACGCGGCGGCGGGTCCAAAGCGCGCGCACGACGCGAACGCCCACAACGCGAGCGGCGGATAGAGCGTTGGATAACGCGCGTGCTCCAAGGCGCTCGGCCACAGCGCGTGCAGCTCCGCGAGGCGGAGATCGCCGGGTGGCACGGTGTACGGGTCGAACCCCGCGAGCACCATCGCGCCGTCGAACATGTAGCGGGTCACGTCGTGCGTCGTGTACGGCGGCACCGGCACGAGCAGCAGGCGGCAGAGCACGCCCGTCATCACGAGCGCGCCGACGGACCGCGCATCCGCGAAGCGGTAGGCGAGGATCATCGCGGCGCTCGCCAGCAGATGCGCACCGATATAACAGACACCACGCTGCCCGGCAGGCAGCCAGGCCGCCGCGCCGGCAAGCGCGCAGGCGAGCCCGAAAGCGGCGCAGCACCACGCCACCGGCCGTGACGTCAGAGTCGACGCCACAAGCGCTGCGCGAGAGGAGAGCGCTCGACCACGTCGTAGTAAGCGAGCAGCCCCAAGATCTTGGCGCTCGCGCCCGCCACGCCGCGCAAGGTGCCAGACACCTTCGAAGCCCCGGCCTTGCGCCGCCGATAGCTCACGGGAACTTCGCTATAGCGCATACCTTGCCGCGCCGCCTTCACTTGCATCTCGATGGTCCAACCGTAGTTGAGATCGGTCATGCCCAGCGCGTCGAGCGCCGTCTTGCTGATGGCGCGGAACGGGCCGAGATCGGTCGCCGGCTGACCGAAGCGCAGCCGCAGCCAGCGCGCCGCCAGCGCATTGCCGATGCGCTGTTGCGGCGTGAGCGCGCCGGGCTCGAGGTTGCCGCGCACCCGCGAGCCGATCACCAGCTCCGCGTCGCCCGAGGCAATCGGCGCGATCAACCTATCGAGGTCCGCCGGGTCGTCGCTGCCATCGGCGTCGGTGAACACGACTACGTCACAGCCAGGCCGCAGCACCGCCAACGCCGCGAGGCACGCGTTGCCATAGCCCCGCGCCGGCGCGCTGACGACGCGCGCGCCGGCTTCACGCGCGACCTCGGCGGTGCGGTCACGGCTGCCGTTGTCGGCGACGAGGACTTCACGCACGCGCCCTTTGAAAGCGCGCACGACATCCCCGACGCTCAGCTCTTCGTCGAGCGCCGGGATCACCACATCGACGTTCATCGTGCAGCCGGAGCACCCGCCGCGCCGGCCACCGCCGCCATCACCACGTCATCCGCCCCCAGCGCATGGAACGCGAAGGCCAGCTCGTCCGCCGACTCCTCGATGCGCTTGCTGGTCGGCTTGCCGGCGCCGTGGCCAGCTTGCGTCTCGATGCGGATGAGCACTGGCGCGTCGCCCGCTTGAGCGGACTGGAGCGCGGCCATGAACTTGAACGAGTGCGCCGGCACCACGCGGTCGTCGTGATCCGCAGTGACCGCCAAGGTCGGCGGATAGTGCGTGCCCGCCTTGACGTTGTGGTACGGCGAGTACGCGCGCAGCGCCGTGAACTCGTCGGCGTTCTCCGCCGAGCCGTAGTCGTCGACCCAGGCACGGCCGATGGTGAAGGTGTGGAAGCGCAGCATGTCCATGACGCCGACGCCCGGGAGCGCCGCGCCGAAGAGCTCGGGACGCTGAGTGATCGCCGCGCCGACGAGCAGGCCGCCGTTCGAGCGGCCCTGAATCGCGAGCCGCGAAGGCTTGGTGTAGCCGTCCTTCGAAAGGAGCTCGGCCGCCGCGAAGAAATCGTCGAAGACGTTCTGCTTCTTGTCGCGCGTGCCCGCCAGGTGCCACGCCTCACCGTACTCACCACCGCCGCGGAGGTTCGCGACCGCGAGCGTGCCGCCGAGCTCGACCCAGGTCATGAAGGGTACACTGAACCACGGCGTGAGCGGGATGTTGAAGCCGCCGTAACCATACAGCAGCGTCGGCGCGTTGCCGTCCAGCGGGGCGCCCTTCTTGCGGGTCACGAAGATCGGCACCTTGGTACCGTCCTTGCTCGTCGCGAACACCTGCGTCGTCTCGTAGTCGCCTGGGCTGAAGCCGACCTTGGGCTGCTTCCACACCGACGACGTGCCGCGCGCGACGTCGTAGCGGTAGATGGCCTTGGGCTGCGTGAAGCTCTCGAAGGAGTAGAAGGTCTCCTTGCCGCCGCGCTTGCCGTGGAAGCCGGCCGCCTTGCCGACGCCGGGGAGCGCCACGTCGCCGACGCGCTTGCCTCGCATGTCGTAGACCGCGACAGCGGACTTGGCGTCGCGCATGTAGGTCACGAAGATCCTGTTGCCGACGACGCTCGCCGACTCGATGGCCGCCGCGTCGTCCTGCGGGACGATCTCTTTCCAGCCGGCGCGCTCTGGCTTGCGGATGTCGATGGCGATGACGCGGCCACGCGGCGCGCCGTCGGTGGTCTTGAAGAAGAAGATGGGGCCGTCGTTCGCGATGTACGCGAACTCGGCGGCGAAGTCCGGGATGACGGTCAACGGCTTCGCGTTCTTCTGCTTCAAGTCGACGACCAGCACCATGTTGTTGTCGGCGGTGCCCTTGACGATGGGTAGCACCAGGTACTTGCCGTCCTCGGTGACGATGTTCCCGAACATCCACTCCTTGTGCTCCGGCGCTTCGTAGATCAGCACGTCGGCCGATTGCTCGGTGCCGAGCTTGTGGAAGTAGACCTTCTGGAAGTAGTTCGCCTCCGCCAAAGCGGCCTCGGCCGTGGGCGTCGGGAAGCGCGCGTAATAGAAACCCTTGCCGTCGGCGGCGAAGGCGGGCGAGCTGAACTTGCTCCACTTCACGAGGTCGGCCGTGTCCTTGGCGGTGGCGACGTCGCGCACGTGGAACTCGACCCAGTCGGAGCCGGCGGCCGCGAGCCCATAGACGATCTTCTTGCCGTCGTTGCTCACGTCGAAGTCGGCGAGCGCGGTGGTGCCTGCTTGCGACAAGGCGTTGGGATCGATGAGCGGCTTCGGCGCGCCCGTCAGGCTATCCATGGTGTAGATGACGCCTTGATTCTGCAGGCCGTCGTTCTTCTCGACGAAGTACGACCGACCTTCGCGGAGCGGCGTGCCCCAGCGCTCGTAGTTCCAGCGCGTGGTCAGATGGCTCTTGATGGCGTCACGCGTGGGGATCTTCTCGAGGTAGGCGAACGTCACCTCGTTCTCGCCTTCGATCCAGGCGCGCGTGTCGGCGGAATCGGCGTCCTCGAGCCAACGGTAAGGATCCGCGACCTTCGTTCCGTGATAGTCGTCGATTTGATCGACTTTGCGTGCTAGCGGGTATGCAAACGCGTGCTTAGCTTCGCCCGCGGTAGGTGTAGTTTCAGTAACAGGCGATGGTGACTCGGGTTTCGATGAGGAAGACGAGCCGCCGCAGCCGGCGATCAGCAGGACGCCAATAGCAATAGAGATGCGCATGGGAGTGGACCAACGCATACAGACCCCGGAAGGCGCAAGCGCCCCGAAGAGCACCGATCCTCTTTGGTACAAGGACGCTGTCATCTATCAGCTCCACGTCAAGGCGTTCCGCGACAGCACGCGTGACGGCTATGGCGACTTCAACGGGTTGATCGAGAAGCTCGACTACATTCAGTCGCTCGGGGTCACCGCCCTCTGGATCCTCCCCTTCTATCCTTCGCCGCTCCGCGATGACGGCTACGACATCGCCGACTACCGCTCCATCAACCCGCGCTACGGCACCATGAAGGACTTCAAGCGCTTCGTGAGAGCGGCGCACGACCGCGGCCTCAAGGTGGTCACCGAGCTGGTCATCAATCACACGTCCGACCAGCACCCGTGGTTCCAGGCCGCGCGCCGCGCACCGCCCGGCAGCGCCAAGCGCGGCTACTATGTTTGGAGCGACACCGACGAGAAGTACAAGGGCGCGCGCATCATCTTCACCGACACCGAGAAGTCGAACTGGAGCTGGGACCCGATCGCCAAGCAGTACTACTGGCACCGCTTCTTCTCGCATCAGCCCGATCTGAACTTCGACAACCCGAACGTCATCCGCGCCGTCGTGAAGATCATGAAGTTCTGGCTCGACATGGGTGTCGACGGTCTGCGTCTCGACGCGGTGCCGTACCTGTTCGAGCGCGACGGCACGAACTGCGAGAATCTTCCCGAGACGCATCAGGTCCTGAAGACCCTGCGCCGCGAGATGGACAACTACGAAGGCCGCCTGTTCCTCGCCGAGGCCAATCAGTGGCCGCAAGACGTGCTGCCGTACTTCGGGAGCGGCGACGAATGTCACATGGCGTTCCACTTCCCGCTGATGCCGCGCATGTACATGGCGCTGCGCCGCGAAGACGCGACGCCGATCAT
This sequence comes from Myxococcota bacterium, assembly GCA_039809465.1. Taxonomy (GTDB): domain Bacteria; phylum Myxococcota; class XYA12-FULL-58-9; order XYA12-FULL-58-9; family JALHOP01; genus JALHOP01. The sequence goes on from JBDHVB010000118.1 coordinate 9,907, forward strand.
CGACATCATGCGCCAGACGCCGGACATCCCGCCGAACTGCCAGTGGGCCATCTTCCTGCGCAATCACGACGAGCTCACGCTCGAGATGGTGAGCGACGAAGAGCGCGACTACATGTACCGCGAGTACGCGACCGATCCGCTGATGCGCATCAACGTCGGTATCCGCCGCCGCCTCGCGCCGCTCCTGGGCAATGGCCGCCGCCAGATGGAGCTGATGAACGCGCTCCTGTTCACCATGCCGGGCACGCCGGTCCTCTATTACGGCGACGAGATCGGCATGGGCGACAACGTCTATCTCGGTGACCGCAATGGCGTACGCACGCCGATGCAATGGACCAGCGACCGCAACGCTGGCTTCTCCGAGGCCGATGTCGCGGCGCTCTACAGCCCCGTCATCGTCGACCCGGTCTATGGCTTCCAGTCGGTGAACGTCGAGGCGCAGGACCGCACCTCGACGTCGCTGCTCGCGTGGATGCGCCGCATCATCAAGCTGCGCAAGAAGTACAAGGCGTTCGGCCGTGGCACCTTCGAGGTCGTGCCGCTCGCGAATCGCAAGGTCTTGGCTTACCTGCGCCAGTACGAAGACGAGGTCATCCTGGTGGTCGCGTGCTTGTCGCGCTTCGCGCAAGCGGCCGAGCTCGACTTGAAGCGCTTTGCCGGCTCGCACCTCATCGAGCTCTTCGGCGAGACGCCGTTCCCGATCATCACCGAGACGCCCTATTTACTTACCTTCGCGCCTCACGGATTTTACATGTTCCGAATCGCGCGACCTCAAACTGGCTGAGCTCGGGAGAGACCCATGGCCACGACGATCGAAGCGACCGCGGCCACCGCTCTCGCGACCGACACGCTCAAGCAGCTCGAAGGCGCCCCGCTCGCGGAGTTCCTGAAGCGCCAGCGCTGGTTCTCGTCGAAGCACGATCCCGCGGGCGCGGTGCTCGCCGAGGTCATCCCGTTGTTCCCGGCCGTCGACGCGGTGCTCGCGCAGGTCGACGTCCGCGACGGCTCGTCCGCCATAGCGTCCTACCTCGTGCCGATGGCGCTCACCAGCGAGCCCACCGGCGACGAGCACGTCATCGCGCGCGTGAAGATGGGTAGCAGCGAATGCAAGCTCGTCGACGCGCCGCACGACCGGGCCTTTCGCGAGGCGCTGCTCAAGTTCCTCATCGACGGCCGCCGCCTCAGCAGCGACGGCACGCAGCTGCGCTTCCACAAATACACGGCGTTCGCCATCGACCCCGCGACGCCCTCGAGGGTCGTGTCCGCCGAGCAGAGCAATACGTCGATCGTCTACGGCGACCAGCTCATCGTGAAGCTGTTCCGCAAGCTCACGCCAGGCGAGAACCCCGACATCGAGATCGGCGCCTACCTCACCCAGCAGGGCGCCGACTTCGTCCCCGCGCTCGTGGGTAGCGCGACCATCGACGGTGACCGCGGCCCGACGGCGCTCCTCATGGCGCAGCGCTTGGTCCCGCACGCGACCGATCTCTGGGGCTATCTCATGAGCCGCGTCCCCGAGCTGCGCGCGGGCGGCGAGCCCTTCGCCGACGAGGCCAAGAGGCTGGGCGAGGTCACCCGCAAGCTCCACGAAGCGCTGGCTCGCGCTGGTGACCGTCGCGCTTTTGCGCCAGTCCGCGCGAGCAAGGACGACGTCGTCCGCTGGGGCAGCGCCATCCGTCACGAGGTGAACGACAGCCTCGCGCTGCTCAAGCGCACCGACTTCGGGGGCCCGGCGGGAGCGCGCGACCGGATCGTCGCGCAGGGTCTACACGACCTCGAGCACCACGACGCCGTGCTGCGCGACGTGAGCACGCTCGAGCAGAGCGGCCAGACCGATCTCGGCCTCGCCATCCGCCATCACGGCGACTACCACTTGGGCCAAGTGCTGCGGGCGCCTACCGGTGACCTTTACATCATCGACTTCGAGGGCGAGCCGATCCGCCCCTTGGCCGAGCGCCGCAGCCTCCATAGCCCGCTGCGTGATGTCGCTGGCATGCTGCGCTCCTTCGCTTATGGCGGGGCGATGGCGGCGCTCACGATCGCGAGCGGTGACGGCGCCCTCGACTGGGAGGCCGCCCTCGCGCGCGCCAGCAGCTGGGAGCAGCGGCTGCGCCAAGCCTTCATGGAAGGGTATCTCGCGACCACCAGCGACACGCTGCCGCGCGATAGAGCCACCGTCGAGCGCTTGCTGAGGCTGTTCACGATCGAAAAGACCTTCTATGAGCTGCGCTACGAGCTCACCCACCGGCCGGATTGGGTCTGGGTGCCCCTCCGCGGGATCTCCGAGATCGTACGCGAGGCGCTCGAGAATGAGCGCCGGCCGGCCCAGCCGCCGCACACCGACCACGAAAAAACAGGTACTTAGCCCGTTCACCTGTGATCAGACTCACTCTGGTCGCGTCGAATATGTCACTGTGCTTCTGCGGTCACCCTTCGAAAACGACCGATACCCAGAATGCGTGCAAGGCGATTTGGCTATGCACACGCCTTCGCGGGGCAGTTTTGCGCCGTGAGCAATGGACCGATGGAGAACATGCCCATGAGCACCTTACTCACCACGTTGCGCGAAGCAGTCTCGACCCCGGCCAGCCAGCTCGAAGATGTCATGGGCGACCGTTGCACCCTGCGCGCCCGCGCCGACCAGGCCCTCTATCACGCGGGCGATCCAAGCGACGGCGTGTACATCCTCACCTCGGGTTATGCCCGCGCCTACGTCGGCGAAGGCAGCGCCAGCCGCACCACGTTGTTGGTGCGCGCGCCGGCCATCCTCGGTGACCGCGACGTCCTCGCGAACTGCACCGCCCGCGACACGGTCCGCCTCGTGACCCCGGCGCGCTTGATGACCGTCTCGCGCGAAGACTTCGTCCAGGAGTGGGAGAGCTCGACCGAGCTGCGCAACTGGCTGACCGACGATCTCGCGCGCCGCTACGCCACCACCATCCGCTGGATCGAGCTCGACAGCTTGTCGCTCGTCGAGCGCCTGTCACGCCTGCTCAAGGTCCTCGAGACCCCGGCCCCGTCGATCGACGTCCTGGCTTCGATGCTGGGTCTGTCGCGCCGCTCGATCTTCCGCGCCTTGGCCGAGATCCGCGAGCGCGGCAGCGAAGAAGCAGCTCAGGCGGGCGACGGCGAGGAAGAGAACACCCTCGTGCACTCACTCTCGGCCGAGCGTCAGATCAGGGCCGACATCACTGTCGAGCCGCTGGAGGAGACTGATTCCAGTGGTGCCGGCGATTCCTTCCAGTCGGACTCGGTCGATCGCCGTAACGCCGCGAGCGCCGGCTTTTAAGACTCCGTCCTTCTCCCAGCGCGACAAGATCCGGTTGATGGTCTCACGCCGTAGACCGGTGGCGCGGCCCAAGGCGGCCTGGCTGTAGGGCAGCATGTCCTCGGGCTCGCCCTCCGCGATATCCTCGGGGCGCTGCATCTGAACGCCGTCCATGGCGGCCAAGGTGCCTGCCATGAAGCGCGCGAGCACCTCTTCGACCGAGCGTACCGGCTCCTCCTTGCGCGCGTTGATCGCGTTCAAGAAGCGGTGCGTGACCTCGCGGTAGAGCGCGACGCCAAGCGCGGGATACGCCATCATCGTCCGCTCGAGCAGAGGGGAGCCGATGCCGATGGCGACCGACGGCACGATGGCGACGCCGGTGCCGCTCCACGGCCGGTTGTGCAGCACCTGGCACTCCCCCAAGAAGCTGGGCGCGCTGAGCATGGCGACGACCTGCCCGCGATTCTCGCCGGGCTTGGGGTACTCGATCTGCACCGCGCCTTCGAGCAGCGCGAAGACGTGCCGCGCCGACGAGTTGGCCTCGTAGAGCGCCTCGCCGCCACCGAGGTAGAAGATCGTCGCTTCCGAGACCAGCATGGCAATGGCCTCGGGCGGCAAGCTTCGGAACACCGGGTGCTGCGACAGCCGTTCCGAAATTGCTACCTTGCGCTTCTGATCGCTCACGATGGGGCTTTCTAGCGGCCAAATCGGCCCAGGTACAGCACCTGTCGGCGTGAGCAGACGGTCGCCCTGGGGCCGGGGCCGGATCGCCAGCCACAACCTTAGATATTTCGCTCCGATAACCCCCCGCGTGAGTGTCCTCATGCTCGGCCTCGAGACAGTTCAGGCACAGATCGACCGCGCGGCGGCCATCGAGCGTCGTGTCGCCTCGGGTCCCGCCCCGGAGGTGCTTCGCGAAGCGCGCGCCGCCTATGCCGCCGCCACCGCCGAGCTGCAACGCGACCAGGCCGAGCTCGACAAGCTGGTCCAAGGTGCTGGCGGTACACCTTCGTTCGATCCGGCGCACGCCTATGGCCAGCTCGCCCGCGCCGGCGCCTTGACCGACGCTCAACAAGAGGTCGCCGCCGATCGCACCGCCATCGCCCGCCTCGCCGAGAGCCTGCGCGTCTTGAATCAACGTGTCGACGCCGACAGCTACATGCCCATCGACGAGCGCTCGGCCCGCCTCGAGGCCGCGAAGCTCGACGTCGATCATGTCGTGCTCCTCGCCTCCACCAGCAACGACGCGCGCGCGCTCGAGCTCTACAACCAGTACCTGCCGGGCCAATACGTGACCGCCGCCGAGGCCACGACCTTGGCGCTCATGAGCACCGACGCCCCCGCCGATGTGGCGCGCCTGAACGACGACTTCTTCACGTTGCTCGAGCGCGCGGGCACGACGCAACCCACGGCGGCCCTGCTCGCCTCCTTGCGTGACGTCGAAGGCAGCTATGCCCGCTTCCAGACCTTCCGCTCGAGCGGACTGACACCCGACGTCGCGGCGCTGCTCGCGACCACCGGGAAGCCCGACGCCAAGGCGCTGTTCGAAGCCGTGCGTGGGACCGACGTCCCGGAGCGCTACGCCGCCTTGTTGAGCGCCGCCGCCGCCGAAGCAGGCACCACCCGCGAAGCCACCCTGGCGATGCTCCGCTACTTCTCCGAGGGCCGGCCGCCCTATGCCGCGGCGATGCTCACCGCCATCACCATCGCCTCGGCGCGCGAGCCCGATGGGGTCGCCGCCGCGCAGTCGCGCTTCATCCGCGCTGGCTATGGCCGCCCCGATCTCGCGACCGCGGCCTGGGCATTGAGCGGCCGCTCGAGCCCCACCATGGCGGGCATCGCAACCATCATCGAGCTCGAGCGCCGCGACCAAGCCTACGATCCGCAGCACTAACTCTTCGTGGCCGGACGCAATCGTGCTTATTGTCCGGGGCGATGAGCTCGTCGATGCGCATCTGGCCAGGCTCGGCCTATCCTCTCGGCGCGACGTGGACCGGCGAGGGCGTGAACTTCGCGGTCTTCTCCGAACAAGCCACCCGCGTCGTGCTCGAGCTCTACCGCGCGCCCTACGACGCCCAGCCCTTCGCCGCCGTCGACCTCGCGCGCGAGCGGCCGGGCAATGTCTGGAAGGCGTTCCTGCCCGACGCGCGCCCTGGTCATCTCTACGGGTACCGCGTCGATGGTCCCTACGAGCCCGCCGCGGGTCAGCGCTTCAACAAGCACAAGCTGCTCGTCGATCCGTACGCTAAAGCAGTCAGCGGTGCCTTGCGTTGGGACGACGCGGTCTACGGCTTCACCATCGGCGATCCACAGGGTGATCTCTCCTTCGACACCCGCGACAGCGCCGCCTTCGTCCCCAAGTCGATCGTCATCGATACGACCTATCCATGGGGCGACGACCGTCCGCCGGGCACGCCCTGGAACAACACGGTCATCTACGAAGCGAACGTGAAGGGCCTGACTTTTCAACACCCCGATGTCCCCGAGCATCTGCGCGGCACGTACCTCGGCGTGTCATCGCCGCCCATCATCGATCACCTGAAGTCCCTGGGCGTCACCGCCATCGAGCTCCTGCCGGTGCATCACATGGTGAGCGAGCGGCCGGTGACCGAGCGCGGTCTCACCAACTATTGGGGCTACAACTCGCTCGCCTTCTTCGCGCCGGACGCGCGCTTTGCCTCGGATGCGCTCGGCGCCCAGGTCATCGAGTTCAAGGCGATGGTGAAGGCGCTGCACCGCGCCGGCATCGAGGTCATCCTCGACGTCGTCTACAACCACACCTGCGAGGGCAATCAGACGGGCCCCACCTTGTCGCTGCGCGGCTTCGGCAACTTGCAGTACTACCGCTTGAAGCCCGACGAGTGGCGCGTCACCGAGGACTTCACCGGCTGCGGCAACACGCTCGACACCCGTCATCCACGCGGTCTGCAGCTCGTGCTCGACAGCCTGCGCTACTGGGTGAACGAGATGCACGTCGACGGCTTCCGCTTCGATCTGGCGCCGGCCCTGGCGCGCGAGCCCGTCGAGTTCAACCGCGATAGCAGATTCTTCACGGTGGTCCAGCAAGACCCGGTGCTGTCGCAGGTGAAGCTCATCGCCGAGCCCTGGGACCTTGGGCCGAACGGCTACCAGGCGGGTAACTTCCCGGCGAGCTGGACCGAGTGGAATGGCCGCTATCGCGACACGCTGCGCGGCTTCTGGCGCGGCGACGCCAAGGTGCCGGAGCTCGCCTCGCGCATCTCCGGCAACAGCGACATCTATCACCACAACGCGGGCGTCGCCCCCGCGAGCATCAACTTCATCACCGCGCACGATGGCTTCACGCTGCTCGATCTGGTGAGCTACGAGCACAAGCACAACGAGGCGAACGGCGAGGACAACAAGGACGGCAGCGACAACAACATCTCGCGCAACTGGGGCGTCGAGGGGCCGACCGACCGGCCCGAGGTGAACCGCGTCCGCCAACGCATGCTGCGCAACTTCTTGGCGTCGCTCGCCTTCTCGCAAGGCGTGCCGATGCTCGTCGCTGGTGACGAGATGGGCCGCACGCAGCACGGCAACAACAACGCCTACTGCCAGGACGACCCGATCTCGTGGATCGACTGGTCGCTCGCCAAGACCAACGCCGACCTCTTGGCGTTTGCCCGCTTGGTGCTCAAGTTGCGGCGGCAGAACCCGGTCCTGCGCCGGCGCAGCTTCTTCACCGGCTTGACGGTCGAGTCGGGCGTCAAGGACGTCACCTGGGTCCGTCCGGACGGCGCCGAGATGAACGATGACGACTGGAGCGACGACACCCGGCGCGTCTTGGGCATGCTCATCGCCGGTGAATCGACCGAGGAAGTGAACGAGCATGGACACACGGTCGCCGGGACCACACTCTTGCTGCTCATGAACGCCGACGACAAAGCACACGGCTTCACGCTGCCGACCCTGCCGGCTGCTGGGTCCTGGCGCAGTGAGCTCGACACCGGCGGCACCCACCCGCACGCCATCAGCGGCCCGCAAGTGACCCTCATGGAGGGCTCACTCATGCTCCTGGTGTATGGCAAGCGGACTTGAACCCATGGCGACCCCTACCGCGATGCGTA
>JBDHVB010000119.1:0-17254 GCA_039809465.1 Myxococcota bacterium
GTCGAGGAGGACGCGGAGGTGTATGAAGCGCACCCCACGCCAGTGTCCGAGGCGGGATTGTCGCTATCCGATCGCCACGGCCCGATTGCCGATGACCGATTGCCGCTCGCCGATGACGGACAGCCGATTGCCGAGGCGGGATTATCGTCATCCGCTCGCCGCGACCCGATAGCCGATGACCGATTGCCGCTCGCCGATGACGGACAGCCGATCGCCGAGGCGCGATCGTCAGCCGATCGCGGAGAGCCGATTGCCGGTGCGCAATCGATGAGAGTCGAGGTTGGTGAGCAAGGTGCTGCCGCCGCGACTCCTGGGGCGGTCGTGCGTACGTTGGCGCGGTACACGGGGCGCGCGGTGCGGGTGACATTTACGCAAAATCGGTCGACGATGATCTCGTATCGCGAGAAGCACGGCGGCGCGCTCGACATTCGGTTGCACCAGATGTTTCTCGAGGCGCCTGATGGCGTGCTCGCCGCGCTCGCGGTGTATCTCACCGGCCGCGACAAGCGCGCCGCCGCGGTCATCGACGGCTTCATCCGCGCGCGCCAAGCCGAGGTGCCGCTGCCCGACGTCCGCTGCGTGCCAACAGGCCGCTTCCATGATTTGCGGGCGCTCTTCAATCGCTTGAACGCCACGTACTTCCACGGCGCGTGCGTCGCGCGCATCACATGGGGCAGCGCGGGCTCGCGCCGCTACCGCCGCTCCATCCAGCTCGGTTGCTACGTGCGCGGCGAATCACTCATCCGCGTGCATCCGTGTCTCGATCAAGCGTTCGTCCCCGAGTTCTACGTCGCGTGGATCGTCTTCCACGAGATGTTGCACGAAGTTTTCGGAGTCGAGCGACACGGCACTCGCCATTCGATCCATCCGCCGGAATTCGTGGCGATCGAACAGACTTATCCCGACTACGCGCGCTGCAAAGCGTGGGAAGAGCAAAACCTGCCACGGCTGTTGCGCTTCCGCCCGGTGGCGAACCGCTTCGGCGGACGATAGTAGAGTGCCCTAGCGGACACGCGCTTAAGCGGACACACGGCGAACCGCAAGGGCGGACAGTGCGGCACCGTGTAACGATGTTTTTTGATCGTGTCTAGTGCTCTTTTCTCTGGCATTGCACCTGCGTAATTGACCACAATACCGGACAGGAGAATTTGCACTATGAAACCAGGTCCTACGCGTCACATCGTTGCCGACAACCTTCGCCGCGAGCTGGAGGCTCAGTCCCTCAGCATGAATGAGTTCGCGAGCAAAGCCGGCGTGTCGCGCTCGCAGGTCTATGACGTCCTTGCCGCGCGCAAGGCCCCGTCGGTCGACTGGCTGCAGAAGGTGTCAGAGGCCCTCAAGATCGAGCCGTGGAGCTTGCTCAAGAAGGGTGCGAAGGCGTCTTCCGGTAAGGCCGGCAAGGCCAAGGCCAAAAAGAAGAAGAAGTAAGCAGTAACCCCTAATCGCGACATGGCGTGCGCGCGGCTTTGTTCAGCCTGCATCAAATCCGCCGCCGCCATACGCGCATCGCTCCCGCCGTAGCCGCTCGCCCCGACAACTCGCGCGACACCGTCGCTTGTGCACCCAGCCACGTCGGGGCTTCCAGCAGCACGCGATAAACCTGTCCCACCGGTATTCGCATCGCGTCCCGCCTGAGGTGCGACTGCGATCGTGTCGGTTCGTGCTCACGTCGGACACCCTCGCGTCGGCTGCTCTTGCGTTGGGCCACTCTCGCGTTGGCCGCTCATACGCCTGCTACTCTCGTGTCGGCGCTCTCCCGTCGGGTTGCCCGCGCGCGGGGCGGAGATGCTCGCGCTGGGCTGAGCTCGCGTTGGGGCGCGTTCGTGTGGGATTGCGCTTGGGTGGGGCTGTGCTTGCGTTGGGTTGGCTCGCGCCTTTCGTAGTTGCCTGCGTTTCGGCGAGGCCGGGGGTCGCGGTGGCGTGAGCTTACCGGGCGCGGCGTGTGGTGGACGTCATGGCGGGTGGCGGCCGGCTGCCTCGTGCCGCGCGCGGTGTCGTGATGCGATGCTCAGCGCTTTGCGGTGTTCTGTTGGGTGCTCGGGGATGGCTGCTCGGCGAGGTGGCTTGGAGCCTTTGCGGTGGGGGTGCCGGGCCAGTAGCTCACGAAGGGGTCGCCGCGTTCCATGGCTTCGCTGACGGCTCTGGCGTCCGCGATGTCTTTCGCGGTGGCGGCTGGCAGTGTGTAGAACGACGCGAAGGGTACGAGTGACACGACAGCTTGCAAGAGCTGATCGATGCCCATGTTGGCGCGTGCGCGACCTTCGGCGGCGTCGACGCTGAGGCAGCTCCAGATGCCAAAGCCCGCGGCGAGGGTTGCTTGCGCGATCGGGCCGATCGGTCCCCAGCCCAGCGTGGTCATCGTGCCGTTCAACAACGCCGCGGTCTTCTCGTTGCGCAGCGTCGCGATCGGATCGATCACCCACGGCGCGTACGATACCGCTATGCCATTGCGGTCAACGACCTCGACGATGACTCGCGTCGCCACCACCTCGGCGTTCTCGACGCGCTGCAAGACATTGCGGCCGACTTCGAACTTCTTCGCGAGCACGCCGGCGGCTTCCACGCCAGCGCCGATCACACGGCCCGCGGCGATGGCACCGTCGCGCGCGTAGACGCTCGTCGCGGCCACGCCTTCACGGATGTTCTCCGGGGTCTTGTCGGAGATCCACTGACCCGCGGAGACCGCCGCGCTCTTTGCCGCGTCACTGACCGCGCTGGCCGTCCGCGAAAACCAGTTGCTCGTCTTGCCTTCGACGGCTTCGCGGACCGCGTGGGAGAGGACCGACTTGAACTTGGCTTCGGCCTCGGAGGCCACGGCGTTGGGATCGTGCACCAGGACGGGCTTGGTGCCGCCGTTGCCGGTGTGGACGTGCACGGTGACGACGGCCGGCTCGACTTGCCGGGCGTCGAGGTCGCGCATGACGGCGGCCAAGCCGCGCGCGTGAACGAGGTCCAGGGGGCCCTTCAGCTTGATTCGCAAGACGCCGCGACCTCGTTCGGTGGCAAGACACGTGAGCCGTGTCGGTGCGTCGGGTTTATCGGTAGGGCGGGCGTCAGGTTGCTCTGCGGCCAGTGACACCGATGGTGATGCTCTCGCGGGCAAGCTCCGCCGAGCGCTCGAAGGCACCGTTGAGCTTGGGGAGTAGACCAGCGGCGGCGGCCGCCTCGCGGACCACGGGGGGCACGGTGCCGGTCCAGCTGGGCAGCGCGCCGACTTCGCGCAGCAACGAGAAGGTGAAGGCGCCGAAGCGCTGCTCGTTGCGTTGGGTCGCGACCGCTTTGGCGGTGTCGTAGCGCGACAGGGCGCGCGCTTCCCACTCGGCGTGGTTCGAGAGGATCTCGTCGGGGTCGAGCAGGCGGCGCATCGCGAGGATGACGCGCTCACGGTCGGCGATAGCGTGCAGTGAGGAAAGCTCCGCCTGTGCCGCGCGCTTCGTTGGGGCGACACGTTCTGGTGCGGGCAACGCCGCGTGCTTGTCGGCGGTAACCTTGCTCATGCGAAACACGAAAGTGCGCGCGCCGGTCGTGCAGAGGCGCGCGCACTCTCGATACTCAAATCTACTTCTTAGTTCTTCTGCTCGGGCTCGGCCGGCTTGGTCGGCGCGGGAGCCGGTGCTGGCGCGGGGGCCGGAGCCGGAGCCGGAGCCGCTGGCGCGCAGTCCTTGCTGGGGATGTTGGCCTTCGGGATCTTGCCCTTGCTCTCCCCGACCTTCGCGACAGTCTGCGCCATCGAATCCTTGGCGGCGGTGAAGCCCGGGCCGAAGCCCATCGCGACGTCACGGCCAGCGCCATACGGAGCGGTGCTGGGCTCGTGCGGAGCCGCGGTCTTCAGGATGAGCTCGGTGCCGGTGCCGTGCGCCTGGCGGATGCCGCACTCGGCCTCGCCCGCGTCCTTCTTGGTCGAAGCGACGTGACCATCGACGGTCGCCTTCAGGAAAGCGACGGTACCGCCGGTGATGAAGCCGCTCGCCTCGGCGATGTCACGAAGCGCGGTGTCCTTGGCGATACGTTGGCCACCTTGCTGCTCGACACCCTGCACGAAGCCGGTGCGAAGGGCGGCCGTGGCCTCACCAATGTTTTTGATCTCTTTCGCAGCTTCTTCAGGAGTCGGGATCTTCGGCTGCGGCTGCGACTGAACGGAAATACTCATGACTATCAAACCCTCGATGGCGTCAGTTAAAGCGGCTTAGGTGCCCAGGTTATCGAGCACGCATTGGCCGGGTTGCGCCAAAGAGAGGGCAGAATTTTCCGTATGTAAGTTATCGCGGCCTCGCGCCACGGCGTTCCGTCTCAACACCCTGACAAGTCAGCAGGATCTGGAGTGATCTCGATCACAGGTGCTCCCACGGCTCCCGAAACGCGGTCTCCTCCCCGTCGCTGTAGCGGACGTCACCCCACTCAAGGCGAGCGGTCCCGACGAAGACCCCGCACACTCCGGAGGCGCAAGCGCCTGTCAACGGAGGGGGGTGAGATGAGCGCGGTCGGGATCGAACCGACGACCCGCGGATTAAGAGTCCGCTGCTCTACCAGCTGAGCTACGCGCCCGGAAACAAGGCGGCGTCTGTACCGAAAGCGCGGCGCTGTCGTCAAGCACGACCTTGTGGGTCTTTGCACACGCGCGATCGGGGTCGGGGGGACCCTGGGTTGCGGGCCTCCCTGGCCAGGGCGCTTGGATCGCTCCAAATTGGTCGCCTGGGCCTCGGCTTGCTTCGTGCAGCGCCTGGCTGGTGACTGCTGCGGAGACGGGGCGGCGTACGTGAAAATGCTCGATAGTTTGAGGACGATCCGCCGCGGCGCCTTCTCGTTAGGTGTCCTGGACGCGTTCGACAATCCTCAGATTGCCCGCCAGGTACTCCTCTTCGTCACGATTCTGTATCCAGCGTGGTCCATCTTGTTGCGCTGCGTCGACCCGAGCGCCGTGGATGGCGTGGGGCTACGCGCCCTGGTGTGCGGTGCGCTGGTGCTCATGGCGATTGGGACGTTCCAGGCTCGCTTCGTCCGGCGCGCGCAGCTGGCGATGCAAATCGCGCTCTGGCTGACCACGACGCATGCCTACTACGAGCTCGTGCGCAACGGAGAGAGCGCGCTGCACCTGATGACCCTGCTCGTGTTCTTCGTGCTGGCGCTGATGACCGCGGTCGCGCCGGTGCCGACGATCGCCTACGTCGTCTACACGACGATCCTCACCATCGGGTACGGCTGGCTCTCCGGCATGGATGACGCGCTCGAGGTCGTCACCGTGGTCGCCATCGCGAGCTTGTTGTCGCTCACCTTGCTCCTCGTGCTGACGCGCTCGTCGATTGCGGCGCGCGTCAACCAAGAGCTGCACCGCACGACACAAGCCTTGCTCGATAGCGAGACACGCTTTCGCGCGCTCGCCATGAACGCGCCGGTCGGCATCTTTCGCATGGATGCGCAGCGCCGCTGTTTGTTCGTGAACGACCGTTGGTGCGAGATCGCGCAGTCGCCGGCGTATCTTGCCGCGGGGCTCGGTTGGGTGAACGTCGTGCATCCGGAGGACCGCGGCGCGGTGCTCGCGGATCTCGATTCCGCTATCGCAAACCAGCGTGAGTTCAGCAAGGAGTTCCGCTACCGGCTACCCGACGGTAACGCGCGTTGGGTGCACTTGCGCCTCGTCGGGATCCGTAACGCCATGAACGAGGTCGTGCAGTTCGTTGGTACGGTCATCGACCTCACCGAGCGCAAGCTCGTCGAAGAGAGCCTGGTGCGCGCCAAGGAAGTTGCCGAGCTCGCGACCCGCTCGAAGAGCGAGTTCTTGGCGAACATGAGCCATGAGATCCGCACGCCAATGAACGGTGTCATCGGCATGACCGAGCTCGCGTTGCAGACCGAGCTCACCACGGAGCAGCGCGAGTACGTCAGCACGGCGCGTGACTCCGCCGAGAGCCTGCTCACCATCATCAACGACATCCTCGACTTCTCGAAGATCGAAGCGCGCAAGCTCGAGCTCGAGAACGTCGGCTTCAGCTTGCGTGAGGTCGTCGACAACGCCGCGAAGACCTTGTCGCTGCGCGCCTCGGACAAGGGGCTGACCTTGACCTGCGACGTGCCGGCCGACGTCCCCGATACGCTGATGGGCGACCCTGTCCGTTTGCAGCAGGTCCTCGTGAACCTGCTCAACAACGCCGTGAAGTTCACCGAGACTGGCGGCGTGAATCTCCACGTCGAGAAGTGCGCCGACGCGGACGAGAAGGCCGCGCTCAAGTTCAGTGTCCGCGATACCGGTATCGGCATCGACCCGGTCCGTCAAACGAGCATCTTCGAGGCCTTCACGCAGGCAGACGGCGCCATCACCCGCAAGTTCGGCGGCACCGGCCTCGGGCTCACCATCAGCTCGCAGCTCGTCGACATGATGGGCGGTACCATGGCGGTCGACAGCGCTATCGGCCGCGGTAGCAACTTCCACTTCACCATCACCTTCGAGCACGCTCCGCCCGAGCAGTCGGTGTTTCCGTACACGTCGACGCGTCGAGAAGAGCCGCGCGTCACGCCGGTGGGCCAGTCGCTCACGATCCTCGTCGCCGAGGACAACGCCATCAACCGCCGCCTTGCGATCCGTCTGCTGGAAAAGGCAGGCCACAACGTCGTCGCCGTCGAGAATGGCCGGTTGGCGCTGGCCGCGGTGAGCGAAGCGCGCTTCGATTGCTTGCTGATGGACATCCAGATGCCCGAGATGGACGGCCTCGCGAGCACCATGGCGATTCGCGCGGAGGAGGCCATTCGCGGCGGACACGTACCGATCATCGCGCTGACCGCGCAAGCGATGACGGGTGACCGCGACCGCTGCTTCGAAGCGGGCATGGACGCGTATGTGTCGAAGCCCATCGACAGCGTCGTGCTCTTCGAGACGCTCTATCGCGTCGTGGGCCTCGAGCCGCAAGCCATGGAGGCGGCGAAGCCCGTGGCGGCGGAACGTGCCGCCCAGGTGATGAGCTTCCCAGCGCTGGTCACCGAGTCCGAGTCGTCTCAGCAACGCCGTGGCGGACCCGCCATCGACAGGGACGAGTTGCTGAACCGCCTGGGTGGTGACGTGCAGCTCGTCGCCGAAGTCATCGGTATGTTCATGCACGAGGGGCCGCTGATGGTCGACGCTTTGAAGCGCGAAGTGTCACGTAACGAGCCCATCGCCATCGAACGCGCGGCGCACAAGCTCAAAGGCGCGCTGCTCAGTCTCTCCGCCGGCCCGGCGTCCGCTATTGCGAAAGAGATGGAGCTTGCCGCGCGTGAGAGCGATCTGTCACGCGCATCGGCGATGCTGGCCGCTCTCGAAGGGGAGCTTCGTGCGGTGTACGACGACCTGTCGGACCTGTTGCCGAAAGCGTCGAGCTTTTCGTCTGGCCAGGATGGTCTTGCCGCGGGCTAGCGCCGAGTCAGAAGTCGACGTTGTTGCCGTACTCTTTGATGACGCTGTTGGGGAGACGCAGCTCGCGGCCGTAGAGGGCGCTGTAGACCGCGAGGTTGCTGATGACCCGGCGCACGTAGCCGCGCGTCTCCTTGAACGGGATCTCCTCGACGAACTCGTCGAGCGCGAGCTTGTGCTTCTGGTCGACCCACTTGGCGACCGCGATGGGACCAGCGTTGTAGCTCGCGATGGCGAGAATCGGGTTGTCGTTGAACTTGGTCATCAAGGCACCGAGATACCAGGTGCCATAGCGGACATTGACCGCCTTCTCGGTGATCTGTGGGCCTTCGAAGCCCTCCTCGTGGAGCGCCTTGGCGATCTTGGTGGCAGTGTCGGGAATGATTTGCATGAGGCCGTTGGCGCTCGCCGCCGAACGGGCGCGGTCGTCGAAGGCGCTCTCCTGACGCATGATCGACAGGACGAGCAGTGGCGAAACGGAGAACTCACGCGCGGCGCTCTCGACCATCTTGCGGTGCGCGTCGGGGTAGGCGATGCGCATGTAGTGGCGATTCGTGGCGCTCGGCGCTTCGACAAGCTCCTTCTTGAAGACGATGGCGGCGACTCGGTAGCCGGCGTTGAAGTCTCCTAAAGCGTACAAGAGACGCGCGCGTGCGTAGGCGACGGCGGCCTTGTCCTGGCCAGGCTTGGGTTTGAGGCCGAACACCAGGTCCGAAGCCGCGCCGTAGTCGTGCAGCGCGATGAGACGCAGCATGCGGCGCGCGGTGGGGCCTTGCCAGTCGAACGTGCCGCTGCCCCATGGGATGATCTCGTCCGGACGGCTGTCGAGCGTGCCTGGTGGGGCGAGTAGCCTGTCTCCCATAGCGGACGTGGGGCCGGCGGCGACCAGCGCGTGCTCGTGCGCCGTCTCGAACGGCGTGGCGTCGAAACCGCCGATGTCGAGCGAGGCGAGCAGCATGGGCTCATCGTTGGTGTTGGCTACGGGCTTGTTCTCGCTCGCGAGCTGCGCGAGACGCTGGCGCGCGAGGACGCCATAGTAGTCGAGCGGGACCGCGGTGATGGTCGCGCTGTAGGACGCGCGTGCCTGGGCGATGTTGCCGAGCGCCTGGAGGACGCGCGCTTCCCAGTAATAGGTCCGTGGGACCAGCGGGCTGCCCGGGAACTTGTCACGCAGCGCAGTGAGAGCTTGGAGCGTGCCCTGGAGATTGCCGCTGCGATAGGTGGCCCAGGCGAGATACCAGGCGGCCTCGTCGGCTTGGCGGTCACGGCCGTATTTTTCGACGTAGCGGCCAAAGAGCTTGATCGCTGAAGGATACTGGCCAGCGTTGAAGGCGAGCCACGCGGCCTTGTAGAGGGCTTCGCGGCCCTCGGTGCGAGCTTGATAGAGCTCGGCCAGCTCCTGATAGGCGCGTACGGCGGCTTCGGTGTCGTCGGCCGCCATGTAGCAGCGCGCGATCCACGATTTGTACTCGAGCTGGGCGGTGCCGGTGGCCGTGGCGGCGAGGGCCGCAAAGCGGGCGACCGCGGCTTTGTAGTCGCGGTTCTTCATGGCGAGGCGGGCGGCGCGGAAGTCGACGACGTCTTGCTGAGCCTTGGTCTTCACCAGACCAGCCACGGTGTTGAGCGCCGAGGCGGCATCCTCGAGTGAGCGCGAGCCGAGCAGGCGGTCGAGTCGCGCGACCAGGTGGCCCCAGCCGGGCGCCGCGGCACGACGCTTGGCGATCATGACGCCGAGCCGCTCGCTAGCGGCCGCGCTGAACGAGCCACCTGCCTCGTTGTATGCCATGGTGGCGTACGCTTCAGCGGCCTCGGTGTGCTTGCCTGTGAGCTCCAGGATGCGCGCGAGAATGAACTGTACCGCGGGGGCACGCTCGTTGTTGGGGTGTGCTTCGGTCGCGGCGGCGTAGGCCTCTTGCGCTTTCTGCAGTTGATTGGTCGCGTAGAGTGCGTCCGCTATACCGAACCGTGCGTCATCGGCGCGCGGTGAGTCGGGCCAGCGTTGCAGGAGCTTTTCCCAGGTGGTCTGCGCGTCTTTCCAGCGGCGCGCCACGCGATAGGCGATGGCTGTCTCGGCGAGCACGAAGTCGCCGACCTCGGGCATGCTCTTCTGGATGGCGCTCAGATGGGCGAGGGCGTTCGCGGCGTTCCCCAGGCGCAGAGCGGTGCGGGCGGCGAGGTAATGCGCTTCGTCGCGCTCGCGTTGGTTCAGGTTCTTGGCGATCGCGCGTTCGAAGAGCTCGAGGGCCTTGGGGTCGTCGCCTGCGTCGAAGGCGTCCAAAGCGCTGAGGTAGTCGCGGTCACCGAAGCTGTCGGCGAGCGCCGGCGAAGCTCCAGCAAGGAGCGCAATGATGAGGGCGGCGCGCATCTTTTTGATTTAGCGCGCTCTCACGGCGGTCGCCAAAAGAACGGACGAAAACGCGTCTCAAAATGCGACAGCACGCGGCTCGGGCGAGGTGGACGCCGTTGGATCGGCGAATGTGGCGCGCCTGAGTTGGCCCTGGGCTTGCTCATGCGTGGGGTATGCATCGTAAGCCGTTGCTCTGCGTCTTCCTGGCCGCCGTGGCCGGGGTCTGGTTGGTCGAGACCTTCGCCGTGCCTGACTGGGTCGCGGGCGGTGGCGCGGCGCTCGCCGGGATCGGTTTGTGGTGGTCCGTGCGGAGGCGTCGCGGCGTGGTGGTCGCGGCTTGGTTGCTCGCAGGCGCGGCGGTGGGATGGGGACGGGCGGCGACTGGGCCCCCGCGGCCGCCACCATCTTGCGCGGTGCCTGCTGGGATCCGCGGTTATGCGGTGAGCTTGTGGCGTGTGCGTGTCGACGGGCCTGTCGAGGTGCGGCGGGCGGGGATGCGCACGGCGGTCGAGCTCATGGCGGAGCACTGTGGCGGTGTGTGGATCGCGCGGCGGGGACGCGTGGCCGTGACGCTCTGGGAAGGGCCGTGGGTGCGGCGTGGCGATGTGCTCGAGGTGAGCCTCGCGGTCGAGCCGCTGCCCAGAGCGCGCAACGCAATCGATGCGGACGCGGCGGTGCAGGGGGGCATCGATGGTGTCGACGCGAGCGCGCGTGTGCAGTCGGTGCACCGGCTCGTGGCGCGGGAGAACGGGGTGTTGGCGATGGTCGATGCGGCGCGTCGGGTCGCGGGTGATGCCTTGAGCGCGCGTTTGAGCGAGGAGGCTGCGGCCGTGGCGCGTGGTCTGGTGATGGGTGACCGTGGTGGGCTCGGCGCGGCCGATCGTGAGGCGTGGGCGGACGCCGGGCTCGCACACCTGCTCGCGGTGAGCGGCATGCACGTCACCATGGTGGTCGTGGTCATTGGCTTTGCCGTGAAGGAGCTCCTCGGGCGCGTGTCGGGTGTGGTCGAGCGGTGGTCGCTCCTCGCGGCGAGCGCGCTCGTGGCCCTGCCAGCCGCGGTGCTGTTTTGTCTGTGGTCCGCGTCGCCGGCTTCGGCGGTGCGTGCCACGGTGATGGGGGGTGTGGGGCTCGTCGGGACCATTCTGGGCAGACCGGCACGCGCCGTCGAGGCATTGGCGTTCACTGGCTTGGCGATGCTCGTGGAGCAGCCGCTGCTGTTGCATGACGCGGGCTTTGGTTTGTCGATGGCGGCGGTGGCGGCCTTGCTGGCGTCGCCGCGGCTTGCAACCGATGAGGCAGAGCTGCTGCAGCGACCGCTTTGGCGGATGGTCTTGAAAGCCAAGCGGATGTTTTTGCTGGGTGTCGTTGCGTCGGTCTCGGCGACGCTCGCGGCGCTTCCGATCACCGTCGTGTTCTTCGGGCGTGTCTCGCTGGTGGCGCCGCTCACGAACATCGTGGCCGTACCGCTCGGCGCGACGCTGGCGACGCCGCTCGCGCTTGCCTTGGTGGCGGTCGCGCCGGTGGCGCCACGCTGCGCCGACGTGCTCGCGGTACCGCTCGAGATCTTGCTGCGTTGGCTCCTCGCCATCGTGCACCTGGGTGAGCGCTTGCCGGGCGCGGCCGTGGCCCTGGCGGCGCCGGCGACCCATGAGCTTGCGTGCTACGTCGCGGTGCTGGGGTTTGGCTTCGCGGCGCTGCGACGTAAGCGCAAGCGGGTGGGGCTCGTGCTGGCTTGTGGGGTCGCGGCGTTAGTACTCGGGGTGAGCGTGCTCGCGCGATGGTGGGCGGACCGCCGCCGCGATGAGCTCGTGGTCACCATGCCGTACGTGGGGCAGGGGGACGGCATCATCTTGCGCTTTCCCGGCGGTCAGACGGCGCTGGTGGACGCGGGCGGGGCGATCACCACCAGCGATTGGGACCCGGGGCGGCAAGTGATTGCTCCGTTATTGCGGAAGAGAGGCGTGCGCGCCATCGACCTCGTCGTGGTGAGCCATCCGCATCCTGATCACATCGGTGGATTGGTCTATGTCGCGGGGCGGTTCCCTATCGCCGAGCTCTGGCGCAGCGGTCAGCCCGACGAAGGGGGCGTGCTCGCGGCGCTCGAGTCATTGGTCACCGCGCGCGGGGGGCGCCTGAGGTTGTCCAGTGAGCTGCCTGTCTCCGTCGTCTACGGTGGGGCGCGCATCGACGTGATTCATCCTCGCGTGGCCGAGACCTCGTACTTTCCCGAGCTCGAGCTCAACGACAACTCCGTGGTCCTGCGTGTCACACACGGGGCGCGGTCGATCTTGCTCACTGGCGATATCGAAGCGATCGCGGAGCGTGAGCTCGCTGCGAGCGGGGTCGACCTGAGGGCGGATGTCTTGAAGGTGGCGCACCATGGCAGCCGTACGTCGTCGACCAGTGAGCTCCTGGACGCCGTTCGGCCCAAGCTCGCGGTGGCGTCATGCGGGGCTCACAACCAATTCGGCTTTCCTCACCCAGAGGTGGTGCAGCGTTTGGCGGAGCGGAATGTGCCGTTTTTGACCACAGCGGAGCGTGGCGCTATCACTTTGCGGACTGATGGCGTGACCTGGCGCGTCAGTGCTCACCGGCCGGGGTTCGTTTTGACAACCAGCGACGTACTCGAAAGCGTACTCGATGGTGATTGACTGCCTGCCAGAACCCCCAGGACAATGTGGGTATCGTGGTCGCCCGACTTGGCAAATATCTACTGCTCGAACACGTGAACCAGGGCGGGATGGCGGACGTCTTCCTGGCGAAGACGTTTGGCTTTGGCGGTGCCGATCAACTCATCGCCTTGAAGTGCATCCGGCCCGAGGTGCAGGCGGACGCGAGCTTCATCGCGATGTTCGTCGACGAAGCGAAGCTGTCGGCGCTCTTGAGCCACGCCAACATCGCCAAGACCTACGAGCTCGGCCGCATCAACGATTCGTACTTCATCGCCATGGAGTATGTGAGTGGCCGCGACCTGCGGGCGCTCATCGACCGGGCTCGCGCGCGCAGCGCCGAGATCCCGGTTGGCCTCGCGCTGTTCATCGTCGCCTCGGTGCTCGAGGGCCTCGATTACGCCCACCGTAAGACCGACCTCAAAGGCACTCCGCTCAACATCGTTCATAGCGACGTGAGCCCGAAGAACGTGCTGGTCGGGTACGCCGGCGAGGTGAAGCTCATCGACTTCGGCATCGCGCGCGCCGCGCAGGGCGTCGCGACCACCGAGGGGCACGGTAAGCTCGGTTACATGGCGCCTGAGCAGGTGCGGGGTGAGGTCATCGACGCGCGCTCGGACCTGTTTGCGGTCGGCTCGCTCATGTTCGAGCTGCTCACGCGCTCGCGGCTGTTCGATGGCGCGACGGAAGACATCGTGCGCGACAAGGTGAAGAACGGCGAGATTTTCCCGCCGACGCTCATCGCGCCCGCGCTGACCGCGGACATCGAAGCCATCGTCATGAAGGCGCTCGCCCGCAATCCGGCGGATCGGTACGCGAACGCCGAGAGCATGTATCGCGACGTCATCGAGGTGATGTTGCGCCGCTTTGGTCACGTGCAGCCGCGTGAGCTCGGTAACCTCGTCCGCAAGCTGTTCGATGAAGAGCACCGGGTGGATTTGGGGCGCCTCGAGCGCGCCATGCTCATCCAGCCCACCGCCGCGGACCAAGCCGAAGGGGATGCTGGGCAGGATGGCGCGGCTGTCCCCGCGCCGGTCACCCCGCTCGTCGAGGAGGTGACAGCGCCGGAAGCGACGCGCTTTGCGAGCATTTTGCCGAGCGGCGTCATCATGACCAGCCCGTTCGCCAAGCCGGCCGCTGCCGCTGCCGCTGCCGCTGCTGCTGCCGCCGCCGCCGCGTCGGCTGCTGACTCTGCCAATGCCATGGGGGCTGAGAGCTCGCAGCAGAGGGGCGCGGAGGCAGTGGTTTCTCCGTCGTCGGTTATAGCATCGCCCGCTGTGTCGGCGCCGCCTCGCGGTGTGGTGTCTCCGTCTCTAGCGTCTTCGTCGGGAGCGGTGGCATCGCCTGTTGCGTCGCAGGGCGTCGCTCCGACAACCGCTGGGAGAACATTCGCGGCTGGAACGCCCGCCGGTGCAGCACCCATCGCGGCAACATCCGCAGCTGGAGCACCCACTGCTGCCGCGCCCAGCGCTGCAACATCCGCGGCTGGAGCATCCACTGCTGCCGCGCCCAGCGCTGCGACATCCGCAGCTGGAGCATCCACTGCTGGAACGCCCATCGCTGCGACATCCGCGGCTGGAGCACCCACTGCTGGAACGCCCATCGCTGCGACATCCGCGGCTGGAGCATCCACTGCTGCAACGCCTGTCGCTGCGACATCCTCGGCAGGAGGACCCACAGCTGCCGCGCCCATCGCTGCGACATCCGCGACTGGGGCGCCGAATGCCGCCACCCCCACCGCTGTGACACCCGCGGCCCCGTCATCACCGACGCCCGGGAGTGGTGGCGCGGCGACTCTCTCCTCCGCGGTGGCGCCGAGCTCGCTGGCTGCCGAGCCGACCGCGCCGGTTGGAGAGGTTCCGCGGCTGACCGCTAAAGTGGATAAGTCGGGCCCGGTCGCGGTGTCGAGTGGCTCGTCCACGATGCCTTCACTTGCGGCGCAGCGGCCGCCGTCGCTCAGGTCGCAGCTCACGCCGCAGCCGTTGAGTGAGCTCGAGTCTACCGACGTCGGTGATGAGCCGGATGGCGACACGGCGGTGGTGCAGCGCGATGTCGGCACCGATCCGCGAGCCGCGTCGTTCGCTAGCGGCGCGCATCGCCGGTTGCGGGCTGACCAAGACGATGACGACGACGGCGATACGGCCATCGTGCGCACCGAGAACACGCGCATCGCCGGGCTTCACGAGAAGGTCGAAGACGACGACTACACCGACCGCATCCACAAGTCGTTGGCCTTGCTCGGTAGGCGTGAAGACAGCGATGTTGGCGTGGAGCCAACGCAGGTCACCTTCAAGCGCAAGAACGCGGTCCGCTCCGCCGAGGGCACCGATCCGCGTCATGTGCAGGCGACCAGCATCGTCCGCCGGGAGACCGTGGAGGGGCTCGCTCCCGCTGGTGCCACGTTGGGGAGGGGGCGTAAGGACGACGTCGACGACTCCACGGATCGCGTCATGCGCGCCGGTGCTGGGGGGCTCGAGCCCGTGCCACGCGAGATCACCATCATCGATCACTCACGCCGCTCCGCCGCCGTCGACGATTGGGCTCGCGAAGCGCGGGTGCGTCGGCGGTCCAATCTGCGTCGTGCGGTGCTCATCGCTTTCGTCTTCCTGCTGATTGGCACGGTTGCGGTCGGCGCCATGTACCTGCACCGCATCGGGCGCTTGCGCATGGGGTCGGAGCCATCGGTCGGCAGCCTCGTGGTCATGAGCCAACCGAATGGCGCGGAGGTGCTCATCGACGGCAACGTGGTTGGTACCACGCCGTTCTCCTCGCAGAAGGTGCCCACCGGCGCGCACGAGCTCACGGTGCGGAGCTTGACGGGCCAGCAGAAGTCGCTCGAGGTCGTCATCAAAGAGGGCGAGCCGGCGACCCGCGAAGTGCGCCTCATCGACTGAGAATCTCGAGATTGGGCGCCAGCCCGCTGACCGGGTATGCTCTAGCCGTGCTGTTCTCACGGGTAAGCTTCGCCGCCGTCGTTGCGGGTCTCATGTTCGCGATGGCGGACGCACGCGCCCAAGCGAAGACGAAGGTCGTCGTCCTCGACCTGAACGGCTTGGGCTTGCATGGCCGTGATGCCGAGCTGCCGAAGGCTCTCGACACCTATCTACGCAACAGTGTCGCTACCATCGATGGTCTGCAGCTCTTGCCGCCGGTCGACGTGCAGCTCGCGGTTCAAGCCTCGAAGAACAGCAAGCTCATCGAATGCGCTGGTGGAGCGAAGTGCGCCGGCGATATCGGCAAGCTGATGGGCGCCGACCGCGTCATCTTCGGTGGCATCAGCGCGGTCGGCGATGCGTACAGCCTGAATGCGCGGGTGATCGAGACCTCGAGTGGCAAGGAGGTCGCCCGTTACCAGGCGACGTTCGCGGGCTCGCGTGACGCGCTCATCCCCGAGATCCGCCTTGCCGCGTACAAGCTCCTCGCGCCGGACCGGATCCTCGGCTCGCTCATGGTGAAGGCCGACGTCGATGGCGTCAGCGTCGAGATCGACGGCGAGCCGCGTGGCATGACCCCGCTCTCCGAGCCCATCAAGAACCTGACGCCAGGTAAGCACACGGTCGTCCTCAAGCGCGCCGGTTATTCGCAGTTTCAGCAAGAGCTCGACATCCGTCCGTTCGAGACCGCGAAGCTCCAGCTCAAGCTCGACAAGTCCGCCAAGGCGGAACAGTGAGCGGGGAGGAAGAGCTCGTCGAGCCGGTCTCACCCGTTTACTCGGTGGTGAAGGACGGCCGGCTCGTGGCCTACGCCCGGCGTGAAGTGCCCGAGGGCGGCGGCGCCATCCAGCGCGCCAGCGCCAAGGAGCCCATGGTGCTGCTGCGCATCGCCTACGGCGTCGTCGATTGTTTCGACAAGAATGCCTCGCCCACCATCGTCGCCAAGGCCGAAGGCGTCGACAGCCTCGACGCGCTGCTCTTCGAGCTCAAGCTCGAGGGCTTCGACGTCCATGAAGGCGAGATCAAGCCGAACGGCGCGCGCTGGGCGTTCTAGAGCAATTCGTGGCTGCGCGGAGACCGGGCCGGTGGAGGGCCGTCACGAGCAATGCGAGTGGAAAAGTGCTCTACGGACGCGCAACCTACGACATCGCGACGCGAGCCGGTCGCTTCATTCTGCCTAGGCTAGCGCGTTCTCGTCTTCTTCGTCCCAGCTCGGTTGCAGCATCGTCTTGCTGCTCATGAATTGGCTTACGAGCTCCACCACCTCGCGGAGCTTGCGGCAGTCCAGTGCGTCGCCGAGCAGTGCGTCGCACTCGCTCTTGGCGAGCTCGAGCACCAGGCGCTTCACCTTCGGGATCGAGGTTGCGTTCATGCTGAGCTGGTTGAAGCCGAGGCCGAGGAGGAGGGCGGTGTTCTCGAGGTCGCCGGCCATTTCGCCGCAGACCGAGGTGTGGATGCCGGCGGCGTGGGCCGCGTCGGAGATGGCGCGCAGGGTGCGCAGGACCGACGGGTGCATGGGGTGGTTCAAGTAGTCGACGCGCTCGTTGGTGCGGTCGGCGGCGAGGAGGAACTGCAGCAAGTCGTTCGTGCCTACCGCGAAGAAGTCGACGTGCTTCGCTAGGTGGTCGGCGATGAACACGGCGCTCGGCACTTCGATCATGATTCCGACCGGCACGTCGGGTTTGTGCTCGACGCCATCACGCGTGAGGCGCGCCGAGACGGCGGCGATGACCTCGCGTGCTTCCTCGACCTCCTCGACCGCGGCGACCATCGGCAACATGACGCGTACGTCGCCGTGCGATGCGGCGCGCAACACGCCCGCGATCTGCGGCTCGAAGATCTCCGGGCGGCGTAGGCAATAGCGGATGGCCCGCAATCCTAGCGCGGGGTTCGCCTCGACTTCGACGGGGGCCATGCCGGTGAA
>JBDHVB010000120.1:0-17236 GCA_039809465.1 Myxococcota bacterium
GCTGGACGACCTGGTTGGGGGAGTGACGCTGCTCATGAGGCTCAAATCTTCTTTCCGGTCGCGGCCCGTAGGAAGCGGATGAGGTCGGCGACGCTCGTGAGGGCGGTGGACTGATCGCGGTAGATCACCCAGTCGTCGGAATCCGTTCTGTCAATCGGACCCGCGTAGACACGGCCGCGTGTCATCAGCGTCGTGAGGATCTCGTTGTCACTCAAAGGGCTCGTGAGCGGGGTGGCGTTCGAGTACTCGTAGAAGGCCTCGGAGACGAAGCCCTGACCATGCTCGAGGCTTTGGTCGGATGTGTAGACCTCGATGGCTTCACGGATCGCGTTGATTTCCTTGCGCGAGAGCGCGTCCATCTCGGCGACGATCGGCGCGAGGAGCACCTCCTTGCGGCTCTCGAAAGCGTCGCGCTCGTGCTGCAGGGCTTCGCGATCGTGTTGCAGCTGATGACGGAGCGGGGCGACCTGGTCCTCGACCAGCTTGGCGACCTGGTTCGCGATCTTCGAGCGCTCGACGCTGAGCGTGTCTTCCAGAGCTTGCCGGTCACGGGTCCGATCGCTCACGAGCTCCTGGCGCATGGCGATGAGGCTCTGGGTCTCCAGGGCGACGCGCTCGCGGTCGACGGCGAGGCCGGTCGCCTGGACGTCGAGCATGCGGCGGGTGGAATCGATGGCGAGGCGCTCGCTCTCGATGGCGGCGAGCATGCCCTTCTCGGGGCGCTTGCCGAGCAGCCGGCCGACGGTCGCTCCGACGCTGACCGTGATGGCGAGCGTCGCGGCGACCAGCGCCGTCCCGGTGCCGGCGAGGCTCAACGTCCCGGCGACGCCGGCGAGCGCGAGCACGTTCATGCCGCCGTAAATGGCCACGTCGCGCATGCTGGTACGCGGCGCTTGGAGAGCGGGGAGGGCAGGGGTGCTGACCGTGCTGGGGACGGAGGCGGCCGGGGTGGTCGCGGTGGCGACGGCTTGGGCGACCGGCGTGAGCTGGAAGCCAACCGCGAAGCCGCTGTTATTGGTCTGTACCATCGAACGCAATCTCCCCATGAGCGAGATTCACGTTTATCGAGGGGGGCCGAGCCCGGGTTGTGCCAGATCGTCAGACCGCCAGTGCATAAGCGTCACCCCATGCTCACGACCCGTCTCATCGATGGCCTCAGCGTTTACCGGACCGATAGCCGCGACATCGAGCTGCAGGGCGGCAGCGAAGCCGAGCGCGCTCAGGTCCGCGCCGATCTCCAAGCGGTGCTGACTGGTCAGCCGCACACCCGGACGTTTCGCCTCGCGCTGGGCCGCGCCGAGCTCATGACCCGTAGAGCTGGCATGGCGATCGGCCTCTCCCGCGACGCCGAAGCCCTCCTCCGCCAGAAGCTCGAATCGGCGACCAACGCCAGCCTGGCCGAGGTGCGATCCAACGCCTCAAAAGTATGGCGCTAATCGCCCGAAACGCTCCTTGACTCGCTAGGTTTCAAGGACATAAATCGCCGCGTGCTTACGCCAAAAGACCTCGAATCGCTGATCGCGCTGATCCCGATCTTGCCGCTCGTGGGCGCGATCATCAACGGCATGTGGGGCCATCGCTTGCCACAACGGCTGGTGAGCCTCGTCGCTTGCGGCTCCGTGCTCGCCTCGTTCGTGCTGTCCGCGATTGTGGTCGGCCACCTGGCGCAGGGCGACGACAGCACGCGCTACGTATCGACGCTCTACACCTGGATGTCGAGCGGCAACCTGACCGTCGACATCTCGTTCGTGGTCGACCGCTTGTCCGCCGTGATGATCCTCGTCATCACCGGCATCGGCTTCCTCATCCACGTCTACTCGACCGGCTACATGGCGCACGAGCCGGCGTACGCCCGCTACTTCGCCTACCTGAACCTCTTCTGCTTCGCGATGCTCTGCCTGGTGCTCGGCAGCTCGCTCCCGCTCTTGTTCCTGGGCTGGGAAGGCGTCGGTCTGTGCAGCTACCTGCTCATCGGCTTCTGGTACACCGACGTCGAGAAGGCCTCGGCCGGCAAGAAGGCGTTCGTCGTCAACCGCATCGGCGACTTCGGCGTGCTCATCGCCATGGCTCTGCTATTGCGGACAACCGGCTCGCTCGACTTCGAGACCCTGCGCACCGCGGCGGTCGGCGGCCTCATCACCACCACCGTCGCCACCTCGGCGGCGCTGCTGTTGTTCTTGGGCGCCACCGGTAAGAGCGCGCAGCTCCCCTTGTACGTCTGGCTCCCGGACGCGATGGCCGGCCCGACGCCCGTCTCGGCGCTCATCCACGCCGCGACGATGGTCACCGCCGGCGTGTACCTGACCGCGCGCATGGGCTTCCTCTTCTCGATGGCGCCCATCGCCATGCTCACGGTCGCCTGCATCGGCGCCGCGACCGCGCTCTTCGCCGCCACCATCGGCACCGCGCAGTACGACATCAAGAAGGTGCTCGCCTACTCGACGGTGTCGCAGCTCGGCTTCATGTTCATCGCGGCGGGCGTCGGCGCGTACGCTATCGCGTTGTTCCACGTCATCACGCATGCCTTCTTCAAGGCCTGCCTGTTCTTGGGCTCGGGCTCGGTCATCCACGGCATGAGCGGCGAGCAGGACATGCGCCAGATGGGCGGCCTCGCCAAGAAGATGCCGATCACCTTCGCGACCTTCTTCGTCTCGACGCTCGCCATCACCGGCTTCCCGCTGCTCTCGGGCTTCGCCTCGAAGGATCTCATCCTCTGGAACTCCTTCATCTCGAGTGAAGGTCACTACGCTTCCGTGTTCCACGGCATCGGCTTCTGGCTGTGGCTCGCGGGCGCGGTCGCCGCCGGCTTCACCGCCTTCTACATGTGGCGCCTGGTCTTCATGACCTTCTTCTCGGGCCACATCCGCGCCTCGCACGAGGTCGCGCATCACGTGCACGAGTCGCCGAAGAGCATGACCTTCCCGCTCATCGTGCTCGCCACCTTGTCGGTCATCGGCGGCGCGCTCTGCTGGCCGGCGGTTCTCGGTGGTCACGAGTGGCTCGCCGAGTCCTGGCTCTTGCCGGTCACGGGTCACCTGCCCACGCCCGAAGGTCATCACGAGACGCTCGAGTGGACGCTCATGGCCTGCTCGACCGGCATCGCCTTCATCGGGTTCGCTATCGCGTTCTTCCTCTACGCCAAGCGCATCCACCCGATGCTGAACCGCGCGGTCTCGGAGCGCCCGTTCCGCGACCTCTTCTTGCTCGTCAACAACAAGTGGCACATCGACGAGCTCTACGACACGCTCGTGGTCAAGCCGATCGGCTGGGTCGCCCGCATCGTCTTCTACGAGGGGATGGATCGCCGCATCATCGACGGCCTGGTGAACCTGGTCGGTTGGTTCGGCCGCTCCATCGGCTTCGTCGGCCAGCTCTTCCAGAGCGGCAACATCCAACGCTACCTCGCCATCTTCGCGCTCGCTTTGGCGCTCTTGCTGTACGGGTGGCTGTCGCCATCCACGCCTGACGCCAATCCTCCGGCCGAAGAAACGCCAACCTCGATTCAGGTGCGGTGATCACGATGGGCTTCCTCGAAACACACCTCCTTACCGCCATCGTCTTCTTGCCGCTCTTGGGCGCCTTCATCTGCTTGGCGTTCCCCAAGGGTGAAGAGAGTGGTGTCCGCGGCTTTGCGTTGATGGTCACGCTCATCGACCTGGGCCTCGCCATCTGGCTGTGGTCGCGCTTCTCGCCGAACGTCGCCGGCATGCAGTTGGGCGAGCACGTCGAGTGGATCCCGTCGCTCGGCATCAGCTACGCGATGGGCATCGACGGCGTGGCGATGATCCTCATCCTGCTCACGGCGTTCCTGGCGCCGATCGTCGTGCTCTCGACCTACTCGAGCGTCGAAGAGCGCGCCCGTGAGTTCATGGTCTGCTTGCTGTTCCTGCAGACCGGCATGCTGGGCTCGTTCGCCGCGACCGACCTCTTCCTCTTCTATACCTTCTACGAAGTCATGCTCGTGCCGATGTACTTCCTCGTCGGCATCTGGGGCGGACGCCGCCGCATCTACGCGGCGCTCAAGTTCTTCCTCTACACGATGGGCGGATCGCTCCTCATGCTGGTCGCCATCCTCTACACCGTGTGGTCGGTGAAGGATCAGGGCGGCCTCACCTTCGATTGGGCCGTGGTCACGCAGCGCCTCGCCGCGGCGAACCTCGGCAGCACCGAGATCTTGCTGTTCCTGGCCTTCGCGGTCGCCTTCGCCATCAAGGTGCCGATGTTCCCGTTCCACACCTGGTTGCCCGACGCGCACGTCGAGGCGCCCACCGGTGCGTCGGTCATCCTCGCCGGCGTCATGCTGAAGATCGGTACGTTCGGCTTCGTGCGCTACGCGCTCTGGATGTTCCCGAAGGCCGCTGTAGCGTTCTTGCCGACCATCGGTGTGCTCGCGGTCATCGGCATCATCTACGGCGCCTTGGTGGCCATGGTGCAGAGCGACTTGAAGCGCCTCGTCGCCTACTCGTCGGTCTCGCACTTGGGCTTCGTCATGCTGGGGCTCGTCTCGATGTCGGTCACCGGCGTCGCGGGCAGCGTCTTGCAGATGGTGAACCACGGCATCTCGTCGGGCGCGCTCTTCCTCTTGGTGGGCGTCATCTACGAGCGCCGTCACACGCGTCAGCTCGATGACTTCGGCGGTCTCGCCAAGGTCATGCCGAAGTACTGCTTCCTCTTCGTGCTTCTGGCGCTGTCGTCGGCTGGTCTGCCTGGCCTCAACGGCTTCGTCGGCGAGTTCATGATCGTCATGGGGAGCTTCGGTGCCATGGGCCCGACCATGGACGTGACCAACGGCGAGCTCGCGCGCATCGGCATCTCGCTCGCCGGCGTCATTGGTCTCGCCGCCGTCATCATCATGGTCATGAAGGTCGCGGGTCAGCGTGAGCGCATGACCTTGTTCCAGCGCGTTGGCGCCGTCGTGATGGTGGCGCTCGCCGCCTTGCTGCTCGTCGCGCCGCCGGTCGGTGGCTTCCGTGGCGGTCTGCTCGTGCGTCCGCTCGTCGGCCTCACCTCCGACACCTCCGACTTCCGCGAGATCTTCGCCTTGCTGACCGTTTTCGCGGGCACTGGCGTCATCTTCGCGGCGGTCTATCTGCTCATCGCCGTGCAGCGTGTTTTCTTTGGCCCGATCCGTCACGCCGAGAACGAGCACCTGCAAGACCTGTCGTTCCGTGAGCAAGTCGTGCTCTGGCCGCTCGCCATCGTCGCCATCCTCATGGGCCTGTTCCCGCAGCCGTGGTTGAACATGATCAACCCGACCGCCGACAGCTACGCCCGGCAGTTCCGTCAGCGCGCCAATCTGCCGGCGATCGCCATGACGGAGCCGGAGGTGATCCCGCAGGCGCCTGGTGGTGGTGATCTCCGTCAGGAGCGCCGTTTGCCGGCCCCCCGGGAGAGGATCAACATCCCCGGCCACGAGCAGAACTTCCGCGTGCGAAGGGGAGAGTAAGCCATGAATCTCGTCCAAGACTTGGGCCTGCTCGCCCCCGTGCTCGTCGTCACCGTGGCCGCCGCGGTGGTGCTCTTGCTCACCGTCGCCCACGGCTACGGACGCCCGGCGCCGCAAGGCAATGGTCACATGTCGTTCGTCGCCCTGGCCGCTTTGGCGGTCGCTGGCTGGATGCTGTGGACCTCCGAAGGCGGCACGCACAGCGCCTTCTCGGGCGCCATCGTCGTCGACGGCCTGGGCATCTCGTTTGGCCTCACCGCGGTGGTCGGCGCTTTCCTCGCCGTCATGCTCGCGACGTCGTACTTGAACGAGCACGAGCTCGCGCACGGTGAGTTCGTGGCCCTGGTGCTGCTGTCGACCGTCGGCATGCTGGTGCTGTCGATGGCCGGCGACCTCATCACGCTGTTCATCGGCATCGAGGTGATGTCTCTCGCCGTGTACGTTTTGGCGGGCTACCGCCGCAGCTCGCGCCGCTCGCAAGAAGCCGCTTTGAAGTACTTCGTGTACGGCGCCTTCGCCTCGGCCTTCGTGCTCTTCGGCATCGCGCTGGTGTACGGCGAGGTCGGCCGCGTCACCGGCAAGCCGGCGATCACCATGCAGGCGGTGGCGCAGGCCTTCGGCAGCGACAACGTGTCGAGCCTCGCTTGGATCGGGGTCGCGATGGTCCTCGGCGGCCTCGCCTTCAAGGTCGCCGCGGTGCCATTCCACATGTGGGCTCCCGACGTTTACGAGGGCGCGCCGACGCCGTCGACCGGCTTCATGGCCGTCGGTGTGAAGGCCGCCGCTTTCGCGGGCTTGCTGCGCTTCGTCGCCGCGACCCTGGTGCACGCGCCGAACGGCCGCGAGACCTTCGTGCAAGTGTTCGAGCTGCTCGCCATCCTGACGATGGTCACGGGCAACCTGCTTGCCATCCGCCAGTCGCAGCTCAAGCGCATGCTGGCGTATTCGTCGATCGCGCACGCCGGCTACGTCTTCGTGGGTCTCGCTGCCTTCGTCGCGCAGCCTGAAGGCAAGGCCGTCGAGGCCATCGGTTACTACCTGCTCGGCTACACCGCGATGACCTTGGGCGCCTTCGGCGTCATCCTCGCGTTCGAGCGTCGTGGTGATCGCCGCCTCGACCTGCCGATGGAGCGCCTGTCGGGCGCCGGTCACAAGTACCCTGCGCTCGGCCTCGCGATGTCGCTCTTCATGCTGTCGCTCGCGGGCATTCCACCGACTGCTGGCTTCTTCGGTAAGCTCGCCGTGTTCGCGGCGGCGGTCGAAGCGGGCCGCGTGCCGGTCGTCGTGGTCGCCGTCCTGG
This sequence comes from Myxococcota bacterium, assembly GCA_039809465.1. GTDB lineage: Bacteria > Myxococcota > XYA12-FULL-58-9 > XYA12-FULL-58-9 > JALHOP01 > JALHOP01. The sequence goes on from JBDHVB010000120.1 coordinate 6,747, forward strand.
CGAGCGTCGCGGGCGCCTTCTACTACCTGCGCGTGATCGTGATGATGTACATGCGCGCCACCAGCTCCGATGAGTCCCGCATCCAGTCGCCATGGCTCGCCGCGGGTCTTTGGGCCTGCGCCGCGGTGACCACGGTCATTGGCGTGCTGCCCGAGGGTTACCTCGCGTTCGCGCGCCGCGTGCTCGCGGGCTGGCTCACGTAATATTGCCGCTTGTTCCGCCTTCGGCGGCGCGGCTTGTCGAGTAAGCGCGTGTGGGGGGAGCGGGGCTTTCGGGGCCGTACGGCGGCTCCTAACGTCGGGCGAAAGCGAGGTTATTGCCCTTGTAGCGGCGAGGTCGGCGATGGGCTACATCAATGCCCATGCGCAACGGTGACGCGGGCGGTGGAAAGCCACCAACACCGCCAGAGGGCAGCTCGGATGGCTCCGATCTGTTTTCTAGCTCCGATCTTCCTGACTTCGGCATGCCCGGGGGACCCTCGCGGCGTGCAACACCACAAAACATGAACGACGAGCCCACCAAGCGCCACGACGCACCCGTCGCTGGAGCTTTCACCGAAGGCGCCACCACCATCATGAACGACGAACAGCGCCGCCAAGCGCTCGCCGCGGCCGGCGTGAGCTTCGATCCGCCACAGCAGACAGCGCCAGCGCCGCAGAGCATTCACGACGAGCCGACGCGCCAGGCCAACGACTTCAGCATCGGCCTGGACATCGATCCGCCGCACGGCCAGTCATCGATGAGCTTCGAGCAATCCTCGGGCGCGACCTTCGAGCTGCCGCCGCCTGGTGACGCTTCGATGGGCTTCGAGCCGCCGCAGCAGCAAGCCTCGGTGGGTTTCGAGACGCCCGCTCCGCAGCCGATGGGCTTCGAGCAGTCGGGGCCGCGCGTGCCGGCCGACAGCTACAACGAGCCCGCGCTCGGTCCCGAGGGCAACTTGCCGTCGCACCTGCAGCTCCCGTCGATCGACTTCTCGCTGCCGCAAGGAGTGGGTGACGCGTCGTTCGGCGGCAGCAGCGGTGGCTCGCCCGCCGCGGAGCTCCCCGCGCACCTGCAGCTCCCAAACTTCCCCGAGTTCGATCTGCCGTCCGTCCCTGGCGTCGAGCAGACCAAGCGTCGCCTCACCGACGACGTCGGCATCGAAGGCAATCTCGGCGGCTCGTTCGGCGCCCTCGATGCGCCCGCCGCGCCGATGCCCGCCGCCGGCTCGAGCGACGGTTGGGCCGTGGCCCCGGCCACCGGCGCCACCATCCCACCTCCACCGCCAAAGCGGACGGCTGGAGCCAAGCGTCCGGCCAACGTGCCTGGCGTTGGCATGCCCGGTGACTTGCCGAACCTGCCGGCGATGAGCCTGCCGTCGGTCGGCGCGCCCGCGCAGAAGAAGGAGCCGACGCTCCTGCGCTCCGATGTCGCCGAGAAGCTCGCGACGGTGAAGAAGAAGTCGATGGTCGGGCCGATCATCGCCATCACCTTGCTCATCGTGAGCGCGGGCTCCGCGCTGTATGTCTACAAGGACATCATCATCACGCGCGTCTTCGGCAAGCACCAGGACGCCGCGGTCGAGACCAACACCGACAAGGCCCGCAAGCTGGTCGCCTTGGGCACCACCTTCTACGACGGCAACCAGATGCCCCAGGCCATCGAGACCTTCGAACAAGCCCTGGCCATCGACCCAACGTACGCCAAAGCGCACCGCTCACTCGCCATCGCCTTCGCGAAGATGAACATGCCGGACAAGGCAGTCACGCACTACCGCACCTACTTGGTGCTCGCCCCAACGGCGGAGGACGCCCCGGCGGTGAAGAAGATCGTCGACGACTACGACCTCAAGGCCAAGGAGCAGGCCGCGAAAGCCGCCGAAGAGGCCAAGGCGAAAGCCAAGCACAAGTAGAGCTTGACCGCTTTATCGGACCTCGATCTCCACCGTCGTCGTTCGCGTGATGCTCTGCCCTTGGGCTTTGAGCGTCACGGTGTACGTGCCGGCGGGCGTGCCTTCCGTGGGGGGCGGGTCGCCACCCGAGCCGCCGCACGCAAAAGCGGTGAGCGCGAGCGTGACGTACGCGACTCGGCGGCGGCGCGTGAGCAGATAGAGCCCGGCGGCGAGCGTGGCCATGGAGAGTAGGAGCGCCGGCGGGACGTGCGGCATCGTGAAGCCGGCGGCGGCGGCGGTGCGGCGCTGCGTGTGGATGCGCAAGCCAACCGTCGTGCCCGTAGGCGCAACGTTGACGGCGACAGGCGTGAAGACACAGTACGCGCCGGGTGGGAGGTTCTCGCAGGCGAACGTGACTTGCTCCGTGAATGCACCGTTCTCCGGTGTCAGCTCGAGCGCGATCGGAACCGAGCCGCCGGCGAACGTGATGCTCTTGGGCGGGCTCGCCACGAAGCGGAAGCCCTCGAGCTCGACGGTGATTTCGAGCTCGTCGCTGGCGCTGCCGTTGTAATTGCCGTCGCCCTCGTAGCGGGCGGAAATGGTGTGTGCGCCGCGGGGAAGCTGGTCGCTGGTGAAGCTCACCGTCCCGTCCGCGAGAGCGGGGTCGCCGACTTCGACGCCATCGATGGCGATGGTCACGTCGCCGGTAGCTGCTGGGAGCAGATCATGGGGACGGATCACCTCGACGTTCAAGGTGACGAACCCATCGTGAATGTCGGCGACCACGAGGTTCGTCGCCGTGTTTGCCTTGGTCACGTCGTGCGTGAGCTGCGGTGAGACGCTGGTGGTGAACACCGACGCGTCCGCTGGAACGTACTGGGCCACGATGATGTGACTGCCGCCGCTCAACGTGCTGACGCTGGCCCTCGCGACGCCAGCGCTCAGCGTCACTTCCGCGAGAAGAGTGACGTTGTCGGCGATGAAGCGGACGGTGCCGGTGGGGACGGCGTCCTCGTTGGTGACGACGGCGTCGAGATCGAACGACTCACCGAGCTGCGTGGTGGCGACGCTCTGAGCGAGCGCCGTTGCCGTCGGGCCAACGACGTGGACCGGAATCGCCGCGGTCGGGCCGCTCCCGTTGAAGAGCGCATCCCCGCCGTAAACAGCGGAGACCGTGAAGTCACCCGCGCCGAGCTCGGAAGGATTGAGCGTCGCGATGCCACTCGCCATCGTGACGGCGAGCGCGCGGCCGTCGTTGACGCTGAAGGTCACGGTTCCGGACGGTGTGCCGGTTGCGGGTGCCACCGCCGTGACTCTCGCGTTGATGGGGCCCGCGGTGTTCTCTATGGCGATCGTCGTACTGGCCTTGCTTACGGTGTGGCTGACGCTGCTGCTGTTCTCGACGTGATAGTCCGTGCCGTCGTAAATCGCCTTGATCTCGTGCGTTCCCACGCCGAGCGATGCCGTGCTGACCGTGGCCGTTCCCACGCCAACGAGGCTCGTCCCATCGATGAGCACGGCGCCGTCGAGGAAGCGTATCGGGCCAGAGACAGCGGTGGGGGTGGGCTCGTAGCTCACCGTGCCAGCGGGGAGGGTCACCGTCGCGATGAACGTCGCTGTCTGTGTCGCGAGCGTCGAGCCATTGCCCGCGACGCCGACGTTGACGTCGAGCAGGCGCTGCATTGACCGCAAAAACGGACGACTCACATCCTCGCGGATCATCCAGACCGATCCCATGGGGAGCCCGAAGCCACCGGCGTAGCTCCCGGCCTTCTTGCTTGCTTCGGTCGTGAGCCCGGTCGCGCCGCCGGCCGAGGTGTTCTGGCCGCTCGTTTGCCGGTCCCAATAGACGTCGCTCGCGCCGCCGCCTACGCCAACCGCGCCACCAACGTCACTCGTTCCTTTGACCTCGCCAGCGGACCAAGAGAGCGTGATCGAGACGCCAGCGAGCACGGCGGCCCGCGTTCCAATCGCGCCCGCGATGCCACCGACCTTCGCGGCGCCTGTGACCTTCGCCTTGCTCATGGTGTTGCTCAGTGACGCGGTCTCGCCCAGCAACAGGCCAACCGCATCGATGGCGCCAACGACGCCGCCCGTGTCGTCTCCACCCGTGACCGTGCCGCTGACGTAGATCTCGTTCAGGTCGCTGGCCGAGACGGCGCCAATGAGCCCGCCCGTTCCATTGCCACCCTGGACCGACCCGGCGACCACGGCGACGTTGCTGACGAGGGCGCGCGTGGCCGCGCCGGCAAGCGCGCCGACGTTGGCGCTCGTCGAGATGATGCGCGGGCGGACCAGCAGCAGGTTCGAAATCACGGCGCCGTCCTTCAGCTCCGTGAACATACCGTTGCCGGATGACACCAGCAGATCGACGACCGCGTGACCAAGACCATCGAAGTTGCCGCTAAAGCCAGGCACGGGAGCAAAGCCGCCGCTCAGACCGCTCACGTCACAGCCCAACGCGAAGTTGCCGCTCGGAGCCATGAGGGCAATCTCGTTGGTGCTGTCGAGCAGGGTCCAGACCGTCATCACGCCGGACGCCATCACGCCGGCGGACGCGAACGCATCGTGCGTGTACGCGGTAGTGTCGCCGCTGATGCTCGAAGGCCCAGCGGTGATGCCGCCGAGCCCGCCACACTCCGCGTCGGCGCGCAGCGTGAGGCCGCTGCCGGTGCCCGAGTGCGCGAGCGACGCCGAGAGGTTGAGGTCATGGGCGCTCGCGAGCGTGAGGACCGAGCCTGTCCAGCTCACCGGCTCGGTGACGATGATGTCCGAGCCCGCGCCGGTTGCCGCGACGGTCACGGGCCCATTTGCAAGCTCGGCGGCGAGGCCGCTCGCCGCGACGTTGCAGCTGGTGGCCGCGGCAGCGCACACATACGTGCGGCTCGCCGCGTTGAACTCGGCCGTCGTCGCGGCGCTCGTGATGGTGATCGATCCCGCGAGCGCCGGGCCCGCGGCCAGCATCGTCACACAAACGGTCAAGAGGCGTGCTGCCAGCATAGGCCCGAGCATACGCAAGCGGCGGGCGTTTGGAGCTACATCTTGGACGAGATGGTCAGTTTTCGTCGTCTTCCTCGAAATCACGCTCGGCAAAACCATGACTTAGGACGATCTTCTTGCCCTGCATCTGCAGGAATCCACGGCGCTGGAACTCCGATAGCACGCGCGACACGGTTTCACGCGAGGTACCAATCATCGACGCGATGTCTTGCTGGGTCGGCCGGCTGCTGATGACGATTCCTTCATCGGTCGTATCGCCTTCCTTCTGGGCGAGGTCGATGAGCAGGCGCGCTACCCGGCCGTAGACGTCGAGCAGGGCCAGGTTGCCGATGATCTCGTCGGCCTTGCGCAGGCGCAGGCTCATCTCGGCGAGGATGTTGGCCGCGATAGCGGGCTCCGAGCGCATGTGGCGCAAGAAGTCGTCGCGCGAGAGCACCAAGAGGCGCGCGTCTTCCATGGCGAGGACGTTCGCCGAGCGCGGTTGGCCGTCGAGGAGGCTCATCTCGCCGAAGAAGTCGCCAGGGCGGAACATCGTGAGGATCATCTCGCGGCCGCTCTCGCCGTAGAGCACGACTTTCACGCGGCCACGCTCGATGATGTAGAGCGCGTCGCCCTGATCGTCCTGGCTGACGATGAGCGCGTCCTTGCCGAAGTCGAGGGGACGCAGAGACGCCGACAGCTTGGCCACGCCGTCCTCGTCGAGACCTTTGAAGATGCTCACCTGCCGGAGCAGCTCGGTTTGCTTGTTCACATTCAGCTCGTAGCGCCGTCACCGGCGATGAGGGATTGGGCGACCGCGCCGGGGACTTGTTTTCCTTCCGCGATAGCGGAAACAAGGTTCTCTTTGTGATCGGATATCATACGCTTGATGTCTTCGTCATGGAGCTTGTGCCGGCCGGTGACCTGGATGGCCTGCTCCCGGCCAGTCTCCATATCGCGGGCGGCGACACTGACGATACCGTCCGCTGAAATCGCGAACGAGACCTCGATGTTCACGCCGCCACGGGGCTTCGCCGGGAGGCCGGTGAGGGTGAACTCGCCCAGCACCTCGTTGCGCTCGATGTGCCGCGCATCGCCTTGATAGACGATGATGCGCACCTGCTCCTGGTTGTCGCTGATGGTCGTGAAGACGCGCTTGAACTCGGTGGGGATGGTCGTGTCCTTGGGGATGACCGTCTCGGCGAGACCGCCGAAGGCCATGATGCCCAGGTTGTGCGGCGTCACGTCCATGAGCTTCACACCCGGGCCCGACGACACGAGGAGCGAGCCCTGGATGGCCGCGCCGACGGCGACCACGAGATCGGCGTGCACCCCCGAGGCCGGCGTTTTGTTCATGGCCTCGCTGACCCGGCGCTGGATGCGTGGGGTGCGGGTCATGCCGCCCACCAGGATGATCTCGTCGACGTCGGCGACCGTGAGCCCGGCGTTCGCGATAGTGGACAAGAACATATCGACGGTGCGGTCGACGTAGTCGGTGACCATCGCCTCGTACTGGCCGCGCTCGAGCTCGCACTGCAGGTGCAGCGGCTGGCCGTCACGGCGGGTCGCGAGGAACGGCAGGGCGATCTTCGCGGTGAGCTGGTCGGAGAGCTCGATCTTCGCGACCTCGGCGGCGTCGCGCAGGCGCTGCATGGCGTTGCGGTCACCACCCACGGAGACCCCGTGCTCGCGCTCGATGAGCGCCAGGAGCCATTCGACCAGACGGTCGTCGAAGTCGCGGCCACCCAAGAAGGCGTCGCCGGCGGTCGCGAGCACCTCGACGACGTCGGAGCTGATCGCCAAAACGGACACGTCGAACGTCCCGCCACCCAAGTCATAGACCGCGATCTTGCGCTGGCCACCCTTCTGCAGGGCGCCGTAGGCCAAGGCGGCGGCGGTGGGCTCGTTGATGATGCGCAGGACCTCGAGCCCGGCGATGCGGCCGGCGTCGATGGTCGCCTGGCGCTGGCGGTCGGTGAAGTAGGCGGGGACGGTGATGACCGCCTTCAGCACGGGCTCTCCGAAGTACGCTTCGGCGGCGCGCTTCAGGTCGCTCAGCACCAAGGCGCTGATCTCTTGAATCGCATACGCGTGCGGCTCGTTGCCCGCGCCAGCGGTCAGCTTGATGCGGATGTCGCCCTCGGGCCCTGGGGCGCAGTCGAACGGCGCCGAGTCGACGGCGCGCTTGGCGAAGGGATCGTCGAAGTCGCGGCCCATCAAGCGCTTGGCGGCGAAGACGGTGTTCTCGGCGTTGACCACGGCCTGGCGCTTGGCGGCGCGGCCGATGAGGTGCTTGCCTTCAGGATCGACGGCGACGACCGACGGGAGCGTGTAGAAGCCGCGGTCCACCGGCACCACCAGCGGCGTGCCGCCTTCGACCACGGCCACGCACGAATTCGTCGTGCCCAAGTCGATGCCTAAAACTCGAGATGTCATGCGTTTCTAGAGCCTACCATGCCTTCGAGGGTCTCTGCCCGAAGGCTGACGACTCTGGCGGCCACGAGTCGGTAGAGCACCGCCGCCACTTGGAATGTCCCCCATCCCACCACATCGATCACGTCTTGTACGCTACGGCGGCCGTCGACGGCCTCGAGGACGGTCGTTTCCTCGTCGGTGAGCTCGCGGTCCGCGCTGGCGCCCTGGATCTGCTGCGGGACGTCCTCGAACGAGGGGATGGCGCCTTCGATGAGGCCCCACTCGTCGACCCGGCGGAAGCCCTCCATGAGCAGCTCGTCCATGCTCAGGTCGAAGTCGAACTCGAGGACCTCGGGCGGCAGTGCCTCGGTGCGATCGAACTCGAAGCTACCCCGGCCCCAGCGGATGAGCTCGTAGACCAGCTCGGCGGATTGGCGGCGCAGGGCCTTGTGCAGCTCCTCGCGTGATACGTAGCCCAGGCGGACGAGCTGCGCGCCGAGGAGGCGGCGCGTGCCACGGCGGTTGTTGAGCAAGACTTCCAGATCCTTGGGCTCCATCAGGCGCTCTCGGACGACGATGTTACCCAGAAGCAGCTCGTTGGGAATGTTTTCGCCGGTCACCAGGCGGACCTTGCCCTCCTTCATGGCGATCGAGATCACCAGCTGGTCGCGGCGGGCGATGAGGAATCCGCTTTGGCGTTGCAGAGACAGGAGCTGCAGCACCTCGGCGATGGGGACCATGGCGAAGTCACCCGAGAGGGCTGGCCCACCGGGAATGGTGAGCATCACGTCGTGGACCGCGCGCACCACGTGCGGCAGCCGGGATTGCTTGAGCATCTCGGCCACCAGGATCTCTTGCGGTACGCTATCGAAGACACCGCCTTCGCGGAGCACGGCGGCCAGGCGCTCGAGCTGTGGTGTCACGAGCTGAGGGTTGAACTCGGTCGGGCGGCGCGCCGTGGGCTCGCGGTTCGATTTGGTGAGGCGGTGCTCGACGACCGCGAGGAGCGCGGCTGGCGCGAAGGGCTTGGTGATGTGATCGACCACGCCCATGGTGCGCACGAACTTGTCGACGACCGGGTCGCCCTTGGTGCTCATGATGACGATGGGCACGCCCTCGAGGAGCGCGTGCTCGCCGAAGGCGCGGCAGACGTCGAAGCCGTTGGTGTCCGGCATGGCGAAGTCGCAGAGCACGAGCTCGGGCTGGAAACGCACGGCGTTGTCGACGACGTTCACGCCGTTGTCCAAGCAGTGGACCGTGTAGCCGGCCTTGCTGAGGATGCCCTCGACGACCCGGAGGACGATGTGGGAATCGTCGATGACCAGGACGCGCCCGAGGCTCATGGCCGCCTCACTGCTGAACGGGGCGCGCGGCCGCGATAGCAGACGCAGCTTGTTGGCAGACCTCGCGGACGCTGGCGGACTTGTCCTCCGCCGCCATGCGCGTAGTCACCTCGAAAGCATCGAGCTCACGACGGAGCCCCGCGAGCTCACACCCCGCCGCCCGAATCTCGTCATCGCGGTGCTCGAGTAGCCGCGTCAGCACATTGCCCCCACGCCGCGCGGCCCGCAGCTCCCGCAACTCGGCGGCGTGCTGCGGCCAGAGCAGAATGAGGAAGATGGCGGCGAGGCCGACCTGAAAGGCGGCGCGCGCGAAGGGGTAGCCGTTCTTGGCGACCTGGAAGTAGCGGTCGATGGCGTAGGCGAGCACGAAGATGGTGAAGGCGGCGGGGGCGGCGAGGGCGGTCCAGAGGGGCAAAGTGCCGGTTTTGACGGCGCCCCAGACCTTGTCGGCGAGCAAAAAGGCGGCGCCAGCGCTGATGAGGAGCAGCGCGAAGACCAGGAAGCGCACGATGCGCGGCATATGGCGGGGAGAATCCTCCACGAGCCTTTTGGGGATAGCACGGCCTACGGAAATTCGGAAATCGGGGGTGGGGAAGGTGGGGTGAGGGGAGGCGTTTTTGGTCGTTGGGGGTTGGGGCTTGGGGGTTGGCTATCGGTCAGTCGGCAGTCGGCAGTCGGTCATCGGCAATCGGCAATCGGCAATCGGCAGCCGCCCTACTTACTCTGATAAACCGCCACCATCTGATTCGCCTTCTGATTGGCCCGGTCCCATCGGCCGTCGGTTGCGAGCTCGCCGAACTCCGAGAGGAGCTTCTGCACCTGCGTGCTGCGGTTCTGATCAAGCTTGGTGCCCGCATACGTGCGGTTGATGCGCGTCATCTTGCCCTGCACGAACGCGCTGTTCACCACGACGGCGTCGACCGCCTTGTCGAGCTTCAGGAGCGCTTCCTGCGCGGCGCCATAGTCCTTCGACTTGAGCGCGCTGCGGGCATCGGCGTCGAGCTCGCGCGCCGTGGGAGGCAGATCGTCGGTGAGTAAGCCGCGGTACTCCATCTTGCGCATCACCTCGCGCCGCAGCGCGCCGACGCTCGCGGACGTAGGATTGCTGCTGGCGGAGGCGCTAGGAGCCGCGGCGGCGACCACCACGGTGCGCGTGTTGCCGGCGCTCGCGAGCAGACCTTGTGCGTCGCGCAGGGCCTTACCGACCTCGGCTTCCCGCTCGGCGACGGCTCTCTCGCGTTGAGCGAGCTCGGCTTCGCGCTTGGCGAGATCGCGCTCGCGCTTCGCCATGGTCTCTTCGCGCTGCTGAATGGACTGGCCACTCTTGGGACCCTCGAGCTTCGAGAGCTTCTCGAGAAGGACGTTCTTGTCGCGCTCGAGCTTGTCGCGATCGTCCTGGAAGCTGCGCAGGCGCGCGTTGAGGCGCGTCTCTTCCTCTTGCAGGCGGCGCTGGTCGGCTTCGAGCTTGTCGCGCTGCGCTTTGTCCTTCTTGTTCACGCTCGCGAGCCGCTCGGAGACCTCGGCACGCTCACGCTCGAGGCGCGCTTGCTCCGACTCGACGTTGGCGCGCTCCTTCTTCAGCGACTGCTCTTCTTCGAGGATGCGCGTCTTGTCCGCCTCGACGACGATGGACATCTCCTCGACCGCGGCCTCGGGCGCTGCCTTCTGATCATCCTTGCAGGCCGGGAGGGCAGCCGCGAGCAGGGCCAGCGGTGCCGCCCAGGTCAAATGTGTCGTGAATGAGCGAATCGTCATCGTGTGCGGAGAGGTTAGCAGCTAGCCGCGCCCCTGCAACTTGGCTCCGGCGTCAGTTCTGTCGGGGTGTAGGTGTAGCCTGCTAGGAGATCATGGAACAGCTGGGCTTATGGCGGCCGCCAGCAGGC
>JBDHVB010000121.1:0-17080 GCA_039809465.1 Myxococcota bacterium
CTTCGTCGGCATCAATCTGACTGACACCAAGCTCACCGGCGCGAAGCTGGACAACGCCGTCATCTCTCAGTCGATTCTCCTCCACACCGATCTCACCAACGCATCGCTGAAGGGACTGTTCGTTCAGGGCTTGCTAGGTGGCGGCATCCAAGCCGCTAACGCGGATCTGTCGGGCTGTCTCCTCGCGAGCACCCCATCCCTCATCGCGAGCAACTTCGCCAACGCGAAGCTCGACGGCTGTGCGCTCGACTCGGTCGACTACAGCCAAAGTGACTTCACGGGTGCGAGCTTCGTGAAGGCGAGCTTCGCGGGTACGGACAACAGGGCGACGCGGACAAACTTCACGAACGCGAACTTCACGGACGCCAGCTTCTCGGGCAGCGACTGGTCCAGCACTTCGGAGGCGCCGACCCTCACGGGCGCGACCTTCAACTACGCGAGCTTCTTCGGCGCCAAGGTCGCCAACCTGCCGCTAGCGAGCGCCACGAGCTTCACCAATGCCTACTTCGCGACGAGCGGCGGCGGCGTCCTCCCAGCGGGCTTCGATCCGACCTCGCGCGGCGCGATCATGGTATCGACCGGCGGAAGCTACGCGAACGCGGACTTCTCGCACGCGAGCTTCACCGGCGCCATCGACTTCGGCAGCGCCACGCTGACCAACGCCAACTTCACTGGTCGTCGGCTCGGGAGCTCGACCTTCGTCGCCGCGAACCTCACCGGCGCGAACTTCACCAAGGCGTCCGGTTTCGGCAGCTTGAACAACGCGAACCTGGCCAACGCGGTCTTCACCGACGCCGACGTGTCGGGTAGCACGTTTACCGGCGCGAACCTCCAAGGCACGAACTTCACCCGCGCGAATCTGCGCAGTCAGAACATCAGCACCTTGAACGTCACTGGCGCAAACTTCACGCACGCGAGCCTCTTCGACGTCGATGCCGATCCCGTAACCGGCGGCGCATCGGCGACCTGGACCGGGGTGTTCGTCAACGCGGGCACTGCCCTCCCGGGCGATCTGCCAGCCGGCTCGGGCCCCGTGACCGTCGCGAGCGGCTCGCCGCTCAACGGCGCGGACCTCAGCGGTCTCTGGTTGCTCTCTTACGACTTCGCCAGCACCGACAGCTTCATCAACACCAACTTCACGGGCGCGCGCCTGAGCGGAACCGACTTCAGCGGCTCGGACCTCACCGGCGCGAGCTTCACCGACGCGATCGCACCGAGCGCAGGGTTCGAAAGCTCGAACTTGACCAACGCGCGCTTCACCAACGCGCTGCTCTACGACGCCAACTTCCAAGGCGCGAACGTCACGGGCGCGGACTTCACGGGCGCCCGCATGTACCTCGCGGGTCTAGGAGGCGCGAACGCGTCGAACGCTAACTTCACCGACAGCAACCTCGCCTGCGCCGACCTGTTCCAGGGGCCCTCGTCCAACTTCGCGCTCCCGACGTTTACCGGCGCGACGATCGCCAACACCACGTGCCCCGATCTCTCGGTTCAAGCGAGCGGAGCGGCGGCCGACGTTTGCAACAACCATCTATCGGTCGTGGGCCTCGGCGCGCCGCCCTTGAGCGTCTGGGGCTACTTCCAGTGCCAGGCCCTGGTCATGCGCGAGCTGAGCGCTCTCTAGCAGTCATCACGCAGAGGAGGCGGCGCGAACGAACGACGCGACGCCTCCGTCCGCTATAACGAAACAGACGTCTGAGCCGTCGCCACGTTCACGCCGTCCGAGCTCAGCACCCGGACGATGTATGTGCCCTTACCGATATCGGCGAGGCTCGCGGTGAACTTGGGGCTCTTGAGGCCGTGCGCCACCGGCCACCAGTGCACGCCCTTGTCGGGGCTCACCTGCACGAAGTGCGTCATCGCGTCCTTGTCGCCGTCGGTCGCCGTCCACGCGATGTCCATGACGCGGTCCTTGCCACTGCCGCTGACCTTGACGCTGGGCATGCCGAGCTTCGGCGCGGCCTTGCTGACGGCGCGCTCACCGACGAGCTTCTTACTATCGCGGTTCCAGAACTGGATCTTCGCGGTACCAGCGACATAGGGCACGTAGCCGCCGAAGAACGTGGCCTGCATCGCCACCTTGCCCTCGGGCTGCTTCCACTCGAGCGGCAGCTCGGCCTCGGAGAGAACGCGGCCATTCGCGTCGACCGAGCGCACCGCGTAGACGGTCTGATACTCACCGGGCTTGTCCGCCAAATCGGTCAGTCGTGGCGCGTTCGGCTGCACGAACAGGTGCGCGATCTGCATGTTGTCCTTGGCGTCGATCACACCGGACACGTAGAGCGCGGTCGGCGCCGCCGCGCGGCACGACGTGAGCTTGTCGAGGAGCTGGTCGTAGTCGAGCCCGTCGATGAGCTTTCGGTGACTCTTCCAGTCGTCGTACGGGTTGATGGGCGTGTTACCCATCATGCAGGTCGCGTCGCACTGCTCGCCTTCGGCGCCGGTCACGAACGTCGGGTCCTGCGGGAACCAGTAGCCCCAAGTCGGGACGCCCGCCGAATGGTCGTCGCTGTTGTACTCGTCGAAGCCCCCCGTGGCGCCACACGCGATGATGCCGAGACCGATGGTGAGGTTGCACCACCAGTTCTTGATGTCCGGGTCGAGCGACAAGCCGTAGGTGTGGCCGAGCTCGTGCGCCGGCAGCGTGAGCTTCGGCCCCACGGAGCCGTCCTTCGTCGTCACCGATTCGAAGATGACCGCGCGCGGCGCGAGCTCGCCCAGCGACAGGCCGGTGACACCTTCGAGGAGGCCGTACAAGGTGGCGTTGAACCAGTCCTTGGGCAGGACGCCCATCAATCGGTCATTGCCGGAGAGCGCGGCGGCCGCGTTGAGCTCGAGCACCATGACGTACGGCGTGGCCGCGTCCGCCGGGATGCCGATGCCCGCGAGCAAGCTCGCGACGAACGAGAACAGACCACCCGAGAGCGGCGGCACCAGCGGGAAGCTGGAGACCGTGTCGTCGATGGACCGCGCCGGATAGACACCGCGGATGAACGGCATCGCGCCATCGTGCATGGCATTGAGCTGCGACATCGTCGCGAGGCTCGTGGCGCTCAAGAGGTGACCGGTGCGGATCCATAGCAGGCTCGGCCCCTTGGTGGTCGCGACCTCGAACTGCTTCACCCCGCTCGTGTTGTTGATGATCCAGCAGTCGGTGCGCGGGCTGCCCGGATCCTCGGCGCCGGGCTGCAAGATGAGGTCCGCTTGAGCAAACAAGCGCGACTGCTTGCAGAAGTAGTCGGGCGGGATGACGGGGTCGTTCTCGGCGAGATACACCGAGCGCACCTCGCCGACCGCCAGCGGCGAGCCAAGAGACTGCGTGCTGTCGTGGATGAGCGCGTTCGTCTCGTCACGCACGCGCAGGCGTACGCTCACCGGCTGCCAGGTCGGCGTGTTGTTGGTGACCGTCACGAGGCCCACCGTCGGCTTCTCCGCGGCCATGCGTGTCACGCCCGGTAGCACCTGCAGCATGTCGAAGCCCTGCAAGACGACGTCGCCCTTGGTGGAGAGCGCCCGGTGGTCCGCCATGTCGACCTCGAAGACCAAGACACCTTGGTTCTCCGCCGTACCGGACGAAGGAACGTGGATGACACCGGCGTGCCCGTTGATGTCGCCGCTGAGGGTCATCGCGCAGGTGTCGAGGTCGAACTCGAGATCGTCGTGCGCTGGATTGGGGCTGACGTCGACGTTGTCGTTGCCACCGAGCACGCCTGGGTCGTTCTCCTCGAGGTGAATCTTCACGTGCACCGGCTGGCCAGGTAACGCCGCCGCGTCGGTCACGAAGATGTTCCCGGAGGTCCACACCGGATCGTCGACGCCCTCCATCTCGGGCAAATCGAAGCCCTGCGCGACGCCGTTCACGGTGATCGTCACCTTCCCGAAGATGTCGGACTTGTTGTCGTAGAACGGGAAGTCCGGCTCCATGTCGCCATTGGTGTTCATGGAGATGATGCGCACCATCACCTGCCCACTCGGCGGGCCGAGATTTCCACCGTTGCTCGAGATCGAGCAGGTGGGCTGATCGACCGCTAAAGCGGATGACGCCACGAGAAATACCACGCCAAACAGAATCGGCGCGCTGCGCTTCATGAGTCCCCCAATCACGATGTGAACGGGGGACCTTCGCGCTTCTCGCCTGACCGCTCAACCCGAAACCGCACAAACGAGACTAAACACTAAATCCGTTACAAGTCAGCCGTACATCCAGTGGATGTAAAAGGGGTAAACTTGCCGCTTGAAGGTCAACGGCAGGCTGTCGAGCATCTTGGCGACCGGCCGCGCCCGGAGCAGCGTCACCTGCTTGTCCGCGAGGTGCGCGCCCACCAGGTGGCAGCCGTAGACGCCGCCGTCCTCGTTGAACGACGCGCCGAACAGACGCGCATAGAGCTCGCGGCCGGGGTAGACCTCGCAGGCGCCATCGTCACCGAGCATCGGGCAGATGAACTTCAGGCGCGCCGCGATGGCGTCGTGCTCGGGGGTGTGCTCGCCCTCCAAGGCTTCGATGAGCGTCTTGTGCTCCTCGTACAGCGCGAGGCCGCGCTCGACGACGCGTCCCAAGAGCTCGTCGGAGGCGTTGGTCTGCAGCCAGTCCCACGCGTAGAAGAACTCGAGCGGGGTCATGAACACCGACTCCTTGCAGCAGTGCGAGCAGCCGCGGTGACACGGCAAGTCGAGGTCGCTGGTGTTCGCGGCGTTGCGCTCGTCCACGTGGGCGTACAGGGCCCGCAGCCCCTCGAACGCCTCGTCGAGCTCCACGCCCACCGCCCGCGCCATCACCCGCAGGTCGAAGCGGCGGACCGCGCTCATTTGGGACCGCTACGCACGACTTCCCGCGTCTTGCCGTCACGCGTGCGCACCGTGATGAAGTTGACCTGCATGTCCACTGGAGCGGTCTGGCGCTTCGTGACCGTCTTGCCCAGGCGCTCGATGTTCTCCTCGCGCTGGAAGTCCTTCAGGAACAGCGTCACCTTCTCGCCCGCGTGCACCAGGTCGCGCTTCACCGAGAAGCCACCGTCGATCTCGAAGACCACGTCGTACCAGTGCGCCCTGCCCTCGTTCTGGACCACGAAGTAACGGCCGACCACCATGTCGCCCTCGAGGACCATGATGCGCGCCGAGATCTGATTGGTCTTGTCGTCCGCTGGAGCGGCCACCACGACCGTCGCCATGCAGAGAAAGATGTAGACGCCGACGACGATGACCTTCGCCTGGCCATAGAAAGACAGCTGCTTGAAGCGCTCGACCAGCGCCTCCAGCTTCTGTTTCAGCAGCTCACTTCGCGAAGACATTCGACAGCTGTCTCACGATGTCGAGGAAGCTCGACCGTTCGTTGACTCCACGTTGCGCACGCCGCAGCTCGAGCGCCGCCGCGGCGGTCGCGGGCGACTCCGGATCGGCGCCGAAGGCCGTATCGTACGCGTTCTTCGCCGGCGTGTAGACGTCGGTCACGTACTGGGCCGCTTCCTGCACCGCCAAGGCGCCGAGGTTCTGCGGCGGGTTCTGGCCGGGCGACGGCTGCGTCACCGTGATCGGCGCGATGTAGCGGTAGCTGGTGAGCGGATCGGTGTACTCCTCGGTCGCGACGCCGAAGGTCAGGCAGTCCTCGTAGCCTTCGAGGCAGACGCGGCTGTAGTTCAAGAAGTCCTCGGTGTAGTCGAACATCGAGTCGTAGCGCGCCATCGGCAGCACCACGCTGTAATAGCGGAGCGTCCAGCTCGTCGATGGCTGCACCGCGGGCAGCGCTGGTGACGGCGGCGTCTGATAGGTGTCGACCAGCGGCATCGGCTGGAAGCGGCTCTGCTCCGGCGCGCCCGCGTCGTAACGCCAGGCGACGCCGTTGAAGTCCTGCTTGAAGGCGCTCGTGAACAACTGAATGAGCTCGGGGGACAGACCACGCCAGTAGGACAACGAGAACGCGCCCGAATCCAAGTAGTCGTTGAAGTTGCGGTAGAAGAAGCCCTCGTTGCTCGTGATCGCGGACAGCGCCGCCCACTTGTCCCAGAAGGCGCCGATGCGCGTGGGCTCGTAGTCGTACTCGTCGGTCCACGTCGTATCGAGGTAACGGCCAACGCCTGGGTCGACCGTCATGGTCGTGCCCGAGGCGCAGGTGTCGCCAGCGACCCGCGGCTTGTAGAGGTTCGCGACGGTGTCGAGGCAGTAGTCGCCCGGCTCCGGCATCATGAGCACCGACGCCAGATCGTTGAGACCGTCGATGCTCGCGGCCTGCCAGTCCTCGCCCAGCGGGAAGTCGTTGAGCGTCACCCACTGGCCGTCGAGGTCGTAGCCCAAGCCGTCGTTGCCGTAGAGGTAGTAGCGGTACACCGACGACATCGGGCCGAAGTAGCTGCGGATGAGCGTCTGCGCATAACGCCGCAGGTTGGTGAAGCGCGAGGGGAAGCTCGCGCGGTCACGCTTGAACGCCTGGAACACGTAGTACTGCGAGTAGCGCTCCCAGCGGTCGGCGACGAGCTCGCGATAGCTCGCGCCCTTGTCGTAAGGCTGACACGTGACGTTCGAGTCGAAGACGTAGTCGTCCGGACAGAACATGAACGGCACCTCGTCGTAGTCGAGGAGCTCGAAGTCGTTGGTCTGATAGTAACGCCGGGTCGCGTCGTAGAGCTTGTCGAAGGTGATGTAGCGGCGCGCCTTGATGTTCTGCACACGCGGCGTCTGACCATCGAGCGCCGTCTTCAAGTAGCTCAAGAGGCCACGATTGTAGAGCTCGTACTCACGCTGGCGCGTCGCCTGATCCTGAGCGTTCTGGTAGGCGTTGAAGTGTTGGATGGCGAGGAGCAGCGCCGGATCGCAGTTGATCGTCGTGGTGCACGACAGGCCGCCGCCCAGGATCTTGGGGATCTGGGTGTAGTCGTACAGATAGAACAAGTCGCCCTGGTCGAACGGGGAGACGCCCGGGTTCCAGAGCTGCACGAGGCCGCCGTAGCCGAACGCGATAGCGGCCTCGTCGTACGGTCCGACACCGGAGATGTCGTCGAAGGCACGGGCCGAATAGTCCATGATCGACGAGTACATGAAGCGCTCGGCCTTGGTGCTGTTGCCCGCCCCGTCGACGCGCGGCACCGTCTCGGTCACCGGGTCGTACTTCTGCCAAAACTCGTCATGGTAGTTCAGCGCGTCGAACGAGCCCTCGAAGTTGTGGCGCAGGCCGAGCGTGTGGCCGACCTCGTGCAGGGCGATCGACTCGAAGAGCAAGGCGCGGGTGCGCTTGTAGACCTCTTCCCACGGCAGACCGCGCATCTCCTCGGCGATGTGCAGCAGGCCCTCGTCCGCGAAAGCAGCCTCCATGGCGCAGCCACCGCGGGCGAGCTTCATGTGCGCTTCCTGGACGTCCATGCTCATGTCGCGCAGCGCGCCGAGCGGTGAGGTCTGCGCCGGCGTGTCGGCGCCGAGCGAGCCCAGCACCGTGCCCGTCGCGGTCACCATGGTGTCGCGGGTCATGCTGCCCGACGTCGCGGGCAAGCTGCTCTGGTCGTCCATGAGGCCGCGGGTGATCTCGTCGTTCATCAGCAGCTCGCGGTCCAAGGGCTTGCCGACGAGCTTGTTCAGGCGCGCGTTGCTGCGCTGCGTGGCGTACGCTTTGGCGGCCGGGTGGCCCAAGCCCGTGAGCGAGCCGCGCGCCGAGTCGAGGCCGGTGCGTGACGAGGCATTGGGCCCCTGACGCAGCATGGACTCCAAGCGCTGCGTGCGGTCACGCAGCGCCGACATCTTCGCCGGCGCGTGGGCGCCCGCGACGTTCGCCTGGGCACCGAAGCCGCGATTCGCCTGGACGCGGCTGCGCGCGAACTCACCCGAGCTCACGGAGGCCACCGACAGGTCGCCGTTCATGAGCGCCACCTGGTCCGCCGCCGAGGTCGCGTAGAGCTCGAGATAGGCGCCGTAGACGTTGGCGTTGGCGGCGATGATCTCGCCGGTCTCGGGATCGGCGAAGGACGGACCGTAGCCCAGGATGCCGCCGTAGTTGTTGGGCGTGTCGTGCCAGGCGAGCTGGCTCCAGCGCAGGTCACCGGGCTTCTGCCAGACGAACTTGTCGTCACCCGAGCGGTCCGCGGTCGCGGCCTCGAGCACGGCGCAGGCGCGCTTCACGTTGCCACGAGTGACCTCACCGATGCCGTAGGTCGAGAGCGTGTCGGTCAGCTTGTGCGCTTGCGCGAACGCCTTGGCGGCGTCGACGTTGCAGCCGTTCTTGGCCACCGTGAACATCGTGGGCACGTTCGACGGCTGGATGTTCAGGTTGTTGCCCTGCTGATTCTTCAAGATCGCGACCATCTTGCGCATCGACAGGTCCCACTCGCCGAAGAGGTGATGGGCCGCGTCCCAGATCTCCTGATCATCGGGGAACTCGACGTTGGTGTAGTACGTCAGCAATCGCGGACGGCGGGTCTGGATGGGGATGAGCGCGCCCGCCGTGTCGTAGTTCTGCTCCCAGATGTTCCAGCGGTTCGCGAGATAGATGCGGCCGTCGCGGGTCCACTGATACTCGTTGCTGTACGCCAGACGCTCGGTGCGGAAGAAGCCGAAGCGCTCGAACATCGGCACGCCGATGCGCTGGCAGTTGCCGTCGAGCTGACCGTCGTTGTCGCCGTCGCAGTCGGTGATGGGCGCGCCGTTGGTGTCGTAGACGATGGCTTCGTCCGGATAGTAGAGCGGCTCGTAGTCGCGCTTCTGGGCGCGCATGAAGGACATCTTCACTTTCACTTCGGCCTTGCCGCAGTAGTAGTCCTGCAAGGCGGCGCAGACGCGCGCATCGGTCCACATGCTGTAGTTGCCGACGACGTTGATGTTGTCGCGCGTCACCTCGGCGCGGTGCGGGTTATCGATCTCGTGCTCTTGCGTGTAGTACGGCGTCGACGGGTAGAGCCAAACCGCGTAGTCGATGGACTGCCAGCCGTCCTTCACGAGGTTCACCGACCAGTCGACGCGCATCCACTCGCGCTCGAACCACGGGCGGTCGGTGGTGTTCTCGACGAGCACGTTGTTTTGGTCACCGGTGGCCGGGTTGTACTCGCGGCGCACGTCGAAGTGGCTGCTGATGCGGAAGGCCGCAACCGGTGAGCCCTTGAAGTCGTTGCCGGCGCCGTTGTTCGATTGCTCCTGGTTCTGCAGGTACGCATAGACGCGATAAGCAATGAGCTGGTTCTCTTGGATCTCCCAGCGGACCTTGTCACCGTCGCCCTGCACGCCTTCGAACAGGATGCCTTGGTTGTACTGGGTCTCGACGACGGACGGCATGTAGTACCAGACGCCGTCGAAGATCGACTTCTCGACCTTGTTGGCCTGGGTGCGATCGATGTCCTTGACGTTGCCGTCACAGGCCGCGATAGCGGTCGCGACGAGCGTCAGCGCCAGTGCTTGGATCGACGACTTCATGGCGCCCCTCATAGCTCCACCCCGTGCTCGTAGAGCGAATGCACGAGCCTCACGTATTGCAGCATCTGCGCCGCCGCTCCGAGGTTGATCTCAGCGATGTCGACCTTGCGCTGTGCGTCGTCGATGGTGCGCGGGTCACCGCCTCCGATGGCGGTGGCGAGGTCGTTCTGCGCGGTGGTGAGCTGCGTCTTGCGGTTCGCGCAATCGGTGACGAGCTGCCAGCCGATGTCGTGCGTGCCGGCGTCGATGCCCTCCGAGGTGCGCAGGGCTCGGTAGGTGACGGCGCTGCTCTCGGGCTGGCACTCGGCCTTGTCGCCCGCGGCGAACGCCGCCCATTGCGCGTCGCTGAACAAGTCGTCCACCGCGCCGCGCACCCAGACGCGCGAGTACTTGCCGAAGTCGAGCTCCTGATCGAGCGGCGACGACAAGCGCGCAAGACCGAAGAGCATCGCCTCGCGCTGCAGGTTACGCGCGACCGACGGCAGGACGCTCTCGCTGCCGGGTGGCGCGCTGGGGCCGGTGCCTGGGATGTAGCCTACGTCGGTGAGCGGCGCGCTCGGGTCCACGATGGCGATCGGCGACAAGGTGGCGATGCCGCCGTCGTCGGTGATGCGACTCGAGATCTGCTTGTAGTCGTAGCGGATGAGGCCCTCGAGCAGCCCCAAGACCTCGGGGCGATAGACGCGGAAGAGGCTCACCGAGTAGTTGCGGAAGTCCTCCGCGCCGTTGACGCGCACGTAGCGCACCGAGGGCTGCGTCAGCAGGAAGATGGCGCTCTCTTTGTCCCAGTAGTTGCCCATGAACGAGAACGTCCAGTCGACGTAGTCCTCGGTGAAGCCCAAGAAGAGCGGCTGGCTGTCACCAAGGCCGAGCGACGTCGGCGCGGTCATCAAGCACTCTTCGCCGTTCGGGCCTTCGCCGTGATCGACGTCGATGATCGGGTCGTAGATGATGAAACCCGCCGGGTAGTACATGGTCGGCCCGGTCGCCGGGAGCTGCGGCGTACAGGCGTAGTACGTCGCCGGCTCGGGGGTCGCGATGAGCTCCGCCATGGCGTTCAGGCCGCGCGCGGTGGCCGATGCCATGTCGATGCCGCGGTCGGTGGCGAAGAAATTCGGGTCGCGGCTGCGATAGAGGACCATGTACTGATACGTGTTCAGCACGTTGTAATAGACCGAGTAGCCGCGGTTGATGATGGCGCGCGGGTTCAGGAAGAGGCGGTTACGTAAGAAGTTATTGAAGAGGAAGTAGTTCTTGTAGCGGGTGTAATCGGCTTCCACCTGCTCGCCCGCCGAGGCGCCGAAGTCGAAGCGGCGGCACGTGGGCATCCAACCCGCGAACTCGTCCGAGCAGAACAAGTACGGCACCTCGACGGCGTGAAGCGCCGTGAGCGCCGCTGGTGTCCGCTGTGACGGATCGCGCCAGTCCCAGACACGCGTGCCGCGGTCGAACATCGCGGCCACCGAGCCCACGTGCGCCGGCAAGTCACGGTAGTCGTTGGCCTCGCGGAAGGTCTTCATGGCGGGACCACCAGCCGCGGCGCTGCCGTTGAAGGTCTCGACCATCTGGCCGTAGCCGAACTTCACGGCGGCCTTGTCGTAGAGCCCGAGGCCGGCAAAGTCGGCGTTGACCTTGCCGTGGTAGTCCATGATCGAGCTGTACTTGTACTCGGGCTGCTTGGCGTCGAGCTTCTCCTGCTCGGTCGCGCCCGAGGTCTCGAGCTCCCAGAACGCGCGGTTGTAATTGAGCGCGTCGTACGAGCCTTCGAAGTTGTGGCGCAGACCGACGTTGTGACCGATCTCGTGGAGCGCCACCGCGGTGAAGATGCGCTCGCGGATCTTGGCGCGGCGCTCGGCGCGCGGCAGGTCCTTGAGCTCCTTCGCGAGGCCCACGAGGCCGTCGTCGAGCGCGGCGTCGAGGTTGCAGTACATGTGCTCCGAGAAGAGCTGCTCCTGGTAGCGCAGCTTCTCGATGCCGTCGCGGGTGCGCGTCACCACCGAGGCGTCGTGATAGAGCTGCTCACTCGCCGCCTGACCGCGCTTCCAGTTGCCCTGCCCCGCCACCATCAGGTCCTCGGTGCGCGTGAGCCAGGTCGACTCGATGTCGGTGTCCTGGATGCGCGCCAGGCGCTCCTCGAAGTACGACGGGTTGTCGAGCGGCGTGACCAAGGGCTTCACGGACTCGGCGAGCGAGAAGCGGCCGTTCAAGCTCGCCACGTGCTCGGGCGTCGCGCGGTGCTCGATGGCCAAGGCCTGCGCGGTGTCGACGGTGCCAGTCTGCTTTTTCGGACTGTACGTTTTGGTGGTCTGGTTGATGAGCGACGGCACGTCGGAGCCCGCGAGCAGGTCACCCAGCCGCAGCTCGTCGTTCATGTAATCGATGTATTGCAGGGCGCGCGTCGCGGCCGACTCGATGGTCCAGCCCGAGATGTACGAGGTCGACAGCACGATGCGGCCGGTGATCGGGTCCGCGAGCATGGGGCCGTAGCCCGACCAGCCGGTCTGCACCACCTCGGTCATCCAGACGAGCATGCTGTAGCGGGGGTCGCCGATCTGCTGCCAGCGGAAGTCGCCCTTCGAGTAGTACTCGGCGGCGGAGCAGTAGTTGTCGAGCGTGCCCGCGTCGAGGTCGGCCTTGACGCCGGCGCGGACCTTGTCGGCGACGTCGCGGTGCGCGCCGAGATAGGCCTGCACGTTGCCCATCGCGCAGTCGTTCTCGCGCAGCTCGAAGACCGTGCCGATCTCCGCCACCGGGCGACCCTGGAGCGCCGCGACCGTCTCGCGGAAGGTGTCGTTCCACTGCGCCGCGACGTTGCGCGCCGCCGCCTTCAAGTCCTCGGGGAAGTCGTAGTTGAGATAGTAGACGATGGGCCGCACGTTGCGCTGGGCGTACGGGATGAGCGCGCCCGCGTCGTCGACGCTGCGGTCCCAGATGTCGAAGCGCAGGATGCGGTAGAGCCGGCCGCTCTCGGTGAGACCGCGCTCGTCGTCGTAGGTGAGCCGCTCGAGCCGGTAGTAGCCGAAGCGGTCGAAGATGTTCTCGCGCTGCACCTCGCCGGTCGCGGGGTCCGGCACCTCGTGTCCGCTTTCGTCGACGACCGGCAAGCTGTCCGGATAGTAGAGCGGCTCGTAGCCGGCGTTGAGCGACGGGTCGATCTCCATGAAGGCGTGACGCACGCGCACCTCGCCCGAGCCGCAGCCGATGCCGTCGTAGGCGTAGTAGCAGCTGTAGTAGTCGGGCATCAGGCGGTGCAGGACGACGAAGTCCATGTAGCCCTGGGTCGGCTGGATGCGGGCGCGCCAGGGGTTCGTGGCGTCGTTCTCGTGGTAGTAGAGCTCTCCGCCATCGCGGCCATCGTTGTCCAGGTAGTCGACGGCGATGAGGTAGTAGTCCTGCGACGACAGCTCGGTGCGGCCCCAATCGACGCGCATGTACTCGCGGGCGAACCACTCGCGGTCGGTCTGGTTCTCCTCGGTGACGTTGGTGGTCTCGCCGGTCGCCGGGTTGTAGCGGCGGACGATGTCGAAGTGACTGGTGATCGGGAAGGCCACGACCGGGCCGCCCTTGTACTTCTCGTCCTCGGGGCGGTGACCTTCGCTCCCCGGGATGTACTCGAAGTCGCGGTAGGCGATGAGGTAGTTCTCTTGGACCTCGAAGCGCACGCGCTCCATGGTGAAGATGTCGCCCGAGCCGACGGTCGCGTAGCCCATGTCCTGATCGCCCTCGGGCGTATCGATGACGGTGCGGCGGTAGTACCAGCTCTTGCCGAGGAGCTCGGCCTTACGGACGTAGCCCGGCTGGACGAAGTTGACGTCGCCCTTGTCGCCGGCGCAGGCCGCGAGCGTGCTGACCGCGATGACGGTCAAGGCGAAATGGGCGGCGGAGTGTTTCACTGACATGGGCAGACCTCAGTAAATCGCAGTCAGGTCGAAGTAGACGCTGCCGTAGTTGTTGGCGGCGCGGTCGAAGAAGGTGTTGAAGACGATGGGGGCGATCCAGCCGGTGTTGTCCGGCTGCTGCACCGGGTGAACCGAGCTTGCGCCCACCGAAGCGGTGAGACGGAACGGCAGGCCCAGAGACTCTTGCGCCAGCGTCGTGAGGTCGTAGGAGACGTTGAGGCCGCTCTGGAAGAGCTGCCCCGTACCGAAGCCGACGTCGGCGTTGGGGCTGGTGAACTGATCGCGGTCGTCCGCGATGGTGTACTTGATGTAGTTGAGCAGACCGACGGTGTAGCTGACCGCGAGGTTGTCGCTGGCGAGCCAGGTGACGCCGAAGGTCGTGCTGATGAGCCAGTTGTTGTTGGCATAGCCGGCGTTGATGTCGATCGGGTCACTGATGGTCGGACGCGCGGTGTCCTCGGTGTCGCTGTCGCGCGGCGCGTCGATGCGGCGCTGCGCGGTCTTGGCGCCGTTCACGTACTTGGTGACGCCACCAGCGAGCAGGAGCTGGAACGGACCGACGAGGCGGCGCGCGCCACCGCTCAAGGTCGCGGCGAGCCACTGCTGGCGGATGCTGATGCTCTCGTAAGAGGTAGGGAACGCCAGACGAAAGGCGGCGTTGAAGAGGATCTCCTGGAAGTCCCAGAGCGTGTCGTCGGCGAAGGTGACGCTGGTGTCGAACGGCTTGAAGCGACGTGACGGGTTGGTGTTCGGCTGCGTGTACTCCATCTCGAAGGCGAGACGGGCCTGGAGGCGCATGCGGTGCGCGCCCAGGTTGAAGCCGAGCGTGGGGCGCACGTCGAGGATCTGCGCCACGTAGTCGTTCTGATGACGCAGCTGCGAGTTGTCGAGGAAGGTGCCCGAGCCCGCGAAAGTGGACAGCGTCGCGATGAGGCCGAACTTTTTCGAGCGCGTCGCTTGTTGATTGAAGAGGAGGACGTTCTTGGTGAGCGTGCTCGACGCGGCGTCGGGCGTCTTGGTGGGCGAAGCCGCGCCCTGCGTGTCGACGTTGCCCGCGCCCTCGGGGGCGACCTGCGCTTCGGTGGTGGACGGCGTGTTCTGATCGCCGCCCTCCCCCTCACCTTCTTGGGCGTGTGCCGTCGTTGCGAGGCAAACGAACGCCAATGCGATGCCCAGAACGAACTTCTGCACGCTCACGCCTCGGGGGGTAGACCATTAAGAGGTAGCCTACGCCGCATACACGCGCCAGCCGAAGTGTGGGCGTGGTACTTACCGCATCGCAGGGGCGACGCTACAGTCGAGCTCGCCGCAAAAAACGACGGCGAGCTCGACGCCATAGTCGTTAGCACTCCGAATGCTGCCGTGTTGCGGCAACGCGCCGGCGCCGGGCGGGAGTAACCGGGCTCTCCCGCCTAAAAACGTACCGCTGTCGCCCGCCCTCTGCGTGCTACTGCCTTTACCGCGGCGTTAGGCGCGGCGCAGAT
This sequence comes from Myxococcota bacterium, assembly GCA_039809465.1. Classification (GTDB taxonomy): domain Bacteria; phylum Myxococcota; class XYA12-FULL-58-9; order XYA12-FULL-58-9; family JALHOP01; genus JALHOP01. The sequence continues at coordinate 14,768 of JBDHVB010000121.1, forward strand.
GCGTGCCGTCGGTGCCGGTGTAGGTGCGGCGCACACGTTGGATTGCTTCGATGCGCTGCATGGCGAGGTCGTTCGCGGCGCGGAAGGTCGGGATGTTCTCCTTCTTCGCGACGACGAAGACGTTCTTCAAGATGTCGTAGATGCCCTCGGCCTGCTGGAGAGCGTACTCCTGGTTGTAACCCTGGAGCTCGTTCGACACGTTGATGAGGCCGCCGGCGTTGATGACGTAGTCGGGCGCGTAGAGGATGCCCTTCTGCGCGAGCATCGCGGCGTCGGTGTTCTCGTTGAGCAGCTGGTTGTTCGCGGCGCCCGCGATGATGGAGCACTTGAGGCGCGGGATGGTCTGCTCGTTGACCGAGGCACCCATGGCGCACGGCGCGAAGATGTCGCAGTCGACGTCGTAGATCTTGTCCACTGCAACGGACTCGACCTTGTGGTCGGCGCAGCACTTCTTGAGCGACTCGGCATCGACGTCGGCGACGATGACCTTGCAGCCCGCCTTCACCAGGTGACCGACGAGGTGGTAGCCGACGTGGCCGACACCCTGGACGGCGACGCGCAGACCCGCGAGCGACGACTTGCCGAGGTGCTCCTCGACGGCGGCCTTGATGCCGCTGAAGACGCCGAGGGCGGTGACCGGCGACGGGTCACCCGAGCCGCCGAACGAGCGGCTGATGCCGACGACGTGGCTGGTCTCTTTGCGGATGTACTCCATGTCCTGCATCGAGGTGCCGGAGTCTTCCGCCGTGATGTAGCGGCCACCCAGGCCTTCGATGAAGCGACCCAGCGCGCGGAACAGGAGCTCCGACTTCTGCTTCTTCGGGTCACCGATGATGACCGACTTGCCACCGCCGAGATCGAGACCGCTGACGGCCGCCTTGTAGGTCATGCCGCGCGACAGGCGCAGGACGTCGGTGAGCGCTTCCTTCTCGGATGCATACGGGAACATGCGGCAACCACCCAGGGCCGGGCCGAGGATGGTGTCGTGGATCGCGATGATCGCCTTCAAGCCACTCGGTTCATCCGAGCAGAAGACGACTTGTTCGTGACCACGCTTCGAGAGCTCTTCGAAAACCGAGAAGTTGGGATCGCTCATGGGCGGGCGGTGTACCCACCTCGCCCGCTGTCGTCAACGCGCGCTGCGTTAGATCGTGTCGATTTTGACAGTGTCCAGTCTCAGTGGTGATTGGTCACGCGCGCGCTCAAGTTCCGGGCACGAGCAGCGCGTCGAGCGCGTCGAACGATCCCGACCAACCGAGCGTCATCCCTGGACGCTCGCGCAAGAACGCCTCGAGCTCCGCGGCCGCCGTTTCGCCGTACGGCGCGCTCGTCAAAGTCACGCGCGTGAGCTCCGGCGCCTCTTCCGTGAAGAGCACCGTCGTGAGCAGCAGCTCCGGCCAGCGCTCGACGCCGGGCGCGGCCGCTCTCTGCTCGTGCGCGTCGACGAACTGCTGGGTGTAGACGACGCGCCGGGGCGGCTCGATGGCGAGGTACTCGGCGCGCACGTGCATCGCGCCCTGCTTGCCGTCGATGACGAAGAAGGTGCTCTTGCCGGGCGCGATCTCCGAGCGCAGGAAGCGCATCGTCGTGTCGGCCGGCGGCAGCCACTTCGCGAGGTGCTCCGGGCTCGTCCACATCGCGAAGACGCGCGCGATGGGCGCCGCGAAGGTGCGGTGAATGACGAAGGTCGGCTTGCCCGTGGTGGTCTGCGTGAGATGCTCCGCCAGCCGGTCCCACGTCGCGTTGCCGCCGGCCTGCTTGATGAACTTCGCCATCTCGCGCGCGACCACGTCGGACGCGAAGGCCGAGACCATCTCCATCGTCGTCTTGCCGTCCGCTTCAGCGAACGTCACGGTCACGCGAAAGAGCGGCGGGCGGTCGTCGTTGCCGCCGTGATCGTAGACGAGCTTCTTGTAGGGCTCGACCACGAGGTACGTCGTGACGTTCGGGTAGTCGACGCCGTCGGGGCCGTGCATCGTGTACCGCCAGGTGCCGCCAGCGCGCAGATCCTTGCTGTGCGTGGTGAGCGTGAAGCCGCGCGGGCCCCACCACTTCTCGACCTGCTCGGGGATCGTCCAAGCGTCCCACACCGCGCGCAGCGGCGCGTCGTACACGCGCGTGAGTCGGATCTCGTTACTTGGGTTGGCCATGACTCTTTCCTTTCTTACGTGATGATTTGGCGGTGGGGGCGCGCGCCGCGCGCTGGGGCGCGATGCTCTCGAGGTACGCCCCGAGACGATCGAGGCTCTCCTCCCACATCGCGCGATACTGCTCGATCCAATCGGCGGCGGGCTCGAGCGCCGCGGCCTCGAG
>JBDHVB010000122.1:0-16941 GCA_039809465.1 Myxococcota bacterium
AGAGCGTCGCGAGCTTCGGCCGCCGGCGGTTCGGCCCCGAGGCCACCGAGCTGTTCATCGACCCCATGGTCACGGGCGTCTACGCGGGCGACCCCGAGCGGCTGAGCTTCCCTTCGACGTTCCCCAAGCTCGCGGCCCTGGAGCGCGCCCACGGGAGCCTCGTCAAGGGCATGATGGCGGCGCGCAAGGCCGGCGGCGGCGACGGCGGGAGCGTGCCCGAGCCACGCCGTATGACCTCGCTCGCCGGCGGCATGGGCACGCTGTGCGAGACGCTGCGCTCCGCTTTGATGGACAGCGTGCGCTGCGCCGCGCGCGTCGTGCGTGTCGAGGCCTTGAGCGGCGCCTATCGCGTGCACTTCGCCGACGGCGCCACCGAGGACGCCGACGCCGTGGTGATCGCGACGCCCGCCGAAACGGCAGGGCGGATCCTCGTGAGCCTCGACGACGCGATGGCGCGCGACATCGGCGGCATCAGCTACAACGCGCTCGCCGTCGTGGCGCTGGGCTTTCCCGAGGCCGCCGTGAAGCTCCGCGGCTTTGGCTTCCTCGCGCCGCATCGTGAAGGGCGGCGCATCCTGGGCACGCTCGTCGAGACCAACGTGTTTGCCGGCCGCGCGCCCAGCGGACAGGTGCTGACGCGCACCATGGTGGGAGGCACGCGGCGCCGTGAGATCCTCGGGGCCACCGACGACGAGCTCGTGACCATCGTGCGCAACGAGCTCGCGGATCTCGCGGACATCCTGGTGCGCCCGTCGCTCGTGCAAGTCATCCGCCACCCGCGCGCCATCGCGCAGTACGAAGTAGGGCACGGCGCGCGCCTCACGCGCATCGACGGCCGGCTCGCGAGCCATCCAGGGCTCTACCTCACCGGCAGCGCCTACCGGGGCGTCGCGGTGAGCGATTGCGTCGCCGACGCCACCGCGACCGCGAAGCGCGTCCTGGGCGTATAACCCAAGGATTGCCGTGCTCAGGCAACTTGGACGCCCGTTTTGCCGATGATGACGGTGTGAGTGTCACGCTAAGGGCAGCGTCCGGCGTTTCGACGCCGCGACTCGAAAACCTCATGAACGGCGACCTCGCCGCGTGGACCGCGAAGCGCTCGCCCATCCCGGTGCTCGACCGGGTCATCAAGCAAGCCGAGCGAAGCGCCAAGCACTTCCAGCTCGAGCTCAAGAACGGCAACGCCACGACCATCATCGTCGGCTGGGCCCGCCGCCGCGGCGAGACGCTGACCCTCTGCATCGACGGCGCCTCGGTCGACAAACCCACGCCGTTAGCCGAGCAATTTCGCGAGATTTGGAGCCGCGGCGTGATGCGGAAGGTGAGCGACCCGGCGTTTGGCCGCTTCGTGGGCGTCGCCATCAACGCCATCCGCGAGCGCCTCGCCGCGGACCCGACCATCAAGAAGGTCGAGATCGTTGGCACCCAGATCGCAAGCCCCCACCTCGCCAACATGCTGGGCGAGCTCGGCTTCAAGGTCGACATGTTCAGCGGCACGTTGCCGTCGAATATGAGCTGGGGAATGGCGGCGAGCGGCCTCGGGATCGCGGGTGCGCAGCTCTTGGCTCAGCCGACCGCCGCCGGCATGACCGCGGCCCTGGCAGTGGCCGCCAGTGGCGTCTTTGCGGCCTTCAAGACGTCTTCGATGCGCGGCGTGTATGTGGTCGACCGCACGGGCTGATCGTGCCGGCGCGCGGAAAATCGATGATCACCCGCCTCTTTTGGCCTTGCCGGTTTCGAATCGCTTTGGTATAGCGCCGCTTCCTTTTTGGGCCGTCCGTGCTTAACGGCGCGGTTCTGCTCACGAAGGGCGAGAGGGAGCATGTCGAAGGAAGATACGATCGAGACTGAGGGCACCGTCCTCGAACCCCTACCGAACGCCATGTTCAGGGTCGAGCTTGCCAATGGGCACAAGCTGTTGTGTCACATCAGCGGCAAGATGCGGATGCACTTCATCAAGATCCTTCCGGGCGACAAGGTGACTGTCCAGCTCTCTCCCTACGATCTGACGCGTGGTCGGATCACTTACCGAGCGAAGTGAGTTAGGCAATGAAAGTCCGGGCATCGGTTCGCAAAATCTGCACGAAGTGCAAGGTCATCCGCCGTCGCGGCGCCGTGCGCGTGATCTGCAGCAACCCGCGTCACAAGCAGCGTCAAGGTTAATCAGCACAATGGCACGTATCAGCGGCGTCGACCTTCCCCGTAACAAGCGCATCGATATCGCGCTTCGTTACATTTTTGGTATCGGTCCCAAGAACGCGTTGGACATCATCGGCAAGGCCGAGATCGACCCCGCGTTGCGCACCGACAAGCTGAGCGAGGCCGACCTCGCCAAGCTCCGCGAGATCATCGAGCGCGAGTACAAGGTCGAGGGTGACCTCCGCCGCGAGACCTCGATGAACATCAATCGTCTCATGGATCTCGGCTGCTATCGCGGACTTCGTCACCGCAAGGGTCTGCCGGTCCGTGGTCAACGCACGCACACGAACGCTCGCACCCGCAAAGGTCCGAAGCGCATGGGAGCTAAGCGCTAATGGCTACTGCATCCGCCGCTGGCAAGGTCAAGAAGGTCAAGAAGAACATCCCGACCGGTCTGGTCTATGTTCAGGCCACCTTCAACAACACCATCATCACCATCACCGATCCGACGGGCGCCGTCGTCTCGTGGTCGTCGGCCGGCTCGAAGGGCTTCCGCGGCTCGCGTAAGTCGACGCCGTTCGCCGCTCAGGTCGCCGCGCAAGACGCCGCCACCAAGGCCGCCGACACCGGCATGCGCTCGGTCGGCGTGCTCATCAACGGCCCGGGTGCTGGTCGTGAAGCCGCCGTTCGCGCCCTCCAGGCGTCGGGCTTCAAGATCACCATGATCCGCGACATCACGCCTGTTCCCCACAATGGTTGCCGCCCGCCGAAGAAGCGCCGCGTCTAATTCGCTTAGAGGTTCTAGAGTAATATGGCTCGTTATACCGATTCAGTTTGCCGTCTGTGCCGACGCGAAAACATGAAGCTCTTCCTCAAGGCAGAGCGTTGCTTCACCGAGAAGTGCGCCATGGAGCGCCGCCCGTATCCCCCGGGTCAGCACGGCCAGGGCCGTAAGAAGTTCTCGGAGTACGGCATCCAGCTGCGTGAGAAGCAGAAGGTCCGCCGCATCTACGGCGTCCTCGAGCGTCAGTTCTACGACTACTACTCGGAAGCGACCCGCCAGAAGGGCATCACCGGCGAAGTCATGCTCCAGTTGCTCGAGCGCCGTCTCGACAACGTCGTCTACCGCTTGGGCTTCGCGGGCTCGCGCGCCGAAGCGCGCACCTTGGTTCGCCACGGTCACGTGACCGTCGGTGGCAAGAAGGTGAACGTCCCGAGCTACCAGGTGAAGACCGGTATGGTCATCGCGGTGCGTGAGAAGTCGCGCCAGATCGGCCGCATCATGGAAGCCGTCGGCAACGCCGAGAAGCGTGGCGTGCCTGGCTGGCTGTCGCTCGACGCGGCTGCTTTCACGGGGACGGTCCAGTCGTTGCCGCAGCGCGACGAGATCCAGATCCCGATTCAAGAGCAGCTCATCGTCGAGCTCTACTCGAAGTAATTTGTCACTAAACGCGATGGCGGACTGTCTGCTGCAGCAGATGGGCCGCCATTGGACCTTCTGCCTTCCGAATATGCGGTTGGTTGAAGGTGAAGCACTGGCCAGAGGACTTCCAGGCCAGCGTTTCTGAAATCTCTTCCGGCTTCGTGGGACTCGCGGTGAGACCCGAAGCTCGAAAAGGAGCAGTCCTCATGCAGCGCAATTGGCGAGACCTTATCCGTCCCAAGCACCTCATCACGGACCGGGAAGTCCTTACCGCTACTTACGGTAAGTTCTTCGCGGAGCCCCTCGAGCGTGGCTTCGGTATCACCCTGGGCAATGCCCTCCGCCGCGTGCTCTTGAGCTCGCTGCAAGGCGCGGCCATCTCGGCGGTGCGCATCGATGGCGCCCTGCACGAGTTCACGGCCATCCCGGACGTGACCGAGGACGTCACCGACATCATCCTGTCGCTCAAAGACGTGCTCGTGAAGACGCACTCGAACGAGCCGCGCGTCCTCAAGATCGACGTGCAGGCTCCGGAGAAGGAAGAGCTCAAGGTCACGGCGAAGGACCTCACCGGCGATGACGCCGTGGAAGTCTTGAACCCCGACCACCACATCGCGACCGTCGCCCCCGGCGGCAAGCTCGCGATGGAAGTCATGGTCCGTCGCGGCCGTGGCTACGTTCCGGCGGACAAGAACAAGGCGCCGAACATGGCGGTGGGTTGGATCCCGATCGACTCGCTCTTCAGCCCGATCCGCAAGGTCAGCTTCAACGTGACCAACGCGCGCGTCGGCCAGCAGACCGACTACGACAAGCTCACGCTCGAGGCCTGGACCGATGGCTCGGTCGCTCCGGACGACGCGGTCGCTTTGGCGGCCAAGATCCTCAAGGAGCAGCTCACCGTCTTCATCAACTTCGAGGAAGAGGAAGAGTTCGAGATCAAGGAAGAGACCCCGTCGCAGGAGAAGTTCAACGAGAACTTGCTCCGCAGCGTCGACGAGCTCGACCTGTCGGTGCGCGCCGAGAACTGCTTGCAGTCGGCGAACATCAAGTACATCGGCGACCTGGTCCAGAAGACCGAGGCCGAGATGCTCAAGACCAAGAACTTCGGCCGCAAGTCGCTCAAGGAAATCAAAGAGCTGCTCGCCGAGATGGGCCTGTCGTTGGGCATGAAGCTCGACACGTGGCCGCCGAAGGAACTGAAGCGCTAAGCTTCGGTTTCGTCTAAAGACGTGAGGCCCGGTCAGTGCGCAAGCGTTGGCCGGGCCTTTGTCGTTTCCGGGGGGATTCGTATGCGTCGTTTCGTGTTGCTGATGATGCTGGGGGCCGTGGCGTGCGGGAGTGACGACCCGAAGACGCCAGACGACACCGACAACGACCCGCCGGCCGACGAGGACATTGGCCCCGGCGCGGTGGCCATCGCCTTCGCGCCAGCCAGCATCGCCATCGCCGAGGGCGCGGCCGGTACCGTGCGCTTCGCCGTGACGCGGACAGGGCAGGCTGCCGAGGGTGATGTCGCTTATAGCGTAGCTGGCGTACCCAACGGGATTGCCTTTGCAATCAGCGGCGACGACATGACGCTGAAGGTGCCGTTCTTCGCGCAGAACCGCGACCACGCGATCAACGTGACCGCTACGGCGAACAACGGGCGCAAGGCGACGGCGAGCTTCACGTTGACCGTGCTCCCGCCGGCGCCGCTCGACGTGCGCGGGCGCGTCGTGGCGTTCGATACCGGGCTGCCCATCGAGGGCTTCGAGGCAGGGCGCGTGGAGGTCGCCGTGTGGGGCCGCAACGCGACCACCCCGGTGCTCATCGTCCCGACCGACGACACCTTTGCCGTCGACGACGTGACGCCGCCGTACGACGTCATGATCACCTTCGACAACATCGGCCTCAAGGCGCGCCAGCTGATGCTCGGGATCGGCCGCGCTGATCCGACCATCGTCTACTACGGCTTCTCGAGTGGCCGCGCGTCGCTCGCCAACCATCAGTTTCAGCTGAGCGTCAGCGACCCGAACGGCGTGGGCTACGATCATCTCGCCTTCGACATCGCCTGCGCCAGCGGAGCGAGCAGGGCGGGGGCCCTCGATGCAGCGGCCTCCACGTCGGTGTTGGGACCCACCGGCTCCGGTCCGACGTCATGCACGGGGCAGCGCTTCGCGTTCGACGTCGGCGCGGTGCTCCCGGAGGACTTCTCGCCTCGGCAGTCGACCACCGCGAGCGTCACGCTCGATGATGGCGGCTCGACGGACTTCGCCATCGCGGCGGGCGCGGCGAACAGTCACGGCATCGCGGTGAGCTATACGGCAGCGTCGGGCTTCGCGCCGCTCATCGACTTCCAGTGGCTGCTGGGTGACCAGCGCACCGTGAGCTACTTCCAGGCCACCGCCGCCGATCCCATCACGGAGCTGGTCGCCCCGGGGGACGCGGCCATCGCGACCGGTGTGTGCCTCTCGGGCGCCGCCGTGCCGCTCACGACCAATCCTTTGAACGCCGGTGGCTCGACGGTTTGCCGGCTGACGCCGTCCACGGCCGCCTCCGTGGCCTTCGGCACCCTCACCGGACCCGCCAACACCGCCGCGCCGACCGGGATCACCGCCCGGGGCAACCTCGTCTTCAACGCGCTCAACGGCTTCGGGGCCTATGTCATCGAGAAGCTGAGCCCGCCGGAGGAGGAGACCTTCGTCTTCACCAACGGCCCCATCAACGCTCAGACCATGGCCCGCCACGCCCTGGCTCTCGAGCCCAGCGTGTCCTACCAGTGGCGCGGCTTCAAGCTGGAAGGCGTGAGCTCGATGGACGCCTTCGTGACCACGGACGTGACCATGCGCGGCTTTTTGACCCGGCAGGCCGGTTACAGCCTGGGGAGCGCCCAGAGCTTCGGAGTGACGAACTGAAGATCGGGGCCAGGGCCGTTTTCCCCTTGGCTTTTCCAGCGCTGTTCTGTAGATAGCGCGGCTCTTTCGTACCAGGCCTCCCTATGGCCTGATGATTCCAAGGGTTAGCACGATGCGCCACGGTAACGGACTCAAGAAACTCAACCGGTCGAGCACGCACCGCCGCGCCACGCTGCGCAACATGGCGACCGCTCTCTTTACGCATGGCCGCATCGAGACCACCGAGATCAAGGCCAAGGCCCTGCGCCCGGTCGCCGAGAAGCTCATCACCTTGGGCAAGCGCGGTGACCTCCACGCGCGCCGCTTGGCCGCCAGCTACCTCACCGTCGGCGACGCCGTGAAGCAGCTCTTCAGCGACATCGCCGAGCGTATGCGCACCCGCGCCGGCGGCTACACCCGCATCCTGCGCGTCGGCATGCGCCGTGGCGACAACGCCACCGCCGCCATCATCGAGCTCGTCGACCACGACGTGAAGAAGGCCGCCGCCGCCAAGGCGTAAGAAGCCTCGACTTCGTGTTCGCGATAGCGCCCGCCAACTCCTAGAGAGTCGGCGGGCGTTTTCGTTTGGGTCGGCTATCATTCCCAACGCACCGTGCGTTCACGAATCCCGTTGCGATGCCTCCCTCTGCTCGCGCTCGCCGCTGCCTGCGACGCATCGTTTCTCCATGGCGTGCCGGACATCGACGCGCCCAACGACAACCGCTGCACCGGCGTGCAGGCGCCCAGCGATCTCGCCGTACAGGTGAGCCCGGACGGCGTCGCCATCACCTGGGTAGGGAGCGTCACCGGCGCCTACGTCTACGTGGTGCAGCGCCGCGGCAGTGACGGCGGCATCTGGGGCGAGATTGGCCGTGTGGCAGCTGGCGGCTCGGAGTACTTCGATGGCGGCTGCGTCGAGGCCAACAGCGCGTGCGAGTACCGGGTGATTGCGGCGAGCTCCTCCTGTCAAACGGCGCCCAGCGCGCTTGCCACCGCCCACACGCTGCCCGTCGCGGTCGCTGGTTTCGCGGCCGCCGGTGATGGTGAGCTCGCGCGCTTGGCGTGGCAGGCGAACAATCTCTACGCGTCTGGTTACGTCATCGAGCGAAGCGACGAAGGCGGCGCGTACGTCGAGATCACCACGATCGATGGAGCGGCGGTCGGGTACGACGACGCCATCCAGCGCAACGCCGAATTCTGCTACCGCTTGTCCGCTGTCACGGATGCGGGGCGCGGCCCGGCCGCCGAGAGCTGCACGCGCGGCGGCGCCGAGAGCGTCACGTTGCAAGCCGAGCGCTACCTCGACCGCGTCACCTTGCGCTGGAGCGACGCGAACCGCTTCGAGACGGGCTATGCCGTCCTTCGCGATGGGGCCGTCATCGTGCAGCTCGCGCCGGATGCCGTGCAGCTCGACGACGGTGTCACGGATCTCGCGCTTCATGTGTACGAGGTCGTGGCGACCAGCGCGACCGGCGACAGCGCACCAGCAAGCGTGACCAGCGGACGGCTGCGGAGCGATGTCGTCAGCGAAGGACCGCCAGCCGTGAGCGGCTGCGAGCTCACCGCCCGCGCGACCTTCGCCCAGCAAGCAGGCGCGCCCCTCGATTTCGTCGAAGCCGCGCTCGAGCCGACCACCAACGAGCAGGTCACCGCCGCTGATGACTTCGCGGTGACGGGCCTCATCACGCAGCGCGGCGTCGGAGTCTTCGAGGCGCTATGGGCCCCGACTTACGTCAATGGCTCGAGCTTCGAGGTCGTCTTCGAGCACCGTCTTGCCTTTCAATCGCTCACGCAGTTGGTCGCGACGCCAGTGCTCGCTAGCGGCGCGAAGACGGGTGAGGGTTTGCAGCCGTGGCCGACCGACGTCGCCCTCGACGAGACGGCCTGCGGCGCGAGCGGCCTCGGGCGCTTGGCGTCCATCGACGCATCCGAGGACCACACCTGCGTCGTGACCAACGCGGAGCGCATCGTTTGCTGGGGCAAAGGTATTCACGGCCAGCTCGGACCAGCGACCGGGCTAGCGAGCGCGGCTTCTCCCCGCGTGGTCTGTCATGAGCTCGGATCGGGGCCTGGCTGTAATGGACCGTACTTCCTCCGGCGCGGCGACAACGTGCGTATCGCCGTGGGATATCATGTCTCGTATGCGATAGCGGACAACGGCGTCGTGCGCAGATGGGGCACGGAGCCGACGCGCGCCGCGGAGCCGATCCCGCGGGTGCATCCCAACCTCGACGGTGCACCGCCAGGGTTCAGCGTCGTCACCATGGCCGCCGGTAACGACTCCGCGTGCGCGGTCACCACGGGCGGCGGCGCGGTGTGCTGGGGGTTGAATGACACGGGGCAGCTCGGACGCGGTGGCTCTCCCACGAGCTTCGACGCACCGGCCGCGGAAGTGTGTACTGGCTCTCCGTGCGTTCCCCTCACCGGCGTCGGCTCCATCGGGATGGGGGAGTTTCACGCGTGCGCGGTGACCGCCGGCGCCGTCTACTGCTGGGGTGACAACGGCTCTGGTCAGGTCGGGACGGGCTCGGCGGGGGGCGTGGTCACGTCGGCGGCGCAGCTCGGCGGATCGCTCGGTGAAGCAAAGCAAGTCGCGCTGGGCACCGACTTCTCGTGCGGCCTGTTCGGCGACAACGTCTACTGCTGGGGCTCGAGAGCCCACGGCGCGATCGGTGACGACGGCGCGATGACCGGCAATGCGTTGACCCCGGTGGCCGTGTCGAGCGTCGCGGGCGGCGCCATGCTGGAGGACGTCCTCGCCATCGCGGCCGGTGAGCATCATGCCTGCGCGCTGCAATACGACGGCGATCTCGTCTGCTGGGGGGCAAACGGCAGCGGCCAGCTGGGTGATGGCGGCACGGCCGACGCGCCGCGGCCCCGGCGCGTCAGAGCGGTCGGTTCGGCGGCGGAGGACCTCACGCGGGTCGCGGCCGTCGCGGCGGGCCGGGCGCACACCTGCGCTGTTTTAGCGGACGCGAGCATCGCTTGCTGGGGCGCGAACGACATCGGGCAGCTCGGCAACGGCACGACCAGCGCCGGGGCGAGCTCCGTGCCGGCGCTCGTCCTGTGCGACGGCCTCGAACCGAGCTGCGGATCGGCCGGACCGATGTATCGCGCGGCCCTGCGCGGCCGCGGCACCTTGAGGGCGATTCAATGAGAGCGCTGGCCGTCCTTTGTGTCCTCGCGCTCGTGCCTGTTTCAGCGGACGCCGCTGGTAAGAAGCGGGCGCCGAAGAAGGCACCGTCCGAGACACACGCGATACCCGCGCCGGTCACCGCCGAGCCCGTGGCCGTGCCTGTGCCTCCGGCCGCGCCCGTGAGCGCCTCGCCGTTCGCTGGCACCAGCAAGATCAAAGTCGTCGTGATGGACCTGCGCGCCACCGGTGACTTGCCGCCGGACTTCATCGGGTCGCTCTCGTCTCTCATCGCCCAGGAGCTCGAGCGTCTCGGACCGTTCGCCGCCGTCGCCTCGCAGGACGTGCTCCAGATGGTGACCTTCGAGACCATGCGTCAGCAGTTGGGCTGCGATGCTGGCGCGAGCTGTCTCGCCGAGATCGGCGGCGCGCTCGGCGCCGATTACATGGTGAGCGGCAATCTCTCGTTCATCGGCGGCGCGTACTTGCTGCAGCTCCAGCTCCTCGACCTCGCCGGCAGCAACGTGGTTGGGCGAGTCGGACGTGATTATGCCGGCGCGCCGTCGGGCCTCCTCGAAGAGGTGCGCGTGGCGACACGCTTGTTGGTGCGCGACGTCCTCGCCAAGAAGTCGGGCCGCTTGGCGGTCGTGGCGGCGGAGGAGGGAGCGACCGTCAGCGTGGACGGCGTGGTCGTCGGGGTCACGCCGCTCGTGGAGCCGCTCGTCATCGCGGCCGGCGCGCACAGCCTGACGGTCGACAAGCGCGGCTTCGTGCGCTTCGCGAAGGACGTCGACGTGACGGAGGGTGAAGAGGTGCGCGTCGATGCAACGCTCACTCCATCCGCCGACTTCATCACCGACTATCGCGAGAGAGCATCCTTCGCGCGCAAGCTCGCATGGGCCGGCATGATTGGCGGTGGCGTGGCGCTCGCTGCGGGCGGTGTGCTGTACGCCAAGGGCGCGGGAGATGCCTCGGATTTGAAGCGCGACATCGCCGCGTACAACGCGAGCGGCCTCCGCGATAGCGGCACAGCCGCGCGCCTCGAGCGCCGTGACGCGTCCATCGGCAAGCTGGACACCTTCGCCGTCATCTCGGCGGGCGTCGGCGTCGCGGCGCTCACGGCGGGGATCGTGCTCTACGTGACGGGCGATGACCCGGATCGCTACGAGGCCAAGACGACGGTCACGCCGAACGTCATGGTCGACGGCAGGGGCGGCGCGTTCTTCGCGTTTACCGGACGTTTCTGACTCTCGCTTGCGCCTGTGAGCTACGTCACATGCACACATCGCGCCGAATGATGAAGAAGAAGGCGGGTGCACGCGTCTGAGGTGCACGATGAGCATCGCGGATGCGGAGACGGGATCTCGGGCGGTTTGGACCGTGCTTGACTCGATCCACGTAGGTCGCGTTTAACTTCGGGCGCTCGGCGCCTCGCCGGAAGCGCGGATTTTCACCTCGGTAGTCACTCCATCGGAGAGAATTCATATGAAGAAGGTTGTCGTTGCGTTGTTGGGATGCCTTGCCATGACGAGCCTCGCGGCTTGCGGGAAGAAAGACGGCGACGCCCCCGCCAGCTTCAAGGGTATCGACTATCCTGAGTGGGTCATGAAGGGCTCTGGCGCCTTCGGTGGCGATAACAAGCGCGTGTTCTACGGTGTCGGCTCGGTGAGCGGCATCAAGAACCAGTCGCTTGCGCGCACCACCGCGGACAACCGCGCCCGCGCCGAAGTCAGCAAGATCTTCGAGGTCTACTCGGCCTCGCTCATGAAGGACTACTCGGCGTCGACCACCGCTGGCGACATGAGCAAGTCGAGCGAAGAGCAGCACGTCGAGCAGGCCATCAAGACGTTCAGCGCCTCGACCCTGTCGGGCGTGCAGATCGTCGACCACTGGTTCCACCCGCAAGACGGCACCGTCTACTCGCTGGCCCAGCTGGACCTCGAGAACTTCACCAACAACCTCGACAAGATGAAGGAGCTCAACGCTCAGGTGCGCGACTACGTGCGCCAGAACGCCGAGCGCGTGCACATGGACCTCGAGAAGGAAGAGGCCAAGCGCGAAGGCCAGCAGTAATCTGCTGACCGCTTAGCAACGACACGATCTCGGGTCCGGGCTCGCTCGGATCCGAGATTGGTCGGGGTCTGTGTTCCAAAATACGTCCGCTCTAGCGGAAGGGTTCTCTTATGCGTCAGTTGTCGTTCGCTTTGGCGGCGGCGGTCGTAACGTTCACGAGCCTGACCGCGCACGCTCTCTCTCCCAAGGACGTCTACAAGAAGGCCGGCCCGGCGGTGACCCTCATCATGGGCTCCGACGACGGCCGCTCCGGCTCGTCCGGCACCGGCTCGATCATCACGCCCGAAGGCAAGATGATCACCAACGCCCACGTCGTGCTCAACCAGCAGGGCAAGCCGTACAAGACGATCTACGTCTTCTTGAAGCCCCCGAAGATCACCGGCGACAACGCCAAGGATCTCACCAACCGCTATAAAGGACGCGTCCTCGCCTACAGCCCGCCCGACGAGCTCGACCTCGCGGTCATCCAGATCGAGCAGGCCCCGGCGAACCTGCCGACCATCAACTTCGCGAACCCCAACAACGTCGAAGTGGGTGACGAGGTCGTCGCCATCGGCCATCCGGAGCAGGGCGGTCTTTGGACCCTCACCACCGGCACGGTCTCGACCGTCATCCTCAACTTCAACGGCGTCCGCGGCAAGGACGTCTTCCAGACCGAGGCGTCGGTGAACCGCGGCAACTCGGGCGGCCCGCTGCTCGACGACCAGGGCAACATGGTCGGCATCAACACCATGATCGCGCGCCAGGCGGCGGACGGCCTCACCATCACCTCGGTCAACTTCTCGCTGAAGTCGTCGGTGGCGGTGCTCTGGCTGGGCGGCCAGGGCATGGGTCTCGCCTACGCGCCGAAGGCGAACGACCAGCAGCTCCAGGTCGCGGTCGCGCCGCAGCAGAACAAGCCGGCGGCCGAGGGCTACACCAAGCCCGCCGAGCAGCCGGGCGCGGTCGTGGCCATGAATGATCCGCCAAAGCAGTCGCAGCCCGCGACCGCGCCGACGCAGCCAGGCAAGCCGGTGCCGCCGACCACCAAGCCGACCGAGCCCACGAAGCCCGCCGAGCCCGTGCAAACCGTGCCCGTCGACGAGAAGCCGCCGGCGACCATCGTGGTGGTCGACGAGCCGCCGAAGAAGCCGGCGGACAGTGTCCGTCAAGAAGGACAAAACCTCGGCAAGTCGAAGGAAGACGAGAAGCTGACCCAGGGCCAGCGCCTCGACCCGAACAAGGCCAAGCCGAAGTATCTGACCCCGAAGCGTCCAGTGAACCTCGACGAGCTGCGCAAGCAGCAGATGAAGGAGATGGACGACATGATGAACGAGATGCGCGGCAAGGTTCGCAGCAAGACCGACAAGAGCGGCGGTCTCTGGTAACTCTGCTTGAATCGACCCGGGGAGGCACGTAATCTTCCCCGGCGTTCTCGAAATCCCTCAAGGAAGAATCAATGCATCGTCTGGTTGCTCTGTCTCTCGTTGCCTTTGTCGGTTTTGGCGGACTCGCCGCGTGCGGTGGCGGTAAGCGCAAGGTCGCGCGCGTCTCGACCGACACCCAGACCGACCTGTCGGGCAACTGGAACGACACCGACGCGAAGCTCACCAGCGAGAAGCTGATCAGCGACGCCTTCAGCTCGGCCTGGATCGCGGACTTCCAGAAGGCGCAGGGCCGCAAGCCCGCCATGCGCGTGCACGGCATCATCAACAAGACCGATGAGCACATCGACGCGCAGGTGTTCGTGAAGAACATCGAGCGCGCCATGGTCAACAGCGGCAAGGTGAAGGTCGTCGCGCAGGGCGGTAACGAGCTCGGCTCGGTCAACGCCGAGCAAGACTACGGCGCGGGCGGCCGCGTCAGCGACCAGTCGGCCGCGAGCATCGGCCAGCAGACCGGCGCGGACTTCGTCTTGGTCGGCCGCATGGCGTCGATCGTCGACCAGGTCGAAGGCGAGAAGGCCAAGTTCTACAAAATCACCTTCGAGCTCATCAACTCGAACACCGCCGAGAAGGTCTGGATCGGCGACCACGAGATCAAGAAGGTCATCACGCAGTCCGGCACCAGCTGGTAACCGCGTAAGCTCGCAAGAAGAAGCCCGGGCACTACGTCAGTCCCCGGGCTTTTTTTTGCCCGAATACCCGTCAAAGCCCTGCTAACATATCGCCCGTGCCAGGCTTGGCATGACGGTGTCTCCCCACCTGTTACCTAGGTCGCTATGAGCCTCAATCGCCTCGGTTGTCTGGTCTTGCTTGTGTCCGCCGCCGCTTGCGGCATGAAGCCTGAAGAGTACTACCGGCAGATGCGCCCCAATATGTTGAAGGGGAACTACGAGGCGACGGCTGAGTTCCTCGAGAAGAACAAGGAGAAGATCTACTCCGAGGACAATCGCCTGCTCTTCTACATGGACAAGGGCATGGTCCTGTCGCTCGGTAAGAAGTACGCCGAGTCGAACGCGATGATGGAGAAGGCGAAGACCGCCGCCGAGGATCTCTGGACCGAGAGCGTCAGCAAGAACGCCTTGGCGCTCGTCACCACCGACAACTCGCTGCCGTACCAGGGCGAGGACTTCGAGAAGGTGATGCTGCACTTCGTCGCCGCCTGGAACTACATGGGCATGGGCGACTACGACGGCGCGCGCGTCGAGACGCGTCAGGTCAACAACAAGCTCGAGCTCTACGCCCGCAAGTACGCCGAAGAAGAAGGCACGCAGATGTACAAGGACGATGCCTTCGCCCGCTGGCTCTCGGGGAAGCTCGCTGAAGCGGACGGCGGCACCGAAGGCCTGAACGACGCCTGGATCGACTACAAGAAGGCCATCAAGGTCTACGAGACCGACTACGCCCAACGCTACGGCTCGCCGGTGCCCGACATGCTCGTGCAGGACGCGCTGCGCGTGCTCGAGGCCCTGGGCCCCGATTTCCGTGACGACTACAACAAGCTGCGCAGCCGCTACCCGAAGGCCGCGTACATGAAGCAGCAGGAGACGCGCGCGGTCGGCGAGATCGTGCTCGTGCACATGAGCGGCGAGGCGCCGTACAAGATCGACAAGTTCTGGGACGCGCAGGCGGCCACCGAGTGGATCCGCGTCGCCTATCCCGAGTTCGTCGAGAAGCCGAAGCGCATCACCCATGCGCGCATCGTCCCGGCCGAGGGCGTCTCGGGTGAGACCGAGCTCGCGCAGAACCTGACCGCTATCGCGATCCAGAACTTGAACGACCACATGGGCCGCATCAAGGCGAAGGCCATCGCCCGCTCGGTGGCGAAGTACCTCGCCTCGAAGGCGGGCCAGGTCGCGGGCGCCGAGCTCTACAAGAAGAACGAAGGCGCGGGCGCCGCGTTGTTCCTCGCCAGCACCATCTTCGGCGTCGCCAGCGCGGCGTCCGAGGAAGCGGACAAGCGCAGCTGGATCACGCTGCCCTCGCAGATCACCATGGGCCGCACCTACGTGCCGCCGGGCAAGCAGAAGGTGAAGCTCCAGTTCCTGGACGCGTCGGGGAGCGTGATGCAGACCGAAGAGATCGAGGCCGACGTGCAGCCCGGCAAGACGACGTTCGTCACGTACCGCACTTACATCTGAGCCTGACGCCGCTTCGCGTGGGTGGCCGCCTTGATCGAAGCGGCCACCGCGCTTGGTTGCCGCCGGCTCAGGCCGCTTTCGCGGGCTCGACCTTCTGCTTCGCCAGGGACAGCGAATACTTCTTCAGCGTGTCGACGAAGTCGGCGAGGGTGGCGATCGCCTGCACGTCCTTTGCGCCCATCGGCCCCAGCGCGGACTTGAACGGGTCGGCCGCGATGGCGGCCTCGGCGGC
This sequence comes from Myxococcota bacterium, assembly GCA_039809465.1. Lineage (GTDB taxonomy): Bacteria > Myxococcota > XYA12-FULL-58-9 > XYA12-FULL-58-9 > JALHOP01 > JALHOP01. Next base: position 15,436 of record JBDHVB010000122.1, read on the forward strand.
GAGCGCCTGCTGCGCCGTGTAGAAGAAGCCCTGCGCAAAGCCGCTCGTCGGACCCAAGTCCTCGAGGAGCTGCAGCGCTTCGGCGGTGAGCTTGCCGACCTGGGACTGGCTGCGCATCGACACGATGAGCCGATCCGCGAGCTCGGTGGGGATTTGGAACATCGAGGTCAACGTCGCCGTGAGATACGCGCGCGCCTCGACGTCGGTGCCCGCCTTGCTGGCTTCGGCCATGAGGGCGCGCGCTCCCGCGTCCTTGCTGACGCGCTTGAGCGCCGTGTCGCGTGCCGCCTGCGCACGCTCTTCGAGTGTCTGCTTTGGCGATAGCTTCTTGTTGCGGTCGACGAGGCGCACGTTCATCAGCGCGAAGTTGCCGATGGCGTTCGCGATGTCGGGCGTCGCGCCGAACATCTTCATGGTCTTGTTGCCGTCCATCACCTGGATGGCCCAGGCGGCGCCTCGGGCGGCGGGCAGCCAGTGGACCAGCCAGCCGGCGCGCTCGGCCGCGCTCATGTTGCGCAGGGCGTCGATGCCCTCGGCGAGCGCCTTCGAATCGGTGAGACCGCGGCTCATCGCGTCGGTGAGCCGGCGCGCGTCGTCGAGCGGAATGCCGTAGTTTGCCGCGAATGACACGGCGAAGGCCTCGAGAGCCGCGGTGTCGCCGTTCTTGCGCATCTTGGAGAGCGTGCTCACGAGCTTGCCCGGTGACGCGGCGCCAAGCGCTTGCTCGGTCGCTTGCTGGCCGGCCGTGCCAGCGGGTGGGGCGGCCGGCGCGGGCTCACCGGTGGTCGGCAACGTGCTCGCTGCCGGCGACGACACCCCGCCGATCGGCGTCTGCGCTGGTGTCTGCTGCGGCGGACCAGCAAGGGCCGCAGGGACTGGCTCACTGATTGGAATGACGACCCAGCTCGGCTCGCTGGCCGGCGTGGCGACCGGCAGCGCCGTGCCTTCCGCGATGACGACGGGCTGTGGCGTCGCATAGTCCTCGGGATACACCTCTGCGTACACGTTCCCCTGGCCGTTGACCTGCATGGCAAGCTCCTGGATTTTGGTGAGGTCGTGGCGCGCTACGCGGTCCCGCGGTGTGTCACCGGCGGTGGTCATTGCGTAAAGACGCGGCCCCGTTGGCTTTCCATACCGGTGTCACGGTGGCACTGGCTCGAAATCGTGTAGGTGCTTGTCGTTTGCGGTCCTACCTCACGCCAGTGGCTGCTTGTGCGGCGAGGGCGGCTTCCTTGGCTTCGCGGTCGCGCGCCTTCTTGTAGTCCGTCATTGCTTGGTTGAAGTCGGCGAGCGCGCCGATGGGAGCGGCCTCGCTCGAGCTCATGACGCCGACCGTGCTCGAGAACGGATCCGACAACGCTTGGTGCTCCGCGTTAGCGGCGCCGAGCGCGGTCCAGAAGAACGACTCGGCGAAGGCTCCCTTGAAGCGGTCGAGCGCCTCGAGACCGTTCAGGCCCTCGGCGACCATGCGGCCGACCTGCGTCCTGTCACGCATGGCGTTCACGA
>JBDHVB010000123.1:0-16856 GCA_039809465.1 Myxococcota bacterium
GTGAGACCAATGACGTCAGCGAGGGGATTGGACTGCATGTCGGGAGTATCGGCAAAGTGCGGTGTCGCGTTGTCACCGCTTGCTGTGCTTCTTTGGCAGTCGCCCCTGATCGGCCAGCACTTGGCGCAGAACGAACTCGATTTGGCCGTTCAAGCTGCGCAGCTCGTCGTCGGCCCAGCGCTGCAAGGCGCCGAGGACCTCCGGATCGATGCGCAGCAAGAAGGCTTTGCGTTCAGCCACGGACGCCCTCGCTAACCGTAGAGGGTGCCGGTGTTCACGACTGCTTGGGTGCCGCGCTCCCCGCAGAGCACGACCAAGAGGTTCGAGACCATCTGGGCTTTACGCTCCTCGTCGAGCTCCACCACGTGCTTCTTGGCGAGGAGGTCGAGCGCGCTCTCGACCATGCCGACCGCGCCCTCGACGATCTTCTGGCGCGCGGCGATGATGGCGGCCGCCTGCTGGCGTTGCAGCATGGCGTGGGCGATCTCGGGCGCATAGGCGAGGAAGCTGATGCGCGCCTCGACGATCTGCAGCCCGGCGAGGGCGACCCGCTGCTGCAGCTCCTGCTTGAGCTTCTCCGCGACGATGTCGATGCTGCCGCGCAGCGATGGGTGGTCGTGGCTCTCGCTGTCGTACGGATAGTGGCTCGCGAGGCTCCGCAAGCCGGCTTCGCTCTGCACCTGCATGTAGTGACGGCTGTCGTCGACGGCGAAGGCCGCTTTGGCGGTGTCGACGATGCGGTAGACGATGATGGCGGCGATCTCGATGGGGTTACCGTCGAGGTCGTTCACCTTGAGCTTGTTGCTCTCGAAGCTGTTGGCGCGGAGGTTCGTCGGCATGCGCGTCATGAACGGGTTCACCCAGTGCATGCCCTGCCCCGCGACCGTCCCCTTGTAGGTGCCGAAGAGCAGCAGGATGCGCGCGTCGTTCGGCGCGAGCACGAAGATGCCCCGAAGGATGAACACCTCGATCAGCACGAGCACGCCCGTCGCGACCGGGATCTCGTCAGGCTCGAGCGCCCGGCTGGTGATCATGAAGCCGCCGACGACCGCGATCACCAACGCCAAGAAGATCATGGGCAAGCCAGGCAGCGCACTCTTACGTTTCTCCACGGGGACAGCGGCAGTCGAGCTCATGGCATCCACCTCCTGATGTCAAAGTGATATCACTTTGATAACTGACTCTGCAAGCCCTTTGCGCGTGTGGGTGTGAACCGCACATAAACTTGAAGTCGGGCCGGTTAGGCTGGAAGCTTCGCAGCATGAGCAATGACACCACGGGTGCAACGCGTTCACGCGTCGACGAAGCCCTGCGCGCTGGGAAACCTGCCGACGCCGCCGCCTATCTGGCCGAGCTGGTCGCCGTCTCGCCGGACGACCGCAACACGCGCTTGGCCCTGGCCATCGCCCTGGGCGACGCGGGTCAGACCGCCTCGGCGTTGAAGATCATGCGCGCTTTGGCGGACCGCTTGGCGCACGACGGCTATCTGCTGCCGGCCATGGTGGTCATCCGCCAAGGCATCGAGCGCGCGCCCAGCGACTCCTCGCTCCTCGGCACCCTGGGCCGCATCCACGTGCGTGGCGTCCGCGCCAAGGCGGGCAACCTCGCGACGCCGCCCGCCTTGAAGTCGAAGGGCCGCGACGCCGACACGGTGCGCGCCGACGACCTCTTGAAGCTCGAGCCGCAGGCCCGCTTCGAAAAAATCACGCAGATCGGCACGACCTTCTCCCCTGCCGGCGAAGCCGCCATTCCGTTGCCGATGCCGCTCTTCTCGGAGCTCGACGAGGAGGCCTTCGTCGAGACCGTGAAGCGCCTGCACTACAGACGCGTCCCCAAGGAGACGAAGCTCCTGGTCGAAGGCGAGAAGGGCGACACCCTGCTGGTCGTCGCCAGCGGCCACGTGCGCGTCGAGAAGGCGGGCCAGAAGCTCGCGAAGCTCGGGCCCGGCATGGTCCTGGGCGAGATGGCGCTGCTCACCGGCGCGCCGCGCTCCGCGACCGTCATCGCGGACGAAGAGGTCGAGGTCTTCGAGCTCGCCCGCGCCGATGTCGAGCAGCTCGCCAAGGCGAAGCCACGCGTCGCCGAGGAGCTCGTCGAGTACTGCCGCAAGCGCATCATCGGCAACTTGCTGCGCACCTCGCCGCTGTTCGCGAAGTTCGACGACGAAGCGCGCTACGGTTTGATCGATCGCTTCAAGCGGGTCGGTTTCCAGCCCGGCAAGGCGCTCATCACCCAGGGCCAGGAAGGTCAGGGTCTGTTCGTCATCGCCACCGGCGACGTGCAAGTGAACGTGCAGAAGGACGGCGGCGAGAGCGTCACCGTCGCGAACCTGGGCCCCGGCCAGGTCGTCGGCGAGATCAGCTTGCTGCACTCGCAGCCGGCGAACGCCACGGTCTTGGCGCACAGCTTGGTGGGCGCGCTGTTCCTGCCGCGCAACGAGTTCCAGGACGTCTTGAAGAAGCACCCTGACGTGCACGCGTACCTGCAGGGCCTGTCCGCCGACCGTCTGAAAGCGACGCAAGCCGCGCACGACGATCACGAGGTCCTCGACGCCGACGATTTGATCGTGCTGTAGTCGCGCGGTGCGGCCCAAAGCCATCATCGCGCCTTCCATTCTGTCCGCTGACTTCACTCGGCTCGGTGAGGAGATCGCCGCGGTCGAAAAAGCCGGCGCCGATTGGATCCACCTCGACGTGATGGACGGCCACTTCGTGCCGAACCTCACCTTCGGACCGCCGGTCATCAAAGCGCTGCGCAAGACGACGAAGCTCCCCTTCGACGTCCACCTGATGATCGAAAAGCCCGAGGAGTCGATCGCCGCGTACGCCGACGCCGGCGCCAATCACCTGCTCGTGCACCCTGAAGCGAGCGTGCACCTGCACCGCACCTTGAACCGCATCCGCGAGCTGGGCTGCCAGCCGGGCGTCGTCCTCGATCCGTCGACGCCGCTGACGGCGATCATCCACGTGCTGCACATGTGCGACCAGGTGCTGGTCATGACCGTGAACCCCGGCTTCGGCGGCCAGTCCTTCATCGCGGAGATGCTCCCGAAGATCGAAGCCCTGCGCGACCTCATCGCCGCGCGCGGCTCGAAGACCCGCATCTCGGTGGACGGCGGCATCGACGCCAAGAACGCCGCGCGCGTCGCGGCGGTCGGCGGCAGCGCCTTCGTCGCGGGCTCGGCGATCTTCGGTCACGACTACGCGACCGTGATCAGCGCCATCCGCAAAGCAGCGGACGACGCCGAAGCAACGCCGGTCAAGCCGCCGCTCGGACTCGCCTGATCATTCGCAGCGGCAGCAACGGTCGCGCGAGGACGTATCGCCTTCCGGCCACGCGGTGCAGGTGATCTTCTCGTTGCCGGAGCAGGTTGGCGAGCAGTTGGCGCACGAGTTGATGATCTCGCCCGGGCAGCCGTCGTTCTCGTCGTCGCCGCACGAAACCGCCGCGACCGTCAGACCCGCACCAAGCAGCAAAGCACCAGCTAGCAAACGAAAACGCATGGTTCGTCCCCCCAAGGGCCCGTGTTTAAGCACAAAACGTCTTGTTTTGGCACCTTTGCGACTTCCGGCGCCCCCGGCTTGACACACTGCATCGTCCTTCATAGGTTCCGCCAGCTGCAATCTAGACATTGCCCGGTAAGCTGTCTGTTATCGCGGAAAGTGAGGACCCGTGAAGGTTCTGGTCACCGTCAAGCGCGTCGAAGACTACGAAGTCAAAATCAAGGTGAAGCCGGATGGCTCCGGCATCGTCACCGACCAAATGAAGTATGTCGTGAACCCCTTCGACGAGATCGCCGTCGAAGAAGCACTTCGCGTGCGCGACGCCGCCGGTAGCGGCGAAGTCGTGGTTGCGACCATCGGCGTGGCAGACGCCCAACAACAGCTCCGCACCGCCCTCGCGATGGGCGCCGACCGCGGCGTGCACGTCCTCGCCGACGGTCCGCTCGATCCGACGATCGCCGCCAAGGCGCTCCAGAAGGTCATCGAGGCCGAGAAGCCGGATCTCGTCATCCTCGGCAAGCAAGCCGTCGACGACGACCAAGGTCAGGTCGGCGCCATGCTCGCCGAGCTGCTCGGTTGGGGCCAAGGCACCTTCGCCTCGAAGGAAGAGAGCCTCGAGTCCGAGAACGAGAAGGCCAAGAAGCCGGCCTTGAAGATCGACGGCGGCCGCTGCGAAGTGGTCCGCGAAGTCGACGGTGGTCTCGAGACCCTGTCGCTCGCCATGCCGTGCATCATCACCACCGAGCTGCGCTTGAACCTGCCGCGCTACGCGTCGTTGCCCGGCATCATGAAGGCCAAGAAGAAGCCGGTGCAGGAGATGAAGCTCGCCGAGCTCGTCCCGGGCGCCGAAGCCCGCGTCAAAGTCATCAAGCTCGAGCCCCCGAAGGAGCGCAAGGCCGGTATCAAGGTGCCGGACGTCGCGACCCTCTTCGACAAGCTCCACAACGAAGCGAAGGTTCTTTAAGCCATGTCGAACGTTCTCATCATCGTCGAGCAGGCGGGCGGTAAGCCCAAGAAGGCCACCCTCGCCGGCATCACCTTCGGCCAGCAGGTCGCGCAGAAGAGCGGCGGCCAGCTGCACTTCTTGATCATCGGTCCGGGTGCGTCCGCCGCGGCGAACGAAGTCGCCGGCTACGGCGCGGCCAAGACCTACGTCGTCGAGGGCGGCGCCTTCGAGAACTACCTGGTCGAGGCGTACGCTCCGGCGGTCGTCGCAGCCGCTAAAGCGTGCAACGCGACCATCGTCGCCGGCGCCGCGACGTCGACCACCAAGGACTTGCTGCCGCGCGTCGCCGCCCGTCTCGACGCGGCGATGGCGAGCGACGTCATGGCCGTCGTCGACGCCAAGACCTTCAAGCGCCCGATGTGGGCCGGCAACGTCACCGCGACGGTCGAGCTCACCTCGCCCGTGAAGGTGTGCAGCGTCCGCGTCGCCGAGTTCGACGCTCCCGCCACGGGCGGCGGCGCGACCGCGGCGGAGAAGCTCGACGTCGCCGTCGACGCTGGCGCCATGAAGGCCAAGTTCGTCGGCAAGAAGGAAGTGAAGAGCACGCGCCCCGACGCCACCACCGCGGACATCGTGGTCTCCGGCGGCCGTGGCGTGAAGAGCGCCGAAGGCTTCAAGATCGTCGAGCAGCTCGCCGACGTCTTGGGTGCCGGCATCGGTGCCAGCCGCGCCATCTGCGACGCGGGCTGGGTGCCGAACGATCTGCAGATCGGTCAGACGGGTAAGATCGTCGCCCCGAACCTGTACATCGCGCTCGGCATCAGCGGCGCCATCCAGCATCTCGCGGGCATGAAGAGCTCGAAGACCATCGTCGCCATCAACAAGGATCCGGAAGCTCCGATCTTCGCGGTGGCCGACTACGGTCTGGTGGGCGACATCGCCACCGAGGTCCCGCAGCTCATCGAGAAGATCAAGCAGTCCCGCTGAGCCCCACGGTCGCATCGAGCTCGGTCCGCTATAGAGGCCGAGCTCGTGCGCCGCGACTCAGCCTCTGTAACGCAGAGCATCCACCAGCAGCGAAAACGCCGGGGATGCGTGACGCCGGTTCGAGTAGTAGAGCTGGTAGCGCTCGAAGGTCTGCCGCCACGGAGTGAGGAGCTCGACGAGCTCTCCCGCTTCCACGTAGGACTTGATCATCGCCTCCGGCAGATAGGCAAGCCCAAAGCCCGCCAGCGTCGCTCCCAGGACCGCCGGCAGCGTGCTGAAGATGAGCTGCCCTTCGACCTTGATGCGCTGCTCCTTGCCACCCTTGCGAAACGTCCAGGCGAAGAGCTCGCCGTGATGCGGCAGCCGCAGATTGATGCAGGAGTGCCCGAGCAGATCCTGGGGTGACTTGGGTCGTGGACGGCGCGCCAGGTAGGCAGGCGCTCCGACGATGGCCATGCGGATGTCGGCGCTGATCGGTACGGCGATCATGTCCTGCGCGACGAGGCGCCCGCGCCGCACGCCTGCGTCATAGCGGTCACCGACGATGTCCGTGCGGCCATAGTCCGTGGTGAGCTCGACCACGATGTCCGGATACTTCGGCAGGAAGCGCGCGATCGCGGGCCAGAGGACATGGTGGACGGCAAACTCATCCGCCGTGATGCGGACGGTGCCCGCGGGTTTTTCGCGCAGCTCGCTCAGCTGCGTCAGCCCTTCATGGATCTCCTGGAGCGCCGGCTGGACTCTCGCCAAGAGGCGCTGGCCAGCGTCCGTCGGCGCGACGCTCCGTGTCGAGCGGTTGAGCAAGCGCAGGCCGAGACGCTCCTCGAGGCCGCGGATCGTCTGGCTGAGGGCCGACTGCGAAACGCCGAGCCTGGCGGCGGCGCGGGTGAAGCTGCCCTCCTCCACGACGTAGACGAAGGCGTTCAGGTCTCTCAGATTCTCGCCGGTCATTCATAAGCCCTGCTAATAGCGACATGCACATTACAGCATCTAATCGAAAGACTCTCTCCTCGCTATCTTCAGCTTCACAACGGGAACCTCATGAAGGAGAGCGCGAGATGAAATCAGTGACATTCAAAAACCGCACCTGGGACGTGGCGGCCGAGCTGCACTTCCCCCGCGACTTCGACGCGAACAAGAAGTACGCGGCGATCGTCTGCGTGCACCCGGGCTCGAGCTGCAAGGGGCAGACCGCCGGCCTCTACGCCGCGAAGCTCGCCGAGCAAGGCTTCGTGACCATCGCCTTCGACGCTTCGTTCCAGGGCGAGAGCGGTGGCGAGCCGCGCTATATCGAAGACCCCGCGACCCGCGTCGAGGACGTGCGTTGCGCCATCGACTATCTGGTGACGCTCCCCTACGTCGACGAGGAGAAGATCGGCGTGCTCGGCGTCTGCGCGGGCGGCGGCTACGCCGTGAACGCCGCCATGACGGAGCACCGTATCAAGGCGGTGGGCACGGTCGTCGGCGCCAACATCGGCCGCTTGTACCGCGAGGGCAACGCGGCCGCGACGCTCGCCGGGATCGGCAAGCAGCGGACCGCCGAGGCGCGCGGCGACGCTCCGCTCATCAACACGTGGATCCCCAGCTCCCCCGAAGAGCGCGACCGAGCCGGGATCACGGAGGTCGACGTCTCGCAGGCCGTCGACTACTACCGCACGCCGCGCGGGCAGAACGCCAGCGCGCCGAACAAGCTGCGCTTCACCAGCCTCGGCAGCGTCATCGCCTTCGACGCCTTCCATCTGGTCGAGGAGCTGCTGACCCAGCCCATCCAGATCATCACCGGCAGCGTCCAAGGCGCCTTCGGCTCGAAGCGTGACGGGGAAGAGCTCTACAAGCGCGTCAAGGGCAAGAAAGATCTATTCGTCGTCGAGGGCGCGACCCACTACGACCTCTATGACCAGCCCGAGCCTGTCGCTAAAGCGGTCGCGAAGCTCGTGCCGTTCTACGCCGAGAACCTTCAGGGGCGGTAGAGAATGCCGGGGCGCGTTAGCGTCGGACGGCGTGAAGGCGGCGGCGAGGCGCTGAACGGAGTCAGCCCGGCTCGTCGTCGTTGCGCACCGGTGCTGGTGCCTGGGCCGTGCTCCTGCGCGCCCGGCCGGCCGTCTCCTCGAAGTCCATGATCTGCGAGGCGCCGACGTAACTCTGCGTTTTATAGGAGGTAATCTGTCCGATTTTGCGGACGATACCCGCCATGCGCTCGGTCTCGCGGGAGATGACCTCGACCGCCTTGCGATTCTTGTCGGCGACTGGCACGCGAGCCTTGAGCATCTCCGCGTAACCGAGAATCGACGTGAGGGGCTGGTTGAGCTCATGGGCGGCGGCGCCGGCGAGCTCGATGGCCACCGACTGGCGCTCGGTCATCTGCAGCTTCTTCTGCACCTGACTGAGCTTCTCTTCCATGCGCACGCGCTCGCGCAGGTCGGTGAAGATGCCGACGGTCGCGATCTCACGCTCGTCCTCGTAGATGATGGCGGCCGTGAGGTTCACCGGCACGAGCTCGCCGCTCTTCTCGAGCAGCTCCTTGCGAATGAGCTCGAGCCGCCCACGTCCGCCATAGCCCTCGGAGCGCAGACGCCGCATGACGTCGGTCGCCTCGCCCTCGGGGTAGAGGTCACGCACGCTCATGCGCCCTACTGCTTCGCGCGCGGTGTAACCCAAGAGCTGCTCGGCGGCGCGGTTGAACAAGATGACGCGGCCATCGATGTCGGCGGCGATGATGGCGTCGACCGAGCTCTGGATGAGGTTCTCGAGGAAGTCCTTGGTCTGCCGCAGCTCGCTCTCGATCTCGCGCAGCTCGGTGACGTCGCGAAACGTGATGAGCACACCGTCGGGGCGCTTCACCGTGCGGATGGCGGCGCTGATCACGGCTTCGCTCGCATCCTGCCGATTCACCAGAAGGTCGACGTAGCCGTAAGCGTCACCCACCGCGTCACCTCGGAGCGCCCGCTCGGCCAGCGTCACGGAGCGTTCGCTGAGCAACGCCACGAAGCGCGTGCCAGTGAGCTCCTTCTGGCGGCGGCCGACGACGCGCGCCGCGGCGTCGTTGACGTAGCGGATCACGCCGCCGAGATCGGCGATGACGATGCCGTCGTATGCCTGCTCGAAGAGCTCGGAGAACTGCTTCAAGCCTTCGATCTCGCGGTCGCTGCGCTCTTGCTCGCGCTGCAGAATGTCGTGCGCGATAGCGTTGCCCAGCGCCAACGCGGCGATCGAGGCGATGAGCCGGCCGCTGGTGAGCAGCTCGGGGTCGAGCGTCGGCCTCACCTCGCGGCTGCGCAAGAAGAGCGCGCCCACGACCTCGTCCTTGCGCACCAGCGGGAACAACACCGACGAGCGGTGCGGGTTCTGCGCCTGCACGAGCTTGTCGCGGACGCCACGCATCAGCTCGTCACCGAAGACGTCGGGGATGATGAGCGGCTCGCGCGTCTGCACGACGTGACGCAGCTCGGGATAGTCGGAGAGCTGCAGCGCCAAGCTATCGAGTGGTCGCTCGTGCAGGGCGACGTAGCCCACGCCAAGATCCGTATCGAGCAGCACGATGGACACACGGAACGCCGGGAAGCGCTGCTCCATGAGCTGCGCCGCGGAGTACAGCACGTCGCCCAGATCGGGCCGGGCGGCGAGCTCCGTCACGACTCCGAGCAGCGCTTCCTGAAAGCTCGTCGTGCTCATCGCCAGCCGTGGATACGCACGACGTTTGGCCTGCCGGGAAAGCGCTTGGTGCCGGCGCCGACGCCGATGCGCCCCGCGGTACCGAGCCCCTGCGGCTCGTGCGTGAACTCGTGACAGATCGCCGCGACGACCGCGGCCCCCGTCGGCGTGACCGTCTCGCCCTTGACGTCGACCGACGCGAGCGGAACGGCGTGACGCTCACAGATCTGACGTACCGCCGGCGTAGGGCACGACAGCTCGCCATGGCTCGTCATCACGGTGCCATGCCCGCTCGGGAGCGGCGCGCAGGTCACCTCACGCACGCCGAGCGTCGCGAGCGCCACCGAGATGCCGACGACGTCCATGATCGAATCGAGCTCACCTACTTCGTGCAGACCGACGGTGCCAGGCTCGCCCCCGTGCACCACCGCCTCCGCTTCAGCGAGTAAGTTGAAGATGTGGGTCACGCGCTCGGTGACCGCGGCGTCGAGGCCGGCGCGCGCCACCCGCCCGAGGATGTCCCCCAGCAAGTGGTGGGCGTGCAGCGGCGTGGTGCTGACCAGCGACGACTGCCGCGCCTCCTTGAAGCGATGCCGAGCGTTACCGGCGAGCGAGCGCACGTACAACGCGCGCTCAGCACCGACCGCGACCTCTTCGACGGTGAGCTTCAAGCCCGGCTCGTTGAAGCCCGCCAAAGCGGACCGCACGGCAGCGACGTCCGCCCCCAGATCGATGAGGGCGGCGAGGAGCATGTCGCCAGCGACACCGCCGATGGGCTCGATATGGAGGCGCGAATACATCCATGGAGTTGTAAACCGCGACGCCCCAGGTGGGCAACGTATCGGCGGCCTCGGGCGCTAGAGGCTGGGCATCCGCGCCTGGACGAGCTTCGCCAGGTCGATGATCAGGATCGGATGACCGTCGGCGAGCACGGTCGCCCCCGAGATCCAGCCGAGCTTGTCGAGCGGCGCCCCGACGGGCTTCACCACCACCTCGTGGGTCGCCACGGTCTTCTCGACGGCCAGCGCGACGAGGTTACGCCCGTCCTCGACCACGACGGCCTCCTTGCCAGGACCTCGGGTGGCCAAGCCGAGGAGGCTCGAGAGCTCGTGCAAGGGCGCCAGGGCCTGGCGGATGCTCAGGAAGCGCTGACCGCCCGCGCCGTTGATGACGTCGGTGTCGGTATCGCGGACCGCCGCGACGCGCGCCAGCGGCACGGCGAAGCGCCGCCCGCCCACGTCGATACGCAGCACGTCGATGATCGACAGGGTCAGCGGCAAGCGCATGGTGATGCGCGTTCCCCCGCCTTTCTCGCTGCCGATGACCAGCACGCCGCCGAGCGCCTCGACGTGGGCCCGCACCGCGTCCATGCCGACGCCGCGGCCGGACATGTCGGTGACCTCGGTCTTGGTGGAGAAGCCAGGCAGGCAAATCAGCTGGAAGGCGTCGTGCTCGGACAAGAGCTCGGCCTGCGCTTCGCTGAGGAGGCCCTTCTTCACGGCGCCGCGGACGAGGAGATCGGCGTCGAGGCCACGCCCATCGTCCGCGATGGTGAGCACCGCGATGTCGTGCTCGCGGATGGCGCTGATGGTCACCGTGCCCTGCTCTGGCTTCTTCGCTTGGCGGCGCTCCTCGGCGGGCTCGATGCCGTGATCGATGGCGTTGCGGATGGCGTGGACGAACGGCGTGTCGAGGTTCTCGAGGACGGCGCGGTCGAGCTCGAGGCTCTCGCCTTCGATGACGAGCTGAACGTCCTTACCGAGCTGCCGGGCGGTGTCGCGCACGACGCGCGGGTAGCGGTCGGTGAGTGTCCGCAATGGCGTCATGCGCACCGCGAGGGCACGCGCCTGGACATCGCGCACCCGGCCATCGAGCTCGTCGAGCGCGGCGCGGACATTCGGCGTCATCACCTGCTTGAGCGCCGTACGCAGCTGGCCACGCACGATGATGAGCTCACCGACCGCGTCGACGAGGTTGTCGAGCACGTCGGTACGCACGCGCACCGTTGGGACATGCTCGCTCTTTGCCGCTCTCTCGCTTGCCGGCGTCGCCGCGGCTCGCGGCGCCGGCACCGCCTCCTCTGGGCGGGTCGCGGCGAGCATGCGATCGATGAGGCCGTCCGGCAGCGCTGGATCGCGCTCCGCTGCAACGGACTCGACCTGCGCGTTCAAGACGTCGACGGCCTCGAGCAGCACGTCGACCAGGCGTGAGTCGAGGGGAGCCTGACGGGCCCGGCGCTCACCCACGACATCTTCGAAGCGATGCGCTAGCGTCGCGATCGGGTCGTAGCCCATCGACGCCGCCATGCCCTTGATCGAGTGGACGTGGCGGAAGATCTCGTCGACGCCCCGCGGATCTCCCGCGGCAAGAGCGCGTGACAGCGCCTCGAGGTGCTCGCGGCTCTGCTCGATGAAGAGCGCGCGATACTTACGCATGTCCAGCGGGCTCAAGAGCGCGTCTCCTGTCTCCCGTCTCCGGCAGACTTCAGGCCTTGGCGGCCCCCAGCACCTTGCCGACGACGCGCTGCACGTCCTCGGGCTTGAAGGGCTTCACCACGAAGTCGGCGGCGCCGGCCTCGATGGCTTCCATGACCAGCGACTCCTGGCCCAGCGCGCTGCACATGATGACCACCGCGTCGTCCTGGACCGCCAAGATCTCCTTGGTGGCCTCGATGCCGCTCTTGAACGGCATGACGATGTCCATCGTCGTGAGGTCGGGCCGCAGCTCCTTGTACTTCTCGACCGCTTCGACGCCGTTCGCGGCTTCACCGACAATCTCGAAGGCATCCGTGTCGAAGATGTCCTTCAACATGTTGCGCATGAAGATCGCATCATCGACGATCAGCACCCGCGTCTTGGTCATCGAAGCACTCCTTGACTCGCTATCGCAGACACAACAACCATTTCGAGCTCGGCTCGCATCGCCTCGGAGTCCACCACGACCACGCCCTCCCCCAAACTCTCGGCTGGCTCGATGGTGCGGATCTTTCCGACCTCGAGCCCCACGTTGCCGGTATCACGCGAACCATCACGCAAGACCAGCACCTGCAGCACATCTTGAGATTGGTCTACATCGTTTGTCGCCCGCGCGCCCGCCTTCAAGAGCATACCTGCATCCACGACGGTCACGATCCGGCCACGGTGGCTCACAATCCCACGCACCAATGTAGGCAAGAGAGGTACCGGCGTCATGACCTGCGGCTCGATGACGTTCAACACCCGCTCGACGTCGATTGCATAGGGCTTGTCCGCCCCGCGGACCTCGAAGACCAGCATGGAAGCGCTCACGGCAGCCTCCTCGGTGGCCCACGATCTTCCGGGCTCGCGCCCAGCTGGAAACGCGTCACGACCGCTTCGAGCTCGTGCGACAGGTTGGTGAGCTCCACGGCGCTCGAGGTCATGGCTTGGGTCGACTGCGACTGCTTGGTGATGACGCCCGAGACCTGGACCGTATTCGCGGCATTGCCGTCGGCGACGTTGCGGATGTCGTCGATGGCGGTCAGCATCGCCTTGGCGCCCTCGAGCTGCTCGTGGGCGATCGTGGTGATCTGCTCGACCACCTCGACGCCTTTCTTGGCGGAGACCGTGATCGCCTCGAGCGACCGGATGATCGAGTTCATGTCCTCGCGGCCCTCCGCGAGCTCGCGCGTCGACTCCTGCATGGCCGCTACGGCGGACTGAGTCTCGGACAAGCTCTCGTGGATGAGCGTTGCGATCTGATCGGCTGACTGCGAGCTGTTCTCCGCGAGCTTGCGGATCTCGTCGGCCACGACCGCGAAGCCCCGGCCATAGTCGCCCGCGCGCGCCGCCTCGATGGCGGCGTTGAGCGCGAGCAGGTTGGTCTGCTGCGCCAGCTTGGTGATGACCTCGATGATCGTGCCGATCTGCTTGGACTTCTCGCCGAAGCGCTCGACGCGCTGACCGCTGTCCTCGATCTTCTCGAAGACCTTGCGGAGCTTCTCCACCGCGAGCGACCCGACCTGACTGCCGGAGCGGGCGACGCTCGCGGTCTGGTTGGAGGCGACGGCCGCGTCCTCGGCGGAGCGCGTGGTGCGCTCGATGCCGTTCGCGATGTTGTGGATGATGGTGCTGGCGCGCTGCACCAGATCGCTCTGCAGCTCGGCCCCCTTGGCGATCTGCTGGATCGACTTGGTGACCTCCTCGGTGGAGGCGTTGACCCCGCCCGCGGTGCCGGACAGATCGTTCGCGCTCTCGGCGACCGCTCGAGCGGTCCGCTGGATGTGGCTCACCAGCTCGCGCAGGTTCTCGAGCATGTAGTTGATGGAGGAGGCCAAGGCATCGACCTCGTCGGGCATCATGCTCGGGTTCTGGAAGCGCGCGTACTGCGAGAGGTCGCCGCGCGCGACGCGCCCCGCGAAGGTGGAGAGCGAGCGGATGTTACGCGCGAGAGCACCAGCAAGCACCGCGCTGCCGATGGGCGCGAACGCGAGCACGCAAACGACCGTGAGACTCCACACGACCGAGCGCTCCCCCACCAACTCTTGGGCAAAGAGCGGCACCAAGGCGCTCGCGAACGACACCGCGAAGAACGCCAGCGCGAGCTTGAGTCTCAGGATGCTCCGCACCGGCGAATTGTCCGGCAGGCATCAACTGCCGTCAAACAAACCGCGTCGGCCCTCTACCTCCCGGGCGCGTTTGCGGGTTGACGCCTCTCGTGAATACTACATAGTCTCCGCTCAACCCTTGGCCCTTTCGACTCAACTCCACCGGTCGCCCATCGCAATACTCTGCATTGCGTTGCTCAGCGGCGGATGCTTCGACTTCAATGGCGCCCCGAATGGCGGCCCCGGCGAGCCTTGCTGGCAGGAAGGTCAACCCTGCGACGATGGCTTGACCTGCGTCGACGGCTACTGCCGCCGGATAGAGCCCGATGCACGTCCAACTTGCGTACTGTCAGCGGACTGCGAAGCCGACAAGGCCTGCGAGAATGGCCGCTGCACGACTTACATAGCAAACTGCGCCACCGCCATCGATTGTCGACCCGATTACTTCTGTGATGCTCAGGCGTGCACGAAACGCCGCACCGGTGCGGCATCATGTACCAATGACGCGCAGTGCGCTTCAGGTCATTGTACGGACAACGTTTGTTGCGACCAGGCATGCGATGGCGCCTGCCAGACCTGCGTTTTCGCACGCGGCGCATCAGCTGACGGTTCATGTACCTTGATTGCCGCCGGCTACGACCCCGACAACGAGTGTCCTGGAGAGCTGACCTGCAGCGGTGCAGCGAGCTGCGCGCTGTTGCCGATAGGAGCCGCGTGCGGCAATGGAAGCGAATGTGAGTCGACCTTCTGCGCAGACAGCGTTTGCTGTGACGGTGCTTGCAACCGTGCGTGCGAAAGCTGTAGCAGCGCCGGAGCCTGCGCTCAGCTTCGGAACGCGGAAGATCCAGGGAGCTGTGATGACATCAACCGCAGCGGTGATTGCGCAGGAGCGCCTTGTACGTGCGACGCTGCGGGTGATTGCAAGTCAGGTGGTGGGACCCTGTGCGACACCTCGAGCGATTGCGCTAACGGTCTGTTCTGCGTGGATCACATCTGCTGCAACTCGGCATGCGATGGACCATGCGAGGCTTGCAGCGCTTCACGAACAGGGCTGGCGACTGGAACGTGTGGCCCAATTCTGAACGGCACCGACCCCGACGCCGAATGCGCGGGCTCGACGACATGCAACGGCTCAGGTGCCTGCTATAGCATACCGCAGGGATCGCCATGTCAGGCTGACTACCAATGCACGACCGGACATTGCGAGGCAGAGAGAGTCATCAACTACGACAATCCGCCCGGCCTCCAAGACATCACAGTGCGCACGTGTTGCGACCAAGTTTGCGGAGATGGCTGTATGTCGTGCCGCGGACAATCGACCGGAACTCCGGCAGGCACTTGCGCAGCCGTTCAATGGTCTGCGGACTCAAATGGCGCCTGCTATGTGAATGCAGGGCTTTCGAGCCGTTATAGCAGAGGATGCGACGGCGGAGGCTCTTGTCGAAAACCCGCTGGCCAGAGTTGTTCGGCTCACGCGGAGTGCTATAGCAATTCGTGCGCTCTCGTCTGCAACGCGGAACATCTCTGCAGGAACCAGTGCGAGTAAGACGTCTCAGCCGTTAGCAGCGAAAGTGGTCGAAGGCGTCGAACCCATCCGCGCCCTCCATCGTGAGCCCGGCTGCTCGCACGACTCTCCCGACAGCCGTAAGACGATGCCTGAGTCGTCGTGCGATAGCCTGAACACGAGCAACGTCATTGCAGGCGCACGCAAGGACGAGTTCGAAGTCTTCTCCACCAGCGATGGCAAAACGAATGGGGTCTCTGTGTAAGCGGTCGGCGACACGTGTAACACCGCGGTCGATCGGCAAAGCAGTGACATCGAGCGCAACACCTGCGCCCTTAGGGACCAAGTGGAGTGCGTCACGCGCGAGGCCATCGGAGATATCGGCCGCGCTCTTGATGAGCCCGCTCTTCGCCAACGCCATCCCCAGGTCGATATTGGGCGTCGGCCGAAGTTGACGTTTTCGTAACGGGCTCGCGAGCCCAGCTTGAAGTGCCTCAAGCCCCGCAGCCGCCCCTCCGAGCGCGCCGCTCACCAAGACAACGTCGCCAATCCGCGCAGCATGACGTCTAAGCGCGTGTTTCGGATCGACTTCACCGATGGCAGTGACGGAGGCGACGACCGGACCGTCAATCTTGGAAAGGTCCCCCCCGACCAGCGGCGCGCCATAGCGGGCGCCGACTTTAGCGAGCGTGCTGACCAGCGCCATGACGTCGCTGACCTGCACGTCAGGCCTCAGCGCGAGCGACAGGAGCAATCCCCGCGGACGCGCCCCCATGGCGGCCAAGTCAGAGAGGTTGACCGCCGCGGCCTTGTGGCCCACATCCGCCCACGTCGCCCACGCAAAGCGAAAGTCGACGTTCTCGACAAGCATGTCCGTCGTCAGCACCGCCGCCGGCTTCACGGCCCGCACCAGCGCGGCATCATCGCCCACGCCAACGACGACCCCAGCCCCACGCGGCTTTACGTACCTCTGAATGCGCGCGATGAGGCCAGCCTCCCCCACATCCGCCACCGTCTGCCCACCAGCTCCCATTGCCCCGCCGTGACTGTCGCTGTCGTGCGTGAATGCACATTGCGCCGGAAACGTCGTTACATAGCGGTGTGGAGCGGCTGGAAGGCAAGCCGTGACCCCCGAAACCTGTCAGCCATGACGTCCATGTCGTCCCCGTGATGTGTGTCACCGGCGCCGGGTGCCTCAGAACGGCTCAAAACCGCCATTCTGAGGGGTGCGAGTTGGCATCGAGGTTGCTCTCTATGCCGGCATCATGATCACGACGCGCTGGTTCGCATACATCCTGCTGCTGGCAGTGGCCTTCGCCATCGGCCTCCTCGGCACCATGTCCGCCAGCCGCGCCCTCACCCCGGCCACAACGCCGAGCACCCCCACCACTACGACCCCGACGGTCACCACACCGGTGGTCAGCAATCACATCGTGGAGTGCTGAGGTTTAGAGTCACGAAGTTGCAGTAGCGAGGCTGGGGCTCCCGAAGGTCCGCGCGACTGCCGCGACCTCGGGGGCCCTGCTCGTTTTTAGCGGACGGGCGTCGGGTTGGTACGGTAGAACCGCAACCAATGAGACATCTGCTCCTTATCGCCTTGCTACTCGTTACCGGCTGCTTCGATTTCAATGGCGCACCGAACGGCGGGCCTGGCGAGCCGTGTTGGCCGGAGGGCGATGAGCTCTGCGACCGTGGACTCAC
>JBDHVB010000124.1:0-16551 GCA_039809465.1 Myxococcota bacterium
ATAGTCCACCGCCGTGCCACTTCACGACCTCGAACAGCTCGTCACCTACGTCGACAAAGACTCGGCCCCCCGCATCATCCACTTCGGTGAGGACTTCTTGCTCGAAGACCTGCCGGTGGGCACGCGCGTCATCTATCCGCCGCCGCCGCTCGCCGGCCTGTCGAACGTCGACGCCGCGATCCGCCACGCCATCACGCATCCCTTGGGCATGGAGCCCCTGCACGCGCTCCTGACGCCGGGCATGAAGGTCACCATCGCGGTCGACGACATCTCGTTGCCGCTGCCGCCCATGAAGACGCCCGAGGTGCGCGAGCGCATCTTGAACGTCGTGTTGCAGATGTTGTCGGACTACGGCGTCGACGACGTGCACATCATCATCGCCACCGGCGTTCATCGTCGCATGACGGAGGGCGAGGTGAAGCGCATGGTGGGCTCCAAGATCTTCAAGGCCTACTGGCCCGACCGGCTCTACAACCACGACGCCGAGGATCCGAACGGCATCACCTCGCTCGGCGAGACCGACGCGGGCGAGAAGGTCGAGCTCAACAGCCGCGCCGTCGACAGCGACCTCATCATCTACGTGAACATCAACTTGGTGCCCATGAACGGCGGCAACAAGTCGGTGGGCGTCGGCCTGTGCAACTACCGGACGCTCTTGTCGCACCACAACCCGAAGGTGCTGCGCGCCACCGAGACGTACATGACGCCCGAGCGCTCGCACATGCACGGCATCTACAATCGCATCGGGCGCTTCATCAACTCGAAGCTCAAGGTCTTCCACATCGAGACCGTGCTCAACAACCGCATGTACGACGCGCAGCTCGATTTCTTGGGGCGCAACGAAGATCACTTCACCGATCTCGACTGGCTGAAGTTCGACGCCATGCGGTTCTCCTTGAAGCACCTGCCGCGCGCCGCGAAGAACAAGATGATGATGAAGGTGCCGGCGGCCTACGAGGTCGTGCAGGTCACCGCCGGCGCCACCGAGCCGGTGCACGAGAAGACGCTCGAGAAGTCGTTCCAGCAGTACACCGTGCCGATCAAAGGCCAGTGCGACATCCTCATCATGGGCGTGCCGTACATCTCGCCCTACAACGTGAACTCGATCTTGAATCCGCTGCTCGTGCAGGTGCAGGCGCTCGGTTACCTGCACAACATGCACAAGGGCACTCCGCTATGTCGGCCGGGCGGGACGCTCATCGTCTGCCACCCGTGCTTCGACGGCTTCGACCCCGAGCACCACCCCTCGTACATCGAGTTCTTCAACCGTCTGTTGCCCGAGACGCGCGACGCGATGACGCTGCACAAGAAGTACGAGCGCGAGTTCGCGCAGAACCCGTCGTACATCGACCGCTTCCGCTTCGGTCACGCCTACCACGGCTCGCATCCGTTCTTCATGTGGTACTGGGGCGAGCGCGGCCGCCAGCACTATGGCCGCGTCATCGCCGCTGGAGCGGACAATTCCCGCGTGCCCGAGCTCTTGGGCTGGGAGCGCGCCGACTCGCTGCAAGAAGCCATCGCCATGGCCCGCGCCTCGGCGCCGCCGTCGCCGGAGATCACGCACATGCACTACGCACCGATCTTCATCTGCGACGTACAGGCATGAGCAACAAACGCAGGCACATCCGAATCTTGGTGGCGCTGAAGGTCGTCGCCGAGAGCGCGACCGGAAGAGTGAAAGCGCTCACCAAGAACCTCTCGGTTGGCGGCGTGTCTCTTTTGACGGACGCCAAGTGGGAGAAGGGCACGCCGGTCGAGCTCACGCTCGAGCACAAGGGCGTGACCATCGAGATGCGCGCCGAAGTCACGCACCGCCGTGAGGACGGGCTGGGCCTGCGCTTCCTGGACCCGCCGCCGGTCGCCGTGACCGAGCTCACCGGTATCGTCGACGACATCCTGAGCGGCGGCGCCGACCTCGACGGCGACACCCTCGGCGCCGACGAGCGCCTCGTGATGTTCCGCCGCGGCATGCTCGAGTATGTCGGCAACGTGGCCAACGCGGGTGACGGCGTCATCGCCATCGACACCGAGGAGCGCGTGACCCCAGGCGAGCCCATCGTGGTGCTGCTGCCGTCGCGCTCCGAGGGTGAGCACGTGCGTGAGATCGTCGGCTCGTTCGCCGAGGTGCTGACGTCGATCGACTCTGGCTTCGTGGCGCGCATCATCGACCCGAGCGAAGAGTTCATGCGGGCATTCGAGAGCGTCACGGATGATTGATCCCGCGCGCCTGGTGGTCTTGATCACCGGCGCGACGTCGGGCTACGGCGAGGCGACCGCGCTGCGCTTCCACGCCGCGGGTGCGCGGGTGATCGTCACTGGCCGGCGCAAGGAGCGGCTGGACGCTCTGGTGACGCGGCTCGGTGAGCGTGTGCTCGCCTTGAATTTCGACGTCACGGATCATGCCGCGCTCGAGGAGGCGGTGGCGGGCCTGCCGTCCGAGTTCGGCGCCGTCGACGTGCTCGTGAACAACGCGGGTGGGGCGCTTGGCTTGGAGCCGGCGCATCGAGCGAGCCTGGATGATTGGGAGTCGATGATCGACACCAACATCAAGGGCGTGACGTTTATGACCCGCGCGGTGCTCCCCGGGATGGTTGAGCGCAATCGCGGACATGTGGTGAACCTCGGGAGCGTCGCGGGCTCGTATCCGTACCCGGGTGGCAATGTCTACGGCGCGACCAAGGCGTTCGTGCAGCAGTTCTCGCTGAACCTACGCGCGGACCTGCACGGCACGGCGGTGCGCGTGACGAACATCGAGCCTGGTTTCTCGGAGACCGAGTTCTCGATTGTGCGCTTCAAGGGTGACGCGGAGCGCGCGAAGAAGCTCTACGAGGGCACGGCGCCCTTGAGGCCGGATGACATCGCCGAGAGCATCTTCTGGTGCGCGACGCTGCCGGAGCACGTGAACATCAATCGCCTGGAGATCATGCCGACGGTGCAGGCGTTCGCGCCGTTTACGATCAAGCGGTTCTAGAGCTACTTCCGCTCGCTCTGGAAGATCGCCTCCAGCGTCTTGTCCCGCTCACTGGCCTGCTTCGGTAGGTTGTCCAGAATGCGCCGCGCCTCGGCTGGCGTGGGGAGGTTCTTCAGGTCCGCTCCAGCGGGCAGGACGCTGCCCAGCGACGCCGGCAAGTGCTTCGTCAGATCCTTGAGCGTGAACCCGAGCCCCATGCCGCCCGCGGCCACGACCGCCGCGATGATGACGAACACCTTCTTCGCGAGCCCGAGGATGCGCATGAACAAAAACAGCACGGCCGCGAGCCCCAGGCCCCACGCGAACGAGGGCCAGTGCATGTTCGTGTAAGCGTTCTCCGCGATGCCGACTGCCTGCGCGGTCATCTGCGCGTGGTCGCCCAAGGTGAGCGTGTCGACCGTGCCTTTCCATTCCTTCGGCACGTCGCTCAGCGCCTCCACGAAGTGCGCGTCACCCTTGGCGTCGATGTAGCGATAGAAGGTCTTGTCGGCCATGCGTGACGGCATTGAATCACAGGCTGAAGTCCGGCGCATGCCTGTTCAATGGCGTTCGAACCGTGGTAGCGGACGCCATGTCCAAGCTACTGCCGGCGCTCGCCCTGATCGCCGCTCTCGGCTGCGCCCGCGGCGCCAAGGTGCCCGTCAAGCCGCTCACCGACCCGCTCGAGCGCCTCGACCTCGAAGACGATCAGGGCCTGCCGCTCGGCAAGCTGCCGTCCGTTGCCACTCCCACGGGCTACACCATCGACCTCACGATCGATCCGGCCGCGGAGAGCTTCTCCGGGGACGTCGCCATCCGCGTCCGTCTCGCGAAGCCGCTCGAAGCCATCTGGCTACACGGCCGGGGCCTGCGCGTGAAGACGGCGCAGGTGACGCTCTTCGATGGCAAGGTGCTGACGGCCGCGTGGCAGCAGATGACGCCCGACGGCCTCGCGCGCGTCTCCTTCAACCAAGTGCTGCCGCCGCAGGAGATCACCATCGTCATCGGTTACGACGCGAGCTTCAGCCACCGGGCCGAAGGTCTCTACAAGGTCGCCGCTGACGGTAGACCGTACGTCTTCGCGCAGCTCGAGGCGATCTCCGCGCGCCTGGTGTTCCCGTGCTTCGACGAGCCGCGCTTCAAGACACCGTTCGACATCACCATCACCGCACCCAAGAACGCCACGACCTACAGCACTACGCGCGCCGCCAGCGAAGATACGAGTGGTTCGCTAAAGCGAACACGATTCGCGCGCACCGAGAAGCTCCCGACATATCTCGTGACCTTCGGCGTCGGTGACTTCGACGTCGTCGACGTTGGCGCCATTCCCCCGAATGACGTGCGCAAAACCCCGTTGCCGCTGCGTGGCATCGCGGTGAAGGGCAGCGGCGTAAAGCTCGCTTACGCGCTCGCGAACGTGCCGGCCTTGCTCACCATCATCGAGGAGTACTTCGGCACGCCGTATCCCTTCGACAAGCTCGACATCATCGCCACGCCGGACTTCGCGGCCATCGCCATGGAGAACGTCGGCGCCATCACGTTCCTCGACAAGATCGTGTTCGTCGACCCGAAGGTCGCGACCCTCGATGAGCGCCGCGCCTATGCCGAGGTCATGGCGCACGAGCTCGCGCACATGTGGTTCGGTAACACTGTAACCATGGCGTGGTGGGACGACGCCTGGCTGAACGAAGCCTTCGCCAACTGGATGGGCTACCGCACCGCCGAGGAGTTCGACCCCAAGCTCGACGGCGCCATCGCCGCCCTCGACGCGACCATCGCCAGCATGACGGCGGACAGCCTGCTCGCGGCGCGTGCCGTGCAACAACCCATCGAGAGCAACCACGACATCGCCAACGCCTTCGACGCGATCACCTACGACAAGGGCATGGGCGTCTTGAGCATGTTCGAGGCGTACATGGGCCGCGACACCTTCAAGAGAGCGGTGCGCACGTATCTCGAGCGCTACCGCTTCGCGAACGCTACAGCGGTCGATTTCTTCGCCGCCTTGGGTGAGGTGACGAGCACGGGCGTCGGCTATGCCCTGCGGAGCTTCGTCGAGCAGCCTGGAGTGCCGCTCATCGGCGTCGAGACCACTTGCTCCGCGCAGACCCCCGCACGGCTGACGCTCGACCAGACGCGCTACTTGCCGCTCGGCTCGGACGGCGACGGCACCCGCATCTGGCACGTGCCGTTCTGTGCCCGCTATAGCATCGGGGGCAAGGCGCACAAGCAGTGCTGGCTACTCGACGGCCCGCAAGCCCAGGTGAGCCTCGACAAGCCAGGGTGCCCGGAGTGGCTGATGCCGAACGCCGATGCCACCGGCTACTACCGCTTCGTCATGCCTCCCGAGGATGTCACGAAGCTCGAATCAGCCCTCGCCCGCAAGGACCTGACGCGCGGCGAAGCGCTCGCTTTCGCGGACAGCTTGCGCGCCGCCGTGGCCGCGGGACGCGCTTCCCCCATCGACCTCTACGAAGCGCTCCCCGTCCTCGTCGCCCAGAAGGACGCACGCATCGACGGGCAAGTGATGGACGTAGTGAAGGCCGCGCGTGATCGCTACGTGGATGCCGCCGCGCGACCAGCGGTCGAGGCGTTCGCGCGCGAGCTCTTCAAAGGCAAAGCGAGCGCCGCCGACTTCGACCGCCACCCCGGCGAGACCGAAGAACAGCGGCTCACGCGCACACGCATCGTCACGTTCCTCGCCGACGTCGGCAACGACAGCAGCGTGCGTCGCGAGGCGAATCGCCGCGGCCTCTCCCTGCTCGCGGCGCGTGAAGCGGGCAAGACGGGTGACGACATCCTCGATCCGGCCCTCGCGGGGACCGCTCTAGCGGTCGCGCTGGTCGAGGGTGGGAAGGGCGTGCAGGATCGCATCATCAACGCGCTCGCGACCCAGGAGGATCCACGCCTGCGGTCACCACTGGTGACTGCCCTGGGCGCCGCGCGGGAGCACGAGATGATCTGGCGCTCACTCGACCGCGCCCTCAGCGATTTGCGCGCCTCCGAGCTCTGGGACGTCGCGCGGCCGCTCGCCGAGCACCGCGAGAGCATGGCGACGACATGGGAGTGGCTAATGGCGAGCTTCGACGGCGTGCGCGCCAAGCTGCCCGAGGACCAACACGCCTACATTCCTTACCTCGCGACGGACTTCTGCACCGCCGAGCGCGCCAACGAAGTCGAGGCCTACCTGAAGCCGCGCATCGAAAACCTGATAGGCGGCCCGCGCGCCCTAGCCGCCGTGCACGAAGCTATCGTCCTATGCGCCGCCCGCTACGAAGCGCATCACTCCCTCATCCAGACATACTTCAGCGAGCGCACCAAAGGAGCGAAACCGAAGCCCGCGCAGTAGTCTCAGGCACCCTAGACCGTCCAAGATTACAATGTAATCTCAACCCATCCGCCACATCCCGATCCCCCTGTGTGGCCCTGTGCGCCAGCTCAGAGATTACAATGTAATCCCGACGCCATTCCGCCACGTCCCAGGCCCCCCTGTGCGCCGGCGCGCCAGCTCAGAGATTACAATGTAATCCCGACGCCATTCCGCCACGTCCCAGGCCCCCGGTGTACGCCCGGCGCGCCAGCCCGGAGATTACAATGTAATCCCGATGCCATCCGTCACCTCCCAGGCTTCCGTAGCGCGCTGCGCGCCGGCTCGAAGATTACAATGTAATCTTGCTGCCATCTGTCACGTCCCAGGTTGCCGTGTGCGCCCTGTGCGCCGATTCAAAGATTACAATGTAATCTTGCCGCCATCTGTCACGTCCCGGTCCTCGTGTATGCTCCTGTCCGCCGATTCGGAGATTACAGTGTAATCTCGCTGCGACCTGTCACGTCCCGGTCCCCGTGTGTGTTCCTGCGCGCCGATTCGGAGATTACAGTGTAATCTTGCTGCGACCTGTCACGTTCCGGGCCCCGTGTGTGCGTGGGCTTCGAAGATTACAATGTAATCTCATGGGCATCTGTTACGTCCCAAGCCGCGTGTGCGGTACGCCGACCTTGGAGATTACAATGTAATCTCGAGGTATGGGCTCATCTGAGGCGCCGCGTGGAGGGGATGATGCGGGCGTGGTAAGTCGTTCCGGGTGAGCGAGCAGGCCATCGATATGAAGCAGCGGACCGCGGAGGAGCGCATCGTCGAGGCGCGCATGCGTCTGCGTGAGCGCTTCTTCGAGAAGATGGCGACCACGCCGTCGATGGCTGACGACGAGCCGCTCGGCGAAGGCCCGCCGAACCGCCACGGCATGCCGCGCTTGCCGCAAGGGCAGTACGAAACCAAGAAGTGGCCTGTGCTCGACCTCGGTCGCCAGCCCCAGGTACCGCGCGAGGCCTGGACCCTCACGCTGAAGGGCGCCTGCAGGAACCTGCTCGAGCTCGGCTGGCGCGACTTCATGGCCTTGGAGCAAGTCGAGGACACCAGCGACTTCCACTGCGTAACCACTTGGTCGAAGCTCGACATGCGCTGGCGGGGTGTGCGCTTCGCGGAGCTCGCCGCTCGAGCGGACGTCGACGAGCGCGCAACCCACGTCATCATGACCGCCTACGACGGTTACAGCACCAACCTCTCGCTCGTCGAAGCCCTGAAGCCCGACGTCCTCCTGGTGCACACCGTCGACGGCCAACCACTCTCCAGCGAGCACGGCGGCCCGGTCCGCATGATCACGCCCCAGCTCTACGCTTGGAAGGGCGCCAAGTGGATCAAATCGATCGAGTTCCTGCTTCAGGACCGCAAAGGTTTCTGGGAGGAGCGCGGCTATTCGAACACCGCGTACCCGTGGCGGGAAGACCGCTACGGGTGATCAGAACGCCGCTGGATCGCCGTGCTTCTCGCCGGCCTTCGCGGGCGAGCCCTTTTTGTCGATGGGCGGCGGGACGCGGACTTCGACCTTGCGTGACATGTCGGAGGCGCCGAGGGCTTCGAGTTGGCCCTTGAGCTGGCCTTCGTCGCCGACCACGACGATCTCGAGCTTGTCGTCGTCGATGTGCTGCTTCACGGCGCGCGCGACGTCGTCCAGGGTGACGGCGCGGAGCTTGGCGCCGATGGCGCCGTAGTAATCGAGCGGCAGGTCGTACATGTAGATGGTGCCGACCATGCGGGCGAGAGAGCGCACCGTGTCGAACTCACCGGGGAGCGACTCGATGTAGTTGCTCTTGGCGGCCTCGAGCTCTTGCTCGGTCACACCGCTTTCGCGGAGCTTGCGGATCTCGAGGAGGACTTCGTGGATCGCCGGCGCGGCGACTTCGGGGCGCGTGCTGGTGGCCACGAAGAAGGCGCCCGGGCCGCGGCCGTAGTTGAAGGCCGACGAGGCGCCGTAGGTGAAGCCCTTCTGTTCGCGCAGGTTCATGTTGATGCGGCTGTTGAACTGGCCGCCGAGCACGAGGTTCGCGAGCACCAACGCGTAGAAGTCGGGATGCGAGCGCGGCACGCCGACGTGGCCGGCGAGGATCTGCGCCTGTGCCGCGCCAGCCTTGGGGACCAGGATGATGCCGGGCTTGCGCGCCGTGACCGGGCCGATGGTGGGAGGCGTGTCGCTCCCTTTCCAGGCGCCGAGCTTCGCGGTGACGAGCTTCACGGCTTCGTCGCTGCTGATGTCACCGACGATGATGATGGCGGCGTTGCCGGGGCGGTAGTGCTTGGCGTGGAACGCCTTGAGCTCGGCTTGCTTTACCTTGGCGAGGCCGTCGGGCGTCACCGCGGCGCTGCGGCCGTACGGATGGTCGCCGTAGATCGTCTGTAATAGCGTACGCGAGGCGAGGCGTGGCGGGCTGTCTCGCTCTTGTAGCAGGTTCGTGGTCATCTGTGTGCGGACGCGCTCGAGCTCGTCGGCGGGGAAGGTCGGGTTCTGGACGACGTCCGCCAAAACGTCCATGGCTTGCGGCAGGTTGTCGCGCAGGACCTGTACGAAGGCGCTGGTGCCGTCGAGGTCGGTGCTCGAGGCGATCTGGGCGCCGAGCGTCTCGATGGCCTCGTCGATGTCCGAGGCCTTGCGCGTCGTGGTGCCCGATTGCAGCATGTTGGCGACCATCTGGGCGATGCCCTCGTGGCCCTTCACGTCAGCCGAGGTGCCGCTACGCACGACGACCTGCATGGCGACGAGCGGCAGGTCGTGCTTCTCGATGACCAGGACGGTGAGCCCGTTCGGCAGCGTGGTGCGGACCGGAACCGGACCCACGAAGTCCTTCGGCGTACCCGGCTTCGGTTGCTCGTTGCGGAACGCTTGCGCGGGGTCGTCGGCGGCCGCGGCGGAGGGAGCGGCCTCCTCGGCGCCTTCCTTGTGGGCGCACCCAAACGCTAAAACGGACAAAAGCAGAAGCGAGCGACGGAACATTAGTTTTGCCCCACTTGCGGCAGCGGCACCGTGGTCAGGATGACGCGGTGATCTTTGACGAAGAGCTCTTTGGCGACGCGCTGGACGTCGGCGCTGGTGATGGTCTGGTAGGTGTCGATCCACTGGCGCACGTAGCCTGGGTCGCCGGTGAAGTGGGTGAAGAACGCCAGGGTGTCGGCGCGGGCGCCCACCGTCTGCAGCTCCGCCATGTGATCGGTGATGATGCTGTTCTTGGCGGCGGTCAGCTCACGCTCGGTCGGCGGCGTGCTGCCCACCAGCTCGTCCAGGACCTTCTGCATCTCGGCCTCGAGCTTGGCGGCGCTGACGCCCGGACGCGCGGTGGCCATGATGGTGAACACCGAGCCCAGGCTGTGCGATGACTGGTCCGCTGCAACGGACTGAGCGATTTGCAGGTCGTGCACCAGGCGCTTGTGCAGGCGGGACTGGCGGCCGTCGCCCAGGACCGCGGCGAGGATGTCGCAGATGTAATCGTCCCGCGTGAACGGTTGGGGCGACACCCACGCCATGTGGACGCGTGGGAGCTGCACGTTCTCGGTCACGTCCACGCGCTTCTCGGTGGGGATCTGCGGGAGCGGAACGGCGCGCGAGGTGCCGACCGCGCGCTCCGGGAGGGTCGAGAAGTACTTCGCGACGAGCGCCTTGGTGGCCTCGACGTCGATGTCGCCGGCGATCACCAAGATGGCGTTACCCGGGGCATAGAAGCGATCGTAGAAGCTCTGTACGTCGTCGAGGGTCGCGGCGTTCAGGTCCTTCATCGAGCCGATGACCATGCCGTAGTACGGGTGGGTCGGGGCGTAGACCGATTGGATGAGCTGCTCGCTCGAGGCGCCGTACGGGCGGTTCTCGATCTGCTGGCGGCGCTCCTCCTGGACGACGGCGCGCTGGTTGTCGAGCTTCTCTTGCGAGATGGTGAGCCAGCCCATGCGGTCGCTCTCGAGCCACAGGGCGAGCTCGAGCTGATGCGCCGGGACGACCTCGTAGTAGTTGGTGCGGTCGTAGTTGGTGCTGCCGTTGAGATCGGAGGCGCCGGCGGCCTCGAGCAGCGCGAAGTGCTTGTCGTCACCGACGTGCGCCGACCCCTGGAACATCATGTGCTCGAAGAGATGCGCGAAGCCCGAGCGGCCTTGCTCTTCCTGCGCCGCGCCGACCTTGTACCAAACCTCGACGGCGACGGTGGGCACCGTGTGGCTGGGGCTCAGGATGACGGTGAGTCCGTTCGGCAGCGTGTAGCGCTCGAACGGCAGCTCGAGCGCCTTGAGCGCATCCCCGGACTGCGCCGCGAGGAGCGTGGAAGCGAGTATGTATGCCAGCATTGAGCGTGGCAGATAACCGCAGGCTGCTGATTAAGCAACCTGGGTTATCGCGATGCCCGAAAAAGGACTCGAACCTTCACGGAGTTGCCCCCACCAGGACCTGAACCTGGCGCGTCTACCAATTCCGCCATCCGGGCTTGCAGCCGGGCGTCATAAACAAACGCCTGATTCCCGTCAACTAGCGTTCGTGGGGATCTTCCACCAGAGGCGGCGGGTGGCGAGGGCGATGGCCAAGGCGGCCACGTCCAGCAAGGCCGCGGCGAGGAAGGTCGTTTGACCGCCATGGTGGTCCATGAGGCGGCCGGAGAGCGATGTGCCGCAGGCGCCACCCACGCCCATGATGCCGGCGGTGAATAGCCCCTGCATGGCGGCGCGGCGGCGATTGCCGATGCTCAGGCCGAACACGGTGAGCTGCGCGGCCCACCAGAGCGCGAACGAGAAGGCGTGCCCCGCCTGGATGAGCGTGATGAGCAACGCAGAGGATGCGTAGGCGGTGCCCACCCAGCGCGCGATGCTCAAGCCCAAGCTCACGAGCATCCAGCGCGCCGCCGGGGCGCGCCGCAGCAAGTCGCCGAAGAAGTAGAAGGTCACGGTCTCGGCGATGATGCCCATGGCCACGCCGAAGCCGGGCACGTCGGGGGCGAATCCGCGCCAGCGGACGAGCGACGAGAAGAAGACGTTGTATGTTTCGACGGACGCCCAGTGGACCGCCCCGAACACCATCATGGCGATGACACCAGCGGGGAGGCCCGCAGCCGGAGGCTGTGCGCTTTCGCCGACATGCTGCATGCTCAAGCCCGTCGGGAGCGAGAACATGGCGAGCAGCATGATGGCGTTCGCGGTCAGGTAGGCGGGGAGGGCGGTGGCGCCTGCTTGGTCGTACGCCATGCGGCCAACCAGCGCGGCCAACCCCAACGCCGCGACGCCATAGCCGACGCTGCCCCACAGGCGGGTGCGGCCGTACTTGTCGGCGCCGCGCTCATGGATGGTGGTTGCGTCGAGGACCGGGATGGCGACGCTGCGGAACGCCGCCTGTGACCACATGAAGACCGCGGCGGTGGCGAGGCCCTGCGCGAAGTACAGGCCCGAAGCACAGAGAAAGCCCAGGAGCATCGCGAGCTTGAGAGTGAGGTAGGGCTTGCCTGTGACGTCGGCGATGCGCGTGGTCAGGGGCTGGGCGACGATCGAGATGGCGATGCGGCCGGCGTAGAGCACACCCACATCGGCGGGTGACAAGCCGATGTGCGCGAAGAAAAAGGGCATGTAGACGTACTCGAGGCCGATCGTCGCGTAGTACGTGAAATAGGCCGCAGAGAGGCGCTTGGCGACCAGAGCCGCGTCGGACATGCCCCTCGCACCTACATGGCTCTGCCCTGCAATGAAAAGATCCAGCGGGCGTTCACGGAGAATGTGCCGTTCAAGAAGCTAAGGGTCACCGCCGCTATCTCTCGGGGGGTTTGCGCTGATGAAGGTGTTGATTGCCGATGACGAGCCGATGTCGCTGCGCATCCTACAGGCGCAGCTGACCCGTGCCGGCTTCGAGGTCGTGACCGCACCGGACGGCGTGGCTGCAATCCACATCTTGGCGCAGCCCGACGCGCCCCAGCTCGTGGTGATGGACTGGATGATGCCGCGCGCCTCGGGGCCCGAGGTCTGCCGTTGGATCCGCGCGCAGAAGAGTCGCTACACCTATGTTTGCTTGGTCACCGCGCGTGACACGCAGGCCGATCTCATCGAAGCCCTCGACTGCGGCTGCGACGACTACGTCAAGAAGCCCTATGACCCGACCGAGCTGCGCGCCCGCCTCCGCGTGGGTGAGCGTATCGTGAAGCTCGAAGCCAACCTGACCGGTAAGGTGGCCGAGCTCGAGGAAGCCGCGGCGCACATCAAGCAGCTCCAGGGCCTCATCCCGATCTGCATGCACTGCAAGCGTATCCGCGATGACGGATCATCGTGGCAGAAGATGGAGTCGTACATCGAGCAGCGCTCGAAGGTGGTCTTCAGCCACGGGCTGTGCGACAGCTGCTTGGAGCAGCACTATCCTGTCGCCGACGGTGAAGCTTCCGCGGGCGGCCGGTAGAGGGTCACGGTTCGCGCCCCGAGCGCGGTGATGAGCGCGTTGTCGTGGGTGATGACGAGAAAGCTCGTTCCGGCGGCGGCCCGTTCGCGCATCAGCGCGGCCACGGCGTTACGGGCTTCACGATCGAGCGCCGAGGTCGGCTCGTCGGCGATGACCAGCTCGGGTGAGCTCATGAGCGCCATGGCCACCAAGGCTCTTTGCAACATGCCGCCCGACCAGCGGTGGGGATGCTCGTGCATGCGCTCGCCAGCGTCCGCGATGGCAAGTCGGCTGAGCAGCGCTTCGGCGCGCGCGTAGGCGTCCTTGCGCGAGGCGCCTTCGTGGACCTCGGCCATCTCGGCGAGCTGCCGGGCAATCGTGTGAAATGGGCTGAGTGACGCCGCGACGTCCTGGGGAACCCAAGCGATGCGTTTTCCGCGCACCCGGCGCAGCTCGGCCTCGGGCAGCTCGCTCAAGGTGAGATCGCCGAAGGTGACGCGGCCGGCTTGCTCGGTGCCACGCGGCAAGAGCCCGAGAATTGCGAGGCCTAGGGTCGATTTGCCACACCCCGAGGGGCCGCTCACGGCGACGAGCTCACCCCGGCTGGCCGTGAGCTCCGGACAGTCGAGAGCCGCTTCGTGGGCTCCGGGGAAACGCACACGCACGTTGCTGACACTCAACATATTGGCTATGACCTTGAGCCATGTTCGTCGAAGGCGAAGTCGAGATCAAAATCAAAGACAAGAGCGCGCTCGCGCTCGACGACCACAACCTCAAGTTGTGGGTGCAACGCAGCTTCAAGGACATGAGCTGCTACCGCATCTCCAACTTCAAGCGTGACGACGAGACCAAGAGTCTGCGTACCGTCGTTGCCCTGAAGCTCGATGTTCTCCCCGAGACTGAAAAGAAGCTCATCGAGTCGCGGCCCAACGACATCGGTATGCTCCGCTCGTTCATCGAGAAGATGTTCGAGGGTAAAGGCTCGGTTCGCGCGATCGGCGATCCCAAGCTGCGCCCGAACTGACGCCACGGGTGACCGTGCATGTCGCTCGCGAAAATTGCACGCATGCTCGAACGACGGCCTCCCGAGGGCCGCTTTCGCGAACAACTCTTCTGGCTCGTGGACTTGGTGTACGCTTGCAAGTCGAGCGGGGACGCGCAGCTCATGATGCACGCCCGGCTCGTGGAAGACGCGCTCGGTAACCTCGGTGAGTTCATGCAGACCGGCGCCTCCGAGACGCTGGCCCTCGCAAGCGCGCGCGTCGAGACCTTCGCGCGCGTCGTCAAAGCAGCCGTAGATTCCTCACCCAAGGAGTAGCTCCGTGGCCGGTACAGCTCTTTCGACCTTCAACCAAGCAGAAGACGCGCTCCGTGCGGGCAAGTACGCTGAAGCGCTCACCGGTTACATGCAGGCCATCGCCGCGGTGCCGGCATATTTCCGCGCGCGCTTCCGCGTGGGGGATGCGTTGCTCTCGTCGAAGGCGAAGAACCGCGCCCTCGAGGTCTACAAGAGCTGCGCCTGGTACGCGATGAAGGCTGGGCTGCCGCTCGAAGCGCTGCTCGCCATCAAGATGGCGTCGCTCATCGACCCGGCGTTTCACGACGGCATCGCGATCCTGGCTGATCTGTATTCGGCGGATTCGGAGCGCGTCGCAGAGGGGGCCGAGCTCAAGGCGCCGAGGCTCGACACTCAGGTTGGTCCGCCGGAGCGGATGAGCGGCGAGCAGCTGCTCGAGCACGCCCAGAAGGTCGCCACCGATTTCAGCATGCTCGGCCAAGAGGCGGGCAAGGTGCCGCCGATCCCGTTGTTTTCGTTTCTCGACGAGGAGTCGTTCGCGGTCGTGCTGGCGAGCCTCCAGCTGCGCCGCTTCGTGAAGGGCCAGGTCATCGTCCAGGAGGGTAAGCCTGGTGACTCGTTCTTCATCATCGTCAACGGCACCGTGGGTGTGACGCGCCAGCTGCCCAACGAGCAGGGCGTCATGCGCGCGGTGCAGCTCGCGCGTCTGCATCACGGCGCGGTCTTCGGAGAGATGGCGCTCATCTCGAGCGCGCCGCGCACCGCGACGGTGACCGCTGAAGAAGACTGCGACGTGCTCGAGCTCAAGCGCGCCGCGCTGCAAGAGCACGCGCACCGCCTGGCGAGCGTCACCCGCGCGTTGCACGACTTCACCAACGAGCGCTTCCTTTCGAACCTGCTCGCGACGAGCCCCATCTTCAAGCCGTTCCCCAAGTCGGTGCGCGGCGAGATCATCAGGAAGTTCAAGGATTTTCCGGTCGACGCGGGGGATGAGCTCATCGCGGAGGGAGAGCCTGGGCAGGGCCTCTTCATGATCATGAAGGGCGAGGTCGAAGTCTCGAAGAAGGACGGCGACGGCCACCACGTGCGCCTCGCGATGCTCAAGGAGGGCGACGTCTTCGGCGAGATCGCGCTCTTGCAGGATACGCCGACGACCGCGACGTGTAAGGCGGCCACCGCGGGTCAGCTCTTGTTGCTCCCCAAGGGGGACTTCAAGGCGACCATCACGCGCCACCCGGAGCTCAAGGATGGGCTCTCGAAGCTCACCGCCGAGCGCCTCGAGAAGACCAAGTCGATGATGAGCCCCGACGAGCTGATGGTCGTCGAGGATGACGACTTGGTCATGATCTAGAGCTGGCTCGCCGCGCCGACCGCCGCGATCAAAGCTTTGACGTTCTCCACCGGGGTCTCGGGCAGGACGCCGTGGCCGAGATTGAAGATGAAGCCGTCGCGGCCGCGCATCTCTCCGAGGATGCCCTGTACGCGAGAGCGGACGACCTCGGGCGTGGTGAAGAGGGTCGTCGGGTCGAGGTTGCCCATGAGCGCGGTGACGTTGGGCAGCCTGCGGCGCGCCTCGGTCATGGTCACGGTCCAGTCGATGCCGAGCACGTCGGCGCCGAGGCTCGCGGCTTCCTCGAGGTGCGCGCCGATGTCGCGCGCGAAGTAAATCACGGGCGCGCCGGCCTTCTTGAGCTCGGTGATGACGCGCTTGGCGTACGCGAAAGCGAACGTGGAGAGCTCGGGGGCGGCGAGGACGCCGGCGCTGGTGTCGAAGAGCTGCACGGTGTCGCAGCCCGCGGCGAGCTGCGCCTTGCAGTGGGCGAGCACGACGTCGCTCACGCGCTCGAGGAACGCGTGCATGGTCTTGGGATCGCCGTAGGCCATGCGCTTGGCTTCACGCCAGGTCTTCGACGGGTCGCCTTCGATCATGTAGGCCGCGAGCGTGAAGGGCGCGCCGGCGAAACCAATGAGCGACACCGACGGGTCGAGCTGGGCGCGCGTCTGGCGGATGGCTTCCATGACGTAGCCGAGGTCGCGCTCGGGAGAGACCTCGCGCAGGCGCTGTACGTCGGCGGTGGTGCGCACGGGGCTCTTGAACTTGGGGCCTGGGTCGAAGGTGAGCGGCAAGCCCATGGCCTCGCCGGGGAGCGTGATGTCGCTGAAGATGATGGCGGCGTCGGTCCCGAGGATGCGGGCTGCGTCGAGGGTCGCCTGGGCCGCGTACTCCGGCTTCACGCAGAGCTCGTAGAAGCCGCCGGCCTTGGCACGCAGGGCCTGGTACTCGGGCATGTAACGGCCAGCCTGGCGCATGAGCCAGACGGGAGGACGATCGAGTGCTTCTCCGCGGCAAGCGCGTAAGAACCGTGTAGAGTGCTGCGCCATGCGCAGCCATATGCAGTCGCTCGTCACCGAAGTTCAAGCGTCGCTGACAGCGGCCCTCGAAGCCGTCGATGGGAGCGCGCGCTTTCGCCGCGACACCTGGACGCGCGACGGGGGCGGCGGCGGGACGAGCTGCGTCGTCCAGGACGGCGCGGTCTTCGAGAAGGCCGGGGTGAACGTGAGCAGCGTCCACGGCACGCTCACTC
>JBDHVB010000125.1:0-16407 GCA_039809465.1 Myxococcota bacterium
CACTGCCATCACACCACAGTGGCGCTGACCCAGGCGCTGGGGCTTGCGCCGGAGCGCACCATGATGTCGTTCCAGTCGCGTCTGGGGCGCGAGCCGTGGGTGAAGCCATACACCGACCTGGTGCTCCCAGAGCTCGCGGCGCGTGGCGTCAAACGCCTCGCCGTCATGTGCCCGGCGTTCGTCGCCGACTGCCTCGAGACCCTCGAGGAAGTGGGCATGCGTGGGCGTGAGCAGTGGCTGTCCTTGGGAGGCGAAGACCTGGTGCTGGTCCCGTCGCTCAATGACCACCCGCGTTGGCTAAAAGCCGTCGAAGCGATGGTCCGGCGGCTCGCGGTCGGGTAACTTTCTTCGTAGATGGCCGACGACTCAGGCAGCCCCCCGGTGGACGTGCGTCTCGAAGCGCTCATGGGCGCGGTCGAGGACGTACGGGAGCAAATGCACGAGAGCCTGGCGGAGGTCCGCCACCTCGTCGAGCAGAGCCGTCAGGCCGTGTTCCGCATGGAGAGCGTCATCTCCAACAACGACTCGAGCGCCTCGCTGCGCGTCGCCGAGCGGGTCGAGAACGTGCACGCTATCGCGGAGCGTACGCGCCGCCGCCAGAGCCTGCTCATCGGGGTCGTGGTGGCGCAGGCGATGATGCTCGCCGCCGCGGTCGTGATGCTGCTGACGATGCGCCCCGACATGCGCGGGGGAACCGACGAGTCGTCACCCTCCATCGCCACGGTGGAGCAGGTGGGGCAGCCGGCGTCGCTAGGCGCCGACGCCGATCCTCGGCTCTCCTCGCGGCATGCGTCGTCCGCCGCGGGTCCTCGTGGATCGCGTCATCGGGCTCGTGATCGCTGAAGGCTAGGGTGGCTCTCCGCTAATCTTTCTCTCGCGCTGCCTTGAGCGCGGGGCGCTCCTCGAGGCGGGCGAGGTAAGCGTCGAAGACCTCGTTCGCCGGGAGCTTACCGACGCGCTTGAAGAAGGCGAGGGTCGAGCCGATGAGCACGTCGGCCGCGGTGAAGCGGTCGCCAAGGAGATAGTGCTTGCCGCGCAAGCCGTTGGTGATGCGCTCGAGGGACTCGGTGAAGGGTGGCCAGCCCACGGTGCTTCGCGGGGCTTCTTGCTGGCGGGGGAACACGACGTCGATGAGGCCAGGCTCCAAGGCCGCGGGGAGGAGAGTGCACCAGGTGACCCATGGTCCGCGATCACGGTCGCCGAGCTTTGGCGCGAGCCCCGACTCGGGTGTCATGTCGGCCACGTGCATGGCGATGGCGGCGTTCTCGGTGACGGGAGAATTCCAGGTGCCGTCCGGGCCTCGGTCGACCAGCGTCGGAAATTTCCCATAGGGGTTCGCGGCGAGGTGCTCGGGGCTGCGCGGCGCTTTGATGTCGTGCCGGCGGACTTCGTAGGGCACCTTGGACTCCTCGAGCAGCCACATGGCGGTCGCCGAGCGTGTGTGCTTTGCGTGGTGCAAAAGGAAACGTGGGGTCATGGTTTTTGCCTCCCGTCAGTGACCGAGCCAGAGCTTGCACATTCATGGCGGTGAGGTCGAGTGCGGCGTCGCCACACCCTCCTCGCCAGAGGGGAGCAATCACCGTCGCTAGGCAGCGCCATCGACCCCAGGCTATCCTCGCGGCATGCGTCGTCTGCTGCAGGTCCTCGTGGGTCTCGCCATCGGGCTCGTGATCGCTGAAGCGGTTTTCTGGTTTCGCGACGACGGGGCGTTTCCGCATCTCAATCTCTACGTCGCCGACCCCGAGCTCGGCGTGCGCTTGAAGCCCGGCGCCACCGAGCGTGTCCGCTTTGGCGGTAATCCGACCTCGAGCGTGCGCATCAACGCGCAAGGCTACCGCGGCGCCGACTGGCCATCGGACACGTCGCGCGCCATCGCCATCGTCGGTGACTCGCAGGTCTTCGGGTTGGGCGTCGAGGAGGGCGACACCTTCGCCGCCAAGCTCGCCGAGCGCACCAACCGGCCGGTGCTGAACGCCGGCGTGCCCACCTTGGGGCCGCCCGAGCTCATGCAGGTGGCGCGCGAGATCGTCGCCGCGCGCAAGCCGAAGACGCTCATCCTCACCATCAACATGGTGAACGACCTCTTCGAGATCGCGCGCCCGAACCGCCACCGTCACCACGTCTGGGACGGCTGGGCGGTGCGCATCGAGACCGCGCCCAAGGAGGTCACGCGCTTCCCGTTCCGCGAGCTCATCATGCGCAAGTCGCACCTCGTCTATGCGGTGCGGCGCTTCACGCACGAGGCGACGGCGCCGACCATCGGCGCGCTGCCGTCCGAGGGCTCGTGGAGGGAGCTCGCGGCGCTCAACAAGCCGCAAGCGCTGCCCCCCGCCGTGCCTGACCTCGCCGGCATCGAGGCATATCGCCAGGGCTTGAGCCTCGCGGATCAAGCCGCCTACGATCTCGACGCCGCCCTGGTGTCCTGGACCGCCAACAAGGAGGACGCCGCTCCCGAGGAGGTCGAGAAGAAGCTCGTGGCTGCGAGCGGCAATCCCGGCGACATCGTCGCGCCAAGCTTCCCCAGCGAATCGGCGCGGCGCGCGGACTTCAACTTCTTCCAGCTGGTGCGCGCCGGCCGCGAGCGGCGCCGCGTGGAAGCCGACGAGCTGCGCGTCACCACGGAGCTCACGCGCAAGGCAGTCGAGTACCGCCAGGCGCTGCAGCGCCGCGCCGGTGACGGGCTCTCCGGCGAGCTGCGCGACACCCGCGCCAAGTACGACGAAGCCTTGAAGAAGCTGAGCGAGCTGCGTCACGAGCCACTCGAGATGACGCGCGTGAGCTCGCCGCTCGATGCACAGCTCGACGAGCTGGCGCGTCTTTGCAAGCGGCCGGCCTGCGACCCCGTGCTCCTGGTGTTGCCCGTCGACCTCGAGGTCGATGACGCCGAGTGGCGCAAGTACGATCTCGAGAAGCACGATGTCGGTGACCTCTCGGCGCTCACCAACCAGCTGATCGCGGCGGCGCGGCTGCGCGGCATCCGCGCCATCGACGCGCTGCCGGTGCTGAAGGAGGCCGAGCCAGGGGCGTTTCTGCACCGCGACATTCACATGACCCCGAAGGGTCACGAAGCGGTCGCCGCCGCCATCGCGGACGAGATCGCCAAGCCCGCGCCGCTCGCGCCGAGCAATGGCGCGCTTGCCGCCGGACGCACCCGCGTGCCGTCCGCCATCGAGTTCCGCCGCACCCCGGAGATCGTGGTGAAGGGCACCGGCAAGGCAGGCTGCGAGACCGTGCAGATCGACGAATGGTTGCGCGTCCAGTGCCGCAAGGGGCCAGGGAACAATCCGCGCCACATCGTGATGGTGCAAGGCAGCGGTGACAACTACATCAACGCCAACGGCGAGGTGATGAGCATCGTCGCCCCGGTGCTCGAGAGCGAGAAGCTCATCGTCGATCTGGTGTGGGGTGATCGCACGCAGCGGCTCGAGGCGACGCGCGGACCCGACGGCAAGATCACCGGCGTCCTGGGCGAGCCGACGCCCGTTGCGACCCCAGCCGCGCCGGTGAGCCAACAGGATCAGCTGCTCTGCGCGTGCACCAAGATGCTGACCGGCGCCGAGTGTGTCGACGTCTACGGCTCGACGCGCCCCGAGTGCTTCACGACCTACGTGAGCGGACAGCCCGACCGCGAAGCGTGCGCCAAGCTCGTCGCGTGCGCCCAGGGCATGCTCGGCAACCGGCCAACCTGCCCCGAAGGCACGACGCTGTCCGGCGGCACCTCGCAGTGCTTCCCGCTGTGCAGCGATGACGTGGCGTGCGCCAGCGGCCGCTGCGGCGAGTGGCCCGAGACGCGAGTCTGCCTGGGCGGCACATGAGCCTGCGCGGCGCGCTCGCCAGGCTCACGAGCCTCGTGGTGTGGCGGTCGCTCAAGCACACCGCCGCGAAGCTCCACGGCTTCGCGCTGGCGGAGCAGGGGAGCGCCATCGATCTGTCGATGGCGGCGCAGCTCGCGGCGGACCCCGAGCGCGCCGCGAGCTATCTGCAGCACGCCATGGACGAGTCGCGCCACGCGATGATGTTTCAGCGCCGCGCCGGCGAGCTCGCGGTGAAGCGCGGCATGCCGTCGTACGGCGCGCCGCGCGCCGACGTCGATCACCTCTACGGCATGCTCGGCGAGATCGACTTCTTGGCCTTCGTGCATCGCGGTGAGCGGCGCGCCCGCACGCAGTTCGAGGTTTATGCGCGCTACTTCGAGACCCACGACGATGCGAAGACGGCGTCGGTGTTCGCGCGGGTGCTCGAGGACGAGCGGCGGCACGAGCAGTACACCTACGAGGTGCTCGTCCGCTTGAGCGGCAGTGAGGCCGCGGCGCGTCGGGCCCTGCGGCGCTCGGCGCGCTGGGAGCTGCGGCGCACCTGGCTGCGTCACGGCCGCGCGTTGTCGAGCCGCGTGTTCACGCTCGGCATGTGGCTCTTGTATCTCGTGATCGCGCCGTTCGCGTTGATCATGCGGGCACGCGCGCCACGCGCCAGCGGCTGGCGATGACGGCGGTCCTCGGCGTCTCGGCGCACTATCACGACGCCGCCGCGGCGCTGGTCGTCGACGGCCGCATCGTCGCGGCGCAGCACGAGGAGCGCCTGTCACGGATCAAGAACGATGCGTCGCTGCCGCGGCGCGCCATCGGCGCGGTGCTGCGGCTGGGGGGCATCGACGCGGCGGCGCTGGACGCTGTGGTCTTCTACGAGAACCCGTACGCCAAGCTCGAGCGCGTGCTGGTCGGAGCCCTGCGCGCGTTTCCGGGAGCCCTGGGCCAGTTTCCCCGCGCCCTGGGCTCGCAGCTCGGCGGCAAGGTTTGGGTGGTGGATGCTTTAGCGGACTTGCTCGACATCCCACGCGCCAAGGTCGAGCTGGTGCGCCACCACCAGAGTCACGCCGCCAGCGCCTTCTATTGCAGCCCGTTCGGGCGCGCCGCGGTGATGGTGGTCGACGCGGTCGGCGAGGACGCCTGCACCAGCATCTGGCACGCGGGCGAGCAAGGCCTGCGCGAGCTCACACGCATCGACTACCCGCACTCGCTCGGGCTCTTCTACGCGGCGCTCACCGCCTATCTCGGCTTCGAGGTGAACGACGGCGAGTACAAGGTGATGGGCCTCGCCGCCTACGGTGCGCCGACGCGCCGCGACGCCATGGCGAAGCTCCTGCGGGTCGCGCCCGACGGCAGCTACGAGCTGGGCCTCGACTACTTCGACCGCTTCACGCGCACCGAGCTGGGCTACGGCAAGAGGCTCGTCGACCTGCTCGGAGCGGCGCGCTCACCGTACGAGCGCTGGGACCTCACGGGCGCGCGTGACCGCGCCTACGCCGACATCGCGCGCAGCGCCCAGGACGCGCTCGAGGAGGCGCTCGTCGCCATCGCGAGAGAGGCGCGTAAGCGCACCGATGAAGACGCGCTGTGCCTCGCCGGCGGTGTGGCGCTGAACGCGGTGGCGAACCGGCGCATCGCGCGTGAAGCGGGCTTTACGCGGGTGTTCGTGCAACCGGCCGCGGGCGATGCCGGTGGCGCCTTGGGCGCGGCCATCCTCGGGGCGATGGCACGTGGCGCGGCGCGGCCCGCACTGCTCATGGGCGCCGATCTCGGCGTGACCGTGGCAGGCGCGCCGGTCGCGACCTATGCGCGCGCCCTCGGGCTCGTGGCCTCGCATCTGGAGGATGTTCCGTCCGCTGTGGCGGATGCTCTGGAGGCGCGCGAAGTCATCGCCTGGGCGCACGGCCGCTGCGAGTGGGGGCCACGCGCGCTGGGGTTTCGCTCGATCCTTGCTCGCGCCGATGACGCCGAGGTGCGCGAGCGCTTGAACCGCGCGGTGAAGAAGCGCGAGCCCTTCCGGCCGTTCGCGCCCGCGGTGCTCGAGACCGACGCCGCCACGTGGTTTGCGGGCGGCGCGAACGCCATGACGCCGTTCATGACGACGGTCGCCGACGTGCTGCGGCCCGAGGCACTGCCAGCGGTCACGCATGTCGACGGCACGGCGCGCGTCCAGACCGTCCAACCCGAGAGCGGCCTTGGCCAGGTGCTCTCCGCAGTCAAGCAGCGCGGCGCGACACCGGTCGTCTTGAACACCTCGCTGAACGGCCCCGGCGAGCCCATGGTGGCGACCGCCACCGACGCGCTCTCTTTCTTCGTGCGCCACGGCGTCGACAAGATGATCATCGACGACGTGATGCTCACGAGGCCCGAATGACCGCGCTGCGCCGCTTGGGGAACCGGCTGCGGACCATCCGCGAGGTGCTCGCGCACTTCGCTAGCGCGCAACGCTTCGTGCTGATCCCGCTGGTGCTCGTGCTGCTCGCGGCGGGGTTGCTGCTGATGCTGACCGGCGGGCTCGCCTACGTGGCGCCGTTCGTCTACGCGCTCTTCTGAGGATAGTGGGAGAAGCCGACCAGGTTGTCGTCGGGGTCACGGACGTAGAACGTGAAGCCGGTCTCGCGCACCACGGGATGGCCGGCCTTGCCGAGCTTGTCGGCGAGCGCCTCGCGTTCGTTGGGCGCGATGCCCAGCGCCAGGCAGTGCCAGCCCACGGTCTTGTCTGCTTTGGCGGGCAAGTCGTCGCTCGCCTTCTCGACCGCGAGGAAGGCGCCGTGCGCGAGCTCGCACCAGAAGGAGCGGGGCGCGCCGGCCTCGTCTTGCCAGCGCCGGAGCACCTTCAGCCCGAGCAGATCGACGTAGAAGCGCTCGGCCCGGCCGAGGTCGCGCACCACGACGGCGAGATGGTGCACCGCGAAGGTCATGAGGCCGCCTTGAGCTGAGCCAGCGCCTGATCGATGTCGGCGCGCAGCGCTTCGTCGGCGTTCTGGCGCGCGGCTTCGAGCGTGGGGACGGCGGCGGCATCGCCCAGGATGCCGAGCGTGCGGGCGGCGACGTCGCGCATCGGGTCCTTGGCGTCGGCGATGATCGGCGTGAGCAGGGCGCGCGCTTGGGGATGCCGCGACTCACCGATGAAATGAATGGCCGCGGCGCGCTCGGCCTTGCGGCGGCTCGTGAGCTTCTTCGCGAGGTAGTCGGCGCCCCGGCTGTCGTTCAGGGCGCACAACGCGGCGGCGGCTTGCAGCCGGTCGGCCCACGGCATGAAGAAGCCGTCCATCATCTTGGCGAGGGCCGGCGCGGCGCGCTGGTCGCCCATGGTGCCGAGCGCGCGCACGGCGTCGAGGCGGAAGTGACGGTGCGCCGCCGCGCTCATGAGCAGCTCG
Source organism: Myxococcota bacterium (assembly GCA_039809465.1). Lineage (GTDB taxonomy): Bacteria > Myxococcota > XYA12-FULL-58-9 > XYA12-FULL-58-9 > JALHOP01 > JALHOP01. Next base: position 7,187 of record JBDHVB010000125.1, read on the forward strand.
GTGCCGCGGTGATCGTGCGCTTCGGCGAGCGTCATGGCCGCCTCGAAGCGGACCAGCGGCACGCCGTCATCGAGGAGCTTCACCACCAGCTCGTGAATGTCCGCCGGCATCGCGTCGAGCTCGCGCGTGCGCAGGCGGTCACCGATGGCGGTCGTTGCATCGGCGCGCGCTTGCGCGTGATCGCCGCGCATCAGCTCGGCGAGCTCCGGCAGCGAGGCCAGCTCGAAGTCGATGGTGACGGGAACGTTCATTTTAGCGGACGACGCTGCCTGGCGGGAGATCACGGTCGACGCGCAGCACCGAGAGTGACTCGCCTTCGCCGCCCGCGAGCACCATGCCTTGCGACTCGATGCCCATGAGCTTCGCGGGCGCGAGGTTCGCGACCACGACGACGCGCGAGCCCACCAGCATCTCCGGCGCATAGACCGCGCCGAGCCCGGCGACGATCTGCCGCGGCGCGGCTTCACCGACGTCGATGCTCAGCTTGAGCAGCTTCTTGCTCTTCGGCACGCGCTCGCCCGCGAGCACCAGGCCGACGCGCAGGTCGAGCTTCTCGAAGTCCGGGTACTGGATGGTCGGCTTCAGCGGCTGGACCATCTCGGAGGCGAGCCGCTGGTGCGGGTCGAGGTTCGGCAACGCGCCGGCAGGCGCAGACGCGGGCGTCGCGCCGGCGGTCGCGGGCTTCTTCACCGGAGCCTCCTTGGGCGCGAGCGATTGCTTCGACGCCTCGACCACCTTGTCGAGCTGCGCCTTGTCGATGCGCTCGAACAACCGCTGTTGCGGACCGATGGGGCGCTTGCGCTCGGCCCACAAGAGCTCGCTGCTCATGCGCTCGATCTTCGAGCCCAAGAGCGCGGCACCTGCCTCGGCGAAGCGCGGCACCACCGGCCAGAGATACATGGCGAGCGCGTGGCAGACGTTGGCGGCGAAGGTGCAGGTCTCGCGCGCCTTCTCGGGATCGGTCTTGAGCTGATCCCAGGGCTTGGCCGACTGCATGTACTCGTTGCCGATGTCCGCGATGGCAGAGAGCTCGCGCATGGCGGCACCGAGCTCGCGGCTCGCGAAGAACTGCTCGGCCTTGCGCGCGCCTTGAACGACGCGGCGCGCCTGGTCGAGGAGCGAGCCGTCGCCGGTGGGCTCGCCCTGCGCATCCTTGGCGGAGAACGGCAGGTCCCCGAGCTTGCCCTCGAGCTTCTGCGTGAGGAACTGGGTGCAGCGGCTGAAGAGATTGGCGTGCTTGTTGACCAGCTCGGCGTTGACGCGCAGCACGAAGTCGTCGAACGACAAGTCGAGGTCGTCGCTCTGGGCGCCGTACTTGCAGGCGTAGTAGAAGCGCAAAGCCTGCGGATCGACGTGCTCCGCGAAAGTGGACGCGTTGATGAACGTGCCGCGGCTCTTCGACATCTTCTCGCCGTCGACGGTGAGCATGCCGTGCACGTGCACCTTCGAGGGCAGCGACAGGCCCGCCGCGTGCAGCACCGCGGGCCAGAAGAGCGTGTGGAAGTAGACGATGTCCTTGCCGATGAGATGCTCGATGCGCGTCTTGTCGGACTTCCAGAGCTCGTCGAAGCCGACGCCGTGCTTCTCGCCCCACTCGACGGACGAGGCGATGTAGCCGATGGGCGCGTCGAGCCAGACGTAGAAGAACTTGCCGGGCTTATCGGGCACGCCGAAGCCGAAGTAGGGGCCGTCGCGGGTGATGCACCAGTCCTTCAAGCCACCGTCGATCCAGTTGCGCACGTAGTTCGCGACGTCGGTCTGCAGCGCGCCCGAGTCGATCCACGCGCGCAGGAACCGCACCATGTCGTCGCGGCTGATCTTGAAGAAGACGTGCGAGGTCTTCTTCACCACCGGCGTATTTCCGCAGAGCACGCAGTGCGGGGCGATGAGCTCTTGCGGCGTGTACGTCGAGCCGCAGACCTCGCAGACGTCGCCGTACTGATCTTGCGATTTGCACTTCGGGCAGGTGCCGCGAATGAAGCGGTCCGGCAAGAAGCGCTTGTCGTGCTCGCACCAGATGCCGTCCATCTCGCGGTCCTCGAGCAGACCCTTCTCGCCGAGCGTCGCGTAGATGCGCTCGACCACGGCGCGGTTGGTGTCGCTGTGCGTGAGGCCGAAGTTGTCGAAGGCGACATCGTAGCGCGCGAAGTCACGCTTGTGCTCTTCGTGATAGCGCTGCACCAGCGTGATGGGCTCGATGCCCTGGCGCTGCGCGTTGAGCTCGATGGGCGTCCCGTGGGTGTCGTCGGCGCAGATGTAGAGGGCGTCACGGCCCATGCGCTTCAAGGCCCGGATGTACATATCGGCCTGGCAGTATTCGACGAGGTGGCCCAGGTGGAGGCTGCCGTTGGCGTAGGGCAGGGCGGCTGTAAGGAGCGTGCGGGACGTCATTTCTCGGGCGTTCTAGTGCCCCGAAGGCCGTTTGCGCAACGCATCAGCAGTTGCTCGCCGATCTTCGCGCAACTGTGAGGGTTTTCCCCCGATACCGATCCTGATGAGCGAAACTCGGCGAGTTCTGTCATTGCCCGGACTTCGGGGGATGCTCCCTAGCGTTCCCCGCCTGTCCACCGCTCAGACGCCCAGCGCCGCCTCGGCGACGAACGCCCGTGCTCCCGCCGGCGTGCGCATGAACTCCGCGGGCCAGATCCCCGCCGCCAACTCCAACGACTTCATCAAGGCCATCGCGCGTACCCCCGCCGCGTGCGTCTCCGAGCCCGAGATCCGCGAGCGCCGCGACTTCAAGGCCGCCATGGCGGACGCAAGCTTTCGCGGCATCGACCCTGCCGCGGGCATCCCCGTCCCCGGCGACCTGCTCGCGAGCTTCAAGGATGCAAAGCGCATCCTCCTGGTCGGGCACATCAACCCCGATCACGACACCGTCGGCGGCACGCTGACCTTGGCGCGTGCCCTGCGCGTGCTAGGCAAGCACGTCGACATCTGCATCGACGATGAGCTCAGCCACACGCACCAGCGCTTCGCCGAGCCTGGTGAGATCAAGCGCGCCAGCGAGCTCGTAAAGCACAAATGGGATCTCGCGGCCGTGGTCGACGTCGCCAGCAGCAACCGGATCGGTGACGCGCGCGATTTGCTCAAGAACGCCCGCTCGCTCGTCTGTGTCGATCACCACGAGCCCCATGACCGGGACGATCTGGACCGCCGCTTCAGGGCCAAGACGGTCTGGCAAGACGAGCAGTTCGACGCCGCCTCGGTGCAGGTGTGCGCTATTACGGAGCGACTGCTCGGCGGCCTGACGGTGACCGCGCAGCAGAAGAAGCACATCTATGGCCCGGCGTTGGCTGGCATGTGCACCGACACCGCCTGGGGCACTCGCGACAGCGGCGCCCCCATCACCGCGCACGTCTTCAAGCACGTGGCCGCGGCGAGCGGCATCGACATTCCGTACCTCGCGGGGAAGCTCCGCTTCACCGTGCCCAACGCATTGCGCGCCGCCATCGACTTCCAGCCGAACCTCATCAAGCGCCAGATCTGGGGCGATAACCGCCGCGTCAGCGTCGTCAGCGTCAATCGCAGCGGCTGGAATCAGCTGCTCAAGGCCGCCCGCGCCGAAAACCCAGCCTTCGCCGAGCGCGATCTGATGCAGGTCCTGAAGAGCGAGATGGCCACCTCCACCCGCGCCACTAGCTGCTGCGCCCTCGTCGTCCAGCAAGACTTCTCCACTCTCCTGTGCACCCGCTCGTCCGACGGCCGCGCCCGCCAGCTCGCCGACAAGTTCCGCGGCGGCGGACATCGCGACGCCGCCTCGGCCAACATCTATGGCGTCGAGAGCTTCGACGCCGCGCTCCACGAGGTCGAGCGCCGTGGCCGCTTGGCCGGCCTCATCACCTAGCTCGCCACTTGCGCGCGGTGTCGCGGATCGCGGCCGCGAGCAATCGTCCACGCTACCGCTAAGCCTGCGGTGACCCGTCCCCCGCGGGTTTCTTTTTCTTCTTTCGCTTGCGCTTGGGCGGCGTGCCTCCCGCCGCGATGATCGCCGCGCGCTCGGCTTCGGCTTGCTGCGACATGGCCATCTGCTCGATCACGTCGGCGGGCCGTGTGACCGCTTCGGCGGACAGCTCGACGTAGCTGCCGTTCGCCAAGTGCACGCGCACCAGCCGCTTCAAGACGTTCACGTCCTTGACGCGGCCTTCGCCTTGGGGCGTCATCACGCGCTTGCCGACCTTGGGCAGCTCGGCCCGCTGTGCCTCGTAGGCGGACTGCTCGTATTGCAGGCAGCAGCGCAGCCGGCCGCACAGGCCGGAGAGCTTGTCTTGATTGACCGTGAGGTTTTGGTCCTTGGCCATCTTGATGGAGATGGGCTGGAACTCGGGGAGCCAGGTCGAGCAGCACAGCTCGCGGCCGCAGGCGCCGATGCCGCCGGTGTGCCTGGCCGCGTCGCGTACGCCGATCTGGCGCATCTCGATGCGTGTCTGGAAGCGCTGGGCGAGATCCTTCACCAGTCCGCGAAAGTCGACACGGTCGTCGCTCGAGAAATAGAAGATGGCGCGCGTCCCGGCGTGCGTCACCTCGACCGACACGAGCTTCATGGCGAGGCCATGGCGCTTGATGGCCTGGGCGCAAAAGGTGAACGCTTCGCGCTCACGAATGACGTTGGCGGCGGCCTTCTTCTGGTCGTCGTCGCCCGCGCGGCGGGTGACCGGCCGGGCGGCGTCGGTGCTCTCGGGCATCTCCGCGAGCACGGTGCCGAGCGTCAGGCCCCGGTCGGTCTCGGCGAGGACGCGGTCGCCGCGCTTCAGCAGCACGTCGCCCGCGCGATAGACGGCCGCGTCCCCGGGAACGCGAAAGCGGACGAAGACCTTCTGGTCGCTCACGTCGCCTGGCCGCGCACGTCTCCTCGCAGCGCCAGGAAGACGCTCTCGAGCGCGAGAGTGCGGTTCAGGTTGTTGCTCTGCATGGCGCGCAGCTCGGTGAGCACCGCCGCCGTCTTCGCGAGACGCCGGTTCGGTACGTCGAGCGTATCCCCCAGGAGCTGATTGTCACCGGCCCCGTGGGCTTTGGCGAGCCCATCACGCACCGCGATCTCGAGGAGCGCCAAGGCGAGATCCGCCTTCTCACGCTCGGCGCCCAGGTCCGCGGCGGCGGACAGCGCCCCGCGCAGCGACGGATCACCGTTGGCCACGGCAAGACGGTCACGCAGCTCGGCGAGGCCGCCCTCCAGGGTCGCCTGCGCGGTCTCGACGTCACCCGACACCAAGGCGGCGACGATCCGCGCGAGCTTCTCGTCGAGGTCGGGGTGGGCGGCGCGCAGCTCGGCGATGGCGGTCGACTCGGCGCGGGTGGCAAGCCGCACCCGCTGGCAGCGCGAGCGGATGGTTATGGCAAGTCCTTTGACCCGGGCCGTGGTGATGAGGAAGCAGGTCGGACCGAGCGGCTCCTCCAAGGTCTTCAAGAGGGCGTTTTGCGCCGCTTCGTTCATCTTTTCGGCCCGCTCGATGAGCACGATCTTGATGGGAGCCTCGCTCGCCTTGAGCGCCAGTCGGGCGGTCGCTTCACGCACCGCGTCAATGACGATCGTGCCTTTCTCGTTGGGTACGAGCCTCACCACATCGGGGTGATTGCCCTCCGCGAGCTTACGGCACGCCACACACACACCGCAGGCGTCGACATCGGTGCGCTGCTCACACACCAGGCTCGCTGAAAAAGACTGCATCAGCTTTCGTGCGGAACCCAGGTCTCTCGAGGTAAAAAGATAGGCGTGGTGCAAGCGTTGGCTCCGCAAAGCAGCGGCCAGCACGGGGACGGCATGGGGTTGGGTCGATTGGAGCTCCGTCAGGGCTTGCATCGGTGTGGCTATGACACGACCCGGACGCGGGCGTCACTAGTCGTCGCAAAGACCTCGGTCAGAGAGTCTTGAAAGATCGTATGCGTACTTCGTTCGGCCGCCTTCTGTTCGTCGTTCTCCTCTCCGCGTTGCCTTTGGCCGGCTGCGGCGGTGAGCTTTACCTCGACGCCAACGAAACACGCACCGACTTCGACGACATCGATCGTGATCCCACCGACGACGGTCTCGGCGGCGACAACGGCGACGGTGATGGCAGCAGCACCGACGACGGCGACTTCGACGGCGACAGCATTCTCGGTGATGGCTTCGGTGACTTCGACGGTGACGGCAGCAGTGGCGGCTGTGGCTACAGCACCGAGCCGTGCCCTTCTGGCCAGGAGTGTGTCGAAGGTGGCTGCGTCACCATTTGCCCGGTCGAGCGCTGCGAAGTATCCCGCGCCTGCTGTGCCGCCGGCACCGAGTGCGTGCTCGATCGCTTCTGCCGCCCGCCGTGTCCCAACTCCGCCGATCAGCGTTGCGGGAGCGACGCGAGCGTTTGCTGCAACTCGGGTAACAACGAGATCTGCGGTCCGCAGCTCAGCTGCATCCAGAACTGCGCCGGTCAGGGGCCGCTCTGCGGGAACGACGGTCAGGCGGGCACCTTCGGCAGCGTCTGCTGCAACGGCAACGACCCCGGCACCACCGAAGACGACGACGTGTGCGTCTTCGATCGCTGCGTCGCGCGCGGCGGCGAGTGCGAGTCGTTCCTCGATTGCGAACCGGGCGAGTACTGCGAGCTGACGCTCCACGAAGAGACCTCGAGCGGCGAGCCCGACACGGGCTACTGCTTGCCCAACGAGTTCCCGCCGGACGCGCCGATCTGCCAGGCCGCGCCGGACGACGCCTTCGTACCGACCACCGAGTGGAGCTGGGTCGGCATCCAGCTCGTCGGCAGCGATTTGAACGACACGGTCTTCTGGGACAACTTCACCCCTGGGCAAGTGGTGCGCCGCTGCGACGACGCCAACGATAGAAATTGTTATCGCGAGCCTTGCACCGAGAACCCGACGTCCACCGGCAGTCAGAAGTCGCGCGCCACGTGCGGCAACGGCACCGAGGCGTGCTATCCGCGCAATTGCTTCCGCAGCGTCGAGACCATCCCGACCACGGCGGACGTCGACAAGACGCTCATCGGCGGCAAGGTGGTCCCCGAGGTCGTCTTCAAAGCCTACGCCGACGCGACCTTCGACAATGTGAACGGCAATGTGCTCGTCATCGCGGACGGCCGCGCGGACAACGAGTTGCCCGACACCGGTATTCCATCGAAGCAGCAGCGCTCGAAGGTCGTCATCTTCGGCGAGACGCGTGGCCACGTCGCCATCGGCAACTTGGACGGCGATGAGGAGCTCGAGATCGTCGCCGCGCATCGCCCGGGGCTTTGCGTCTACGATCCCTATTCCACCACGACGCCCGGCAATGCGCTCGAAGGCTGCATCAGCAGCGGCAGCTTGGCTGCGCGCTTCACGGGAGGCGCGCCGCACTTGGCCGACCTCGACGCGGACGGCGTGGCGGAGATCATCATCGGCGGCGTCATCTTGCGCCACAACCCCGGCGCGGCGCCCACGGTCTTGCTCGACCTCGGCCTCGCAAACCAGGGCGGTGACAGTAACGCCTGGTTCAACGCCAACGGTGAGCGCCAGCGCTGCGGCGCCGAGCAGGAGTGCTTCAGCGTCACCGCGGTGGCGGACGTGAACCTCGACGGCATGCCGGAGATCCTCACTGGTAACCGCGCGCTGACCATCAAGAACATCGGCGGCACCTGGTCGTTCGTGGAGCTCTGGCGCGCCAAGCACGATGACAGTGAAACGATAGATCCAGCGCTCGGCCCCGGCTTCCCTGGTGTCGGCGACTTCATCACCGGCGGCGGCAACACCACGCCGGAGGTCGCTGTCGTCTATGACGGACGCGTCTTCTTCTTATCCGGTGAGACCGGCCGCGTGCTCCGCAGCCCCGTGGCGGGCTCGGAGATCTGCACCACTGACGCGGTCTGCCGTGACCGTGTCACCCAGGCGACCTGCACCACCGCCGGCGACAATTGCGGCTGGACCGGCGGTTGCTTCATCAACAACGCGGTCTGCACGAGCCATAACGACGATCAGGCTGGGTGCCAGGCCATCACTGGCTGCACCTGGAACAGCGGCACCAACAAGTGCAACCGCACTGGAACTCCGACCTGCTCCGTAAAGACGGACGTCGATAGCTGCAACGCCTTCAACGTGCTCTGCGACTGGAACGGCGCCTGCAACGAGCAAGCGACGTGTGGCAACATCACGACGAGCAGCGACTGCGAAGCACAAGTGGGCTGCTCGTGGGAGCGCCGCGAGCTCAACTTCAAGCTGCTCAACAACCGCGGTGGCCCGCCGAACATCGCCGACTTCGATGGTGACGGCCGGCCCGAGGTGAGCTTCGCCGGCACGGGCTGCATGGTCGTGGTCGATCCGGACTGCGCGACCGCCACGGCCGAGCAGCGCGCGACTCTCGGTGCGACTCCCGGATCTGGTTGCAGCGTAGCGGTGCCCGGACCGGGCTCACCGGCACAGCGTACCTGCTCGGTCGAGGTGCAGCCTGGCATCGCCAACGAGATCGGCTTGCTCTGGATGTATCAGACGCAAGACCAGTCGTCCGCTGTCACGGGCACCTCCGTCTTCGACTTCCAGGGCGACGGCAAGGCCGAGGTGCTCTACAACGACGAGTGCTTCTTCCGAGTCTTCGAGGGCGCGACCAGCAAGATCCTCTACGAGAAGCCGAACTCTCACCGCACGGCGACGGAGTATCCGATCGTCGTCGACGTCGACGGCGATTCGAACTCCGAGATCGTGGTCGTCTCGACTGGCGACCAGTCGTCGAGCCAATCGTCGCCGCGCGACCGCTGTGGCGGACCGGTCCCGGCTGGGCCGACCACCTGCGACGGCCTCAACGAGACCAATTGTAACAACACCGCGGGTTGCCGCTACTTGCTGAGCGCGTGCCGCCCCTACGCGTACCGCCGCGCCGGCTTCGAGCAGTACACGCCAAACGCGTGCGACTGCAGCGATCACACTTCGGAAGGACAAGCGGCGTGCGACGCGGCGCGCGGGTGCGAGTGGAGTGGCTCGAGCTGCCAGGTCGTGAGTGCCGCGACCTGCAGCGCGCTCACGACGCAGGCCGCTTGCCAAACGCGCATGGACGACTGCCTCTGGGACCCGTACCAGGGCAGCTCGGGTGCCTGCGAAGAGCACCCGCGCGGCCAAGCATACGTTTGCACGCAATCGACGTGGGGCGTTACCGCCTTCGGCGATCCGGAGTTCGAGTGGGTGAAGACGCTGCCGTACTGGTACGAGCACCCGTTCCACATCACCAATCAAGACCGCTTCGGTAACGTCGTGCCCGACTGGCACACGTG
>JBDHVB010000126.1:0-16338 GCA_039809465.1 Myxococcota bacterium
TGTCGCTCACGACGCTGTCACTGCCGCCACGCCGGATCCGCTGCTCGATGGTCGACGCCGCGGACTGCGAGCTCAGACGGTCGACGCCAATGCCGATCACGAAGACCGCTTCAGCGGATGCACCAGGCTCCAGCATCTGGTCACGCACTGCGCGCCGCGCCACGGCGCCCGGCTCGCTCGGCGCCACCTGCACTTGCGTCGCGCCCGGGTGCAGGAAGGTGAACGCGAACGCGTCGTTGTCGGCGCCGCCGTAGCTGAACCACGCGTGGTCCGACTTGGGGTCGAACGGATGCACGGCCTTCTCACCCGGCAGCGGCACCGGCGCGTACTGCACGCGATTCAAGTCCGCCCACTGCGCCTCCATGCCCAAGCGGACGGGCGCCGCATCGGCGCGCTCGTTGGTGACCCGCACCCGGATCATGGCGCCGCGCTCGTCGGGCGGCGCGCAGTACGTATAGGTTACGCGTATGCCATCGCGGACAAAAGTAGCCGTCGGGATCCAATACGCGGTGAGCTCCCAGCGCAGCTCCGCCGGCACGAGCTCGTTGCCATTCAAGGCCACGAATGGCCGCAGCGCCGGCGTCTCCTTGCCGCCACTCACCTCCAGTAGACCGCGGTGGCGCATCGACAGCACGTTGAAGCTGGGAATGGCGCCGTCGGCGGCGCGAATCGCCGGGAAAGAGACGATCTCGTTCCCCGTGGGAATGACGTCGTCCGCACCGAGCGCGAGCGGCGTGACCTGGGGGGACGCACCACTCTTCGCGACAGGCGCGCCCGCGACACCAATACGCGCCAACGCCGCGCGCTTTGCCCCGTTCGATTCGAGGCGGTCGACCGGCTGAGCAGCCCGCGACACACCGCCCCCAAGAGGACTGGCTGCGGCCGCGGATGACCGACGCGGAGGGGTAACTCTCGGAGCTCCGAGAGCGCGGGTGGTGCTCACGGCCCCACTTATCGGGACGCCATGGAGCCAGTTGCCTGAACGGTCGTGATTGACCGGTGCCAGCCGGGACAGCGCGCCCGACGCTCACGAAAACATCGGCAACCAGGACACTTTCCGGCGGGTAGATCTGGCCGGGCACGGATATGACCAACCCTCCGCGTATCAACCTCGATCGGCCGCTCCAACCGCCCCCCGCGCCCGCGTCGGACCCGGCAACCCCACGCCCAAAGATTCAACTCGACCGCCCGGTCGGCGATGTCGAAAAACCGCGTCAGTCGTGGGGCGACTACCTGCGCACGAATGGCGCGGCAATGGCGCTCAGCCCGGGCGACTTCCTCGTCGGCGGCAGCAACTACTTCGCCAACAAAGTCGTGCTCAACCCACTCGATGCGGCTTTCAAGCTGGCCGGCCGCGAGGGTTTCCAGTTCCGCTTTCGCGAGCGCAACGTCGTCTCGGGCGTGGTCACCAGCGACCGCGCGATCCTCGAGCGCGCGGCCATTGGCCAAGACGCGGGAGCGGTCGTCGCGGGTACGGTGGCGACCTTGGGCACGATGGGAGCAGGCCCCCTCTTGGCGGGTGCCGCCACGCGCGTCGGCGCGGCGAGCGGTGTCGTCAATCGCGGACGCGTCCTGGCTCGAGAAGCCGCCGGCCTCATCGACCGCGCGCCTTTCGCCGGCAAGTTCGCCATTCAGCACTTCATGCGCGGCGCTGTCACACAAACCGATCCGGCCCTGCGCTTCGCCGCCTTTCGCAACGCCACCGCTGTCAATGGCTTCATGGTCTATGCGCACTGGTGGCAAGGCAACGAGGCGCTGAAGGCACTGGCGACGCCCGATCCCAATCGCACGGCGCTCAGCACCGGCATTCAGGCGGCATACGCCGGGGCCAACTTCTTGGTCGGCGCGCGTCAGACAGAGCTCACCGTGCGCTCCGCCCAAGGGGCATGGCGCGCCTTCCAGCAGATGGAAGCAGGCGTGCGCGCCACCCGCGCGGCGCGCGAGATGCCCGGCTTCGCCGTCCGCGACTTCGCCTTCGCTGGCCTCTTCACGCTCGGTGCTCAAGTGGCTTACATGTGGTCCACTCCCAGCCAACCCTGAGCATCCATGATCGACAAGGCCGACCTCAAGAAGCGCATCCTCGACGCGCTCGGCGATGCGCGCTCTGCTTTGATGGACGCGCAGAAGTCCTCGCAAGAAGCCGCGACGCACGAAGAGTCGCGCGCCGAGAGCGACAAGGACATGCGCTCGACCGAGCTGTCGTATCTCGCGCGCGGCCAGGCCATGCGTGTGCAGGCGCTCGAGGCCGAGCTCGCCCGCGTGGCCGCCATGCCGCTGCGCAGCTTCAGCGCAGATGACGCCGTCGCCGTGTCCGCCCTCGTCCGCATCACCGACTCCCAAGGCAAGCGTCGCGTCTTCATCGCGCCCGGCGGAGGCGGCCAGCGCTTCACCGTCGGCCAGGAGAACATCGATATCGTCACGCCGAGCTCACCGCTTGGCGAAGCGCTGATCGGTGCTTACGCCGGCGATGATCTCACCGTCGAAAAAGGCGGCCGCGAAGAGGAGCTCGCGATCATCGACCTCGAGTGAGCCGCCCAGCAAGCACGCCGTGTTGCGGCAGACGAAACCCACCTTGGAGGTTCGTCTGCGCGATGCTTTGCGGCTAGAGCTCGTTGAAGCGGCGGATGGCTTGCGCCATCACGACGAGCAAGGTCGTGTCGAAGAGCTCCAGGCTATGGAAATTCGCGGGCTGCGAAAGCTCGGTCACGTACCAGCCGCCGAGCTTACCGGTCGTCTTGATGACGTCACCCTGACGGCTCTCCTGGAGCTGCACCCGGCCCTCCGGCTTCTTGCTGGTGCCGCCTTCGTAGCTGCGCAGCCCGTCGACGTCGCGAATCGTGATGGAGACCGTACCGATGGCGGGCTCCTCGTACGGGAAGAGCTTGCCGGTCACCAGCGCGACGCCCGGCTGCTTCGGGTCACGCGCGACGGTCAGGCTGATGGTACGCCCCATGAAGGCGCCGTTGATGGTCGACTTGTCGGGCGTCTCCTGGACGACTTCCAGAGCGACACGGGCGTCGCGAAAGCCAATGCGGCCGACGACGCTCGTGACCTTGCCCTTACGCGTCATCTCGAGCGACGTCCGCCCGTCGTCCAGCGCGCTCACGCCGCCCATCAGCGTCGCCTTCCCTGAGCCGACGCGCGTGACCGTGAGATTCACGGCCCCGAGGTCGCCACGGCTCGTCGCCCCGCTGACCGAGGCAGTGCCACTCGCTGGCGCGGCGCCCCTGCCGGAGACCATGGGAAGGTGTTTGATCGCGATGGATGTCATGACGGCGCTCCGGACGGATTGGTGCCGTGCAGTTATCGAAGACCACCCTTCATTGTTGCGTCACGACGCGCTTTTCAACGGTGCGGCGGAACCACGAGCTCGTCTTCCTCGGTCTCGACCGCCTCCGTCTCGACGAGTCCCGCCTCCCCAAGCTCCATGATGGTTTCGTCCCCCTCGCGATCGACGTCATCCTTGTATTCCGCCGATTCATCGCCGGAGGTCGCCGTAGCGATCGCGTTCTCGGCCAAGCGCACGCCCAGCTCGTCGTGCACCGGCGGCATCGGGTTTTCATTCGCGCCCGGGTCGATGCGCTTCAACTTCTTCTTCGTCATCTTCCTTCTCCCTATCGGCGTGATCCCCGGCCGCGCCACGCGCAACGCCCGGCTGCGCGCCACGAGCCGTGAACAGCGCGCAACCGGGCTCACGACGCATCGCTCCTACTTACGTTCCGTAGGGTTGTTGATGCCTTGGTCGCGGCGCTGCTGGTCGGACTGCGGGCCTTGTGTGCGCTTGTCCTGTTGCTGCGAGTCGCCACGGCCCGGGCTGTGCATTCCACCCTGCTGCGGATTGCGCTGATTACCGTTCTTGTCTTGCTGCGATTTCTGATCGTTACCCATGATGAATCCCCCTCTGGAGACACAAGATGGGCTGTCCGCTGAGACGGTCAACGGCCCAAATCGGGCCCGCCTTCGCGCATGTGCCACACTAGCCCCAGTCTGGGACCAGGAGCTTGCTGCTCGGCGTGGGCTCGAGCCCTCACAACGTCGCCGCTGAGTACGCGACGAGGCGGCCAGTGGGGTCGAAGACGAAGGAGCCGACGGTCTCCATCACGCCCTGGTCGTTGAACGGCTTGCCATAGCGGACGCGCGTCCAGCCGCGATCATCGGTCACGCGCTCCGTCACACGCACGCCTTCGCCCTGGGTCCACCGCACGCTCCGCAGCACGCCACCGGCAATCGCGGCATCGAGCCCCTGCAACGTCACGTCGGGCACGTCACGCATGCTGCTCGGCACCTCCGCGCCGAGGATCCCGCGCTCCCGCAAAATGCTCTCGAGCTGAAGCGCGGCGTCCGGCGACGCGAACCTGCGGGCGGACTGCACGAGCGCCGCGCCGACATCGTGCAGCGAGCCGCCGTTCTCTGGAAGAAAGAGCGTGCTGCGGTGCAGGATGAGACCGAGCTCGTCTCCAGCGCCGCGAAGCGCCGTGGCTCCATCCGCTCCAGCGGACCGAGCGGAGATCGCGCGCCGGGCGAGATGTTCGTACAGGGCGCCGCTCACGACCTGCGAGACCGCGTGGGGGCCATTCTTCGCCTCGAGCGTGAGCCGCTCGCTCTGGTCCGCCTGAACGCCCGGGAAGTCGGCCACCCGCAAACGATTCGCCACGTCGCGAAGGGCCGTATGCTGATCGTCGCTGGTGTCACGCGTCGCCTCACGCCGGGTGAGCGTCAGCTCCTCGCCGATGCGCGACACCGAGTTGCTTCGCGTGAAATCGCCGCCGGTCTCCGTGATCATGCGGCGGACCAGCTCGTCCGACTGGAGCGCGGTGAGGATGCTGACGGTGTCACCGTACGCTTCGTGCAGCGTCGCTCCCGCGTGTGTCTGCAACGCCGGCATCAAGGCGTAGAGCACGGCGTGGCCCGATTCGTGCGCGGCGATGAAGCGGTCATTCGCGAGCTGCACCAAGCGACCTGGCAATGGCCGCGCCTTCTGGATGTCGTCGCGCAGGCGCTCCAGATCGGTGAGGTAGTACATGCGCGCCCGCGCCTCTTCGGGCATGCGTCCCATGTCCTGCACGGTCTGCCATGCGTCCGCGGTGGCACTACGGATCTGATCGAAGAGGCTCGGTGCCGCGGCCGCGGGGGCCGGTGCCAATCGAGCGATCTCCGCGTCGACGAGGCGCTGCACTTCGCGTGGATCGTCTCGGCGGGCGGCTGCGACCACCGCCGCGAGCACATCCGTGCGGCGATTCGCCTCCTCGCGCTCGGCTGGCGTGGCGTCCGCGCGGCGCGTGACGGCGGCAACCGCCTGGCGCTGGCGCTCCACCGCGCGCTCGATGAAGGCAAAGCCGGTTCCGTCGAGCGGCACGGGTATGCCATCGCGGACGGTCCCCAGCGCCCCCAAGGAAACGCGCTGCTCGCTCGGCATGAAGAAAGCGTTGAGATCGAGCCCACCCGAGGCCACGAAGGCATGCGGCCTCACGGTGAGCCGGCCATCGTCGCCCCAGTCGATGCGGCGGCCGGCCATGCGCTCGGCGAGCGTGATGGTCTGGTTCGCGGCGACGAACGCGGTGTTCTGCGCGAGATCGAGCGCGGGGTCGCGGAAGCCGCCATCGCGGTCGGCCTGATTGGGCACGACGCGGCTGGTCTGGGTGACTCTGTCGGCCATCATGGCCGCCGCGTACTGACCGATGACCGGGATGCGTCGCAGGCGCGGCAAGGTGGACTGGGCGACCGAGATCTCACCGCCAACGTCGATGCGCACACGGGGACCGACGAGGCCAACCGGGCGGCCGTCACGCATCTCGAAGGCGTCAGCGGGAACCGCGACCTCGGTGGGCTGCTCACGGGCGTCATCCAGATAGATGCGTACTGGAACTGTCCTGGAAACGCCGTCGACCTCAGCCACGAAGCTCCCCCAGATTATCGGTCTCCATGTTTATCGGCGCCCTCCAGGCAGCGTTGCGCAAAACCGCCTCCCCCCTGCCGGCGCTTGCTTTGCACCACGCAACGCGCGAGAGGCATCGCCATGCTGAAATATCTCCTCATCCCTTGCTTTGCTCTCGCTGTTGCCTGCGCCCACACCAAAGACGAGTCGAACCACTCCGTGACCGAGAGCCTGCGCGAGCTCGGTAAGGACGTGAGCGTGCTGATGGCGTCGACCAACACGCCAAACTCCGCCGAGGATCCGACCTCGGTCCGCAGCCGCGTCCACTCCGAGATCGTCCCGTTGCGCGAGCGCCTCGCGAAGCTCCGCGAGCGCACCAACAACAACGTCAAGGCGCAGAGCAGCGACACCAAGGCGCCATCGGCCCAGGAGACCGAAGAGAACGCCAAGATCCAAGCCGAGCTCGACCGCCTCGAGAATCAGCTCAACGCCCTCGAGCACCCGGAGCAAGTCCCACCGGCGGCGGAGCAGTAAGCAACCCAACGGGCGGGCGGCTCGCGTTCTTGTCGCTTTAGCGAACGACGCGTCGGCGCCGGCGCAGTCGTCCGCGAAGATGGCGCCCGTACCCGCGCGAAGCCACCTCAGCGCAGGTAGTCGCCCGCCAACGCATCCGCGTATTCGTTCCAGCGCGAGCCATCGTGCGCGCGGATCCACTGCAGCTTGAGGTTCGGCTTCTCGAGTGAGAGCGCGTAGAGCTCTTGAACCAGCTCGAGGTTCTTGATCTCCCCGTCCTTGCGCCGCCACCCCCGCTTGGCCCACGACGCAGCCCACAGGTTCACCGTGTTCACGCACAGCTGACTGTCCGTGAAAACGTTCAGCGGCATCGTCGGCGACGCCATCTTGTAGGCGGCGATGAGGCCGGTGAGCTCCATGCGGTTGTTGGTGGTGTGCGGCTCGCGCCCCGCCATGCTGTCGAGGATCTCGTCATCGACCACGTAGACGGCGCTCCAGCCCCCCGGCCCCGGGTTCGGCGAGGCGCTACCGTCGGTGAACAGGCCAGTCGTGGGACCCTTGCGGTAGGTGGCGAGCACTTGCTCGGGGGTGAGCTGCGGACGGTTGAATTGACGCATGGGGCCTCAGTAGATGAAATTGCGCTGATGAGCTACATCGACGAGGTCCTGCTCCGCGACGAAAAGGTCACCTATCGGGCGCGCCTCCACTGGTCGGTCTTCTTGTCGCTCTGGAGCATCCTGACCCTCGGCATCGCCGGCTGGATCCGCCGCTCGACCTGCGAGTTCGCCGTCACCGACCGCCGCGTCATCATCAAGACCGGCGTGCTCACCCGCAAGACGCTCGAGCTGAACCTCGTGAAGATCGAGTCGGTCGCCGTCGACCAGTCACTGCTCGGCCGCATCTTCAATTGCGGCACCATCACGATCATCGGGAGCGGCGGCACCCGCGAGTCGTTCTCCGGCATCGGCTCCCCCCTCGCCTTCCGGCGCGCCGTGCAAGAGGCAATCGAAGACTACACCAGGACGTACGGAATCAACGGACCGCCGCGCGAACAACCCATGGCCATCAAATGATTCGCTATAGCACACTATTCATCCTGGGCTTGGCCTTCGCCGTTGGCTGCAAGGACGACGGCAAGAAGGACGAAGTCGAGATCGTCCCGTTCAAATCGACACGCATCCTCACCGCCGACGATCTCGACCTGCTCGAGGCCGCCGAAGAGGACGGCACACTACGCTTCAGCAGCGTGCCGCAGGCGCTCCAAGGCGTGGCGCGCGGCCAAGTGCTCGTCTCTGGTCAGTCCGCGAAGACGCCGAGCGGTCTACTCCGCATCGTCAACACCGTTTCAGCGGACGGGCGCACGCTCGAGACGCTCCACGCCCCCATTCAGCTCGCGTTCCAGAAGGTTCACATCAAAGCGCAAACACGCTCCACCGGCGAGCTCGGCGCCACCGCGTGGCCCGGCAGTGACGTCCAGCCGCTCACCGCCGCCGGCTTCGAGGAGCACGTCGGTAAATCACAGGACGTCAACGTCGTCCTCTTCGACGGTGACGGCGACACCGCCACCACCAATGACCAGATCGTGCTCGAAGGCGTGCTCGGCGGCGCCATCGACTATGGTTTCAGCCTCGACTTCGACTGGGGCGCGCTCGAGGAGCTCCCCCAAGCCGTCGCGGATTGCGTGGGCGGCTTGCTCGAAGGTCAGCTCAGCTGCTCGCTCACCGATCTGCTCCCCGAGGCAAAAGCCATCTTCGCCTCGCAGCCGAGCCTCTCCACGCACCTCGAGGTGCACGGCGCGGCAATCCTCAGCTTCGAGAAGGAGTTCACGCTCTACGAGAGCAACGTCGGCGAGCTCGTCTACCCGCCCATCGTCATCACGCCGCACGTGAAGATCGTGGCGAAGGTCGAAGGCGAAGCGCAGGCCTCTTTTGCCACCAGCGTGGACTCCGCCATCGCGTTCGAGACCTCGGTCACCCTCTCGTCGAAGCACCCCACGACCCCCGACTTCAAGCCACCGGAGCTCAAGGACGTCTCGCTCGAAGCCGAGCCGCCGCGCGTCACGCTCACCGCCAGCGCCAAGGCGGGTCTCGGCGCCGAGCTCAGCACGCTCATCTATGGCGTGAGCGGCCCGTTCGTCACCGCGCGAGCCTTCGGTGAGCTCGACGCCGACGTCTTCCGCGATCCCTGCGTGACGCTCTCGGCGGGTCTCGAAGGTAGCCTCGGGGTGAAGATCACGACGCCCGCCTTCCTCTTCCTCGAGCCGTTCGATCTCGTGCGCTGGGAGACGGCGCTCGGCCCCATCGAGCAAGCCCTCGACGTGCCGGTGCCCGCCTGCGAGCCGCCGCCGAACGCTTCGACCCTGCCGCCAGGCGCTGGCCCCGACGCCGAGCATCTCGCGAACCCGACCTTCACGCCGTGGTCGCGCACCTTCGGCTCGCCGCTCGACAGCGTCGCGACGGTCATGGGTGGCAACACCTACTGGCTCGACCAGCTGCGCACCATCGACGACCGCTTCGTGGTCACGACGCGTGGCGCCTCCGCCCTCACCAAGTTCGCCCCCGAGGGCGACCTGGTGTGGACCCGGCAGTACTCCGCTCAAGAAGACACACTCGAGCCGTCACGCATCCACTCCACCAGGGACGCCGGCATCCTGGTGCTCGCCGAAGCGGACGTACCACCACACAGCATCATCAAGATCACTCAATTTGGCCGCGTCGAATGGCGGCGTGAGCTGAGCCTCGGTGACGCCTCTTGCACCGACTTCCCCATCGGCGTGACCAGCGATGGCGGCAGCGGCTTCCAAGTGGTGATGGGCTGCTCCGCGAACCGCGTCGTCCTCGTGCACATAGACGCGGCCGGCAACGTGCTGGACGCGCAGAGCATCGGCGATTCACAGGCGACCGAGCTCTTCCCCTCCGTCATCGCAGACGCCGCGGGTGAGCTGTTCATCGCTGGCCGCGTGCGCCGCCCGGCGGACGCGATGTTCGCCATTCGCCGCAACCGCGCGGGCGCCATCTCCTTCACCAAGCGCTACGCCACGTGCGCCGAAGGCATGGACGCCTATCCGGTGCGCGCGCTCATCGAGAGCAACGGCGACGTCACCGTGGCGGGCCGCGGCGGCGCCGAGCACAACGGCTTCGTGGCGCGCCTGAAGGTCGACGGCTCGGTCGGCTTCGCGTCCTTCCCTGGATTCGGCTTTGGCCTGGGCTCGGTCTACGTCCTCGACGCCATCGCGCAGCTCCCGACCACCGGTTACGTCGTCAGCGGCGCCGCTGTCCGCTTGAGCGAAGATCCCCCGGCCGGCGCGCCGGGCCTCTCGCTCGCCCTGCTCGATTCCGTCGGTCAGCCGCTATGGGCCCGCCGGTACGTCATCGAAGACAGCAACGGCGACTTCGCGCCCATTGGCCACACCGATCTCGATCTCACCGACGACGGCGGCATCGTGGTCAGCGCCGCGGCGCTCCTCACCCCGGGGTCCACGACAGCGGACATCTGGTCCCTCAAGGTCGCCGCCAAGGACGGCCTCATCGACCTCGCGCCGAATGGCCAGAGCTTCGCGGATCCGATCACCGCGCTCCCCTGCACGCTCACACCGGCCGACTGGGACGTCACCGTGCAGAGCGTCTCGGGGGTCACGACGCGGGTCATTCCCTAGGGATCGCTTCACCCGCGCGCTAAGCCGGCGAGTCGAGGCCGATGGCGGCGGAAACCCACACCTGGAACGGAAAGTGAGCCGCGCTGAAGACGTTCTCTCGGAATGAGCCGTAGAGATCCCGAGGAGAAATGAGCTCAGTGTCCGCTCATCGCGACGATAGACCGCTGACCCCCGCGGAGCTCCTTGGCGGGGAGCCCGACCTCGTGGACCCGAAGACGGGGTATCGCGTCTGGTGGGTCGACCCGATTGGCTTCGTCAGCGAGACGGCGCTCGACAGCGGCGTGCTCTGCGATGCTTGCGCCGACTTCATCTGCGACGTCGTGAAGCCGATGATGGAGGCGCGGTCGGTCGGCACGAAGGGCTTTTACATCGCTCACGATTGGGGGCGCGTCACGTCGTACACCCACTACGCACGCAAGCGCCTCATCGACTACATGCTCAAGCGCAGCAAGCTCACGGCGGGCTGTGGGCTGGTGCTGTCGCGCTCCAGCCCGTTCGCGCGTGCCGGCGCCATGACCGCCGCGGCGGCCATTCGCATGGTCGGCTATCAGATCCGCTTCGGCGCGGACGTGAGCGAAATGTGCGGCTTCTGGAACTTGAAGCGCGCGAGGTAAACGCGCGGGCTAGCCCGGCGCTCCGACCTTCGAGCGCACCAGGTGCGCCGACCACGCCAGCGCGAACGTCGCGAACACTGGTGCCGCGGTGGCCGCCAGGCGCAGCAGGACGCTGAGCAGGTCTGGCCCGAGGCCCGCGTGCACGACGTGGGTCACCGAGACCATCGCGTCGAGCGTCGCCGCGCAGGTGAGCAGCAGGAGCAGCCGCAATCGCGGACGATACGCCGCGGCGAACATGCCGGCGACGAGCACGGTGTCGTACAGCGACCAGCCCCACAGGGCGGCGCCGCTGAAGCCCAATGGACCGGTTCGGTGAAACAGCGCCAAGGCGTACAGCACCGCGGTCCATGGGATGAGCGGTACGGCGAATGCGTAGGGGAAGCCTCCCGGGCGCCGGAGAATGGTGCGCAGGGCAAATCGCCAAAGCGGACCTCCGGCGAAGGCACGCAGACAATCCGCGAGCGCGGGCATGACGCGCGTGTCCTGGCCGGCGACGATCCACACAGGCTGCCAGGCCCGCGGATGGAGCCGCGCCTTGAACCGGGCGAGCCCACTGAAGTCGTAGAGCGGACGGGTGACCAGGCGCACGACACGTTGCCACCGCGCCGAGCCCGAGAGCGGCGCGAGGCCAAGGGTCAACGATTCGTTCTCGGCGAGCGAGCCGCAGATGACGTCGAGCAGCGATTCGGTCGTGCCGTTCGGCGCCGCCTTGGCGCGGAGGATGTCCTCGGCGAGCAGCGTCCGCTCGTCCGCGGTTGGCGCGACGGATGCGAAGGCGACGAGGTCTTCACCCACGTGCGCGGTGAAGTAACGGTGGCTTGCTGGGCGCCGGAACGGATCCAGATCGACCACGAAGCGCAGTGGCTCCATGCGACGGGTGTCGAGCCATTCGCTCGCGAGCTTCTCCACCGCCGAACGCAATGGCGTACCTGGTGCGAGCTCGGCCTCGGTGGCGGCGCGAACGACGACGCCTTTCGCGCGGGCACGCCGCAGCTGCTCCCGCAAGCTGCGATGCGTCTTCAGGCTCGTCCGCCAGGAGCTGGCGGTGAAGTGGGGCTGCTCGCCGACCTCGAGTCGCCGTAGCCCGCTGCTCCACGTCTCGTCCTCTACGCCGAAGAAGCACACCCGGCGGTGATGCTCACGCGCCTGCTCACAGAAGGCTCTGGCGACCGCGGCGCGGCGCCCCGATGGCGCGAGTGGAGAGCCCATCGCAACCCACGCGCTTCCGGTGTCGACGTAAGCGACAACGTCGCCGTCCTCGCTGTGCCAGCGGCGGGTGTCGGCCGCGAAGGCGCGCGCGCTGACTGCCTCGCCGGGGGTCGCTGCCTGCATGCCGTCTCTCAATGTTGCAACAAACCCGGCCGGCCGCGGGCCATGAGCCGCAAGGCGCGGTTCACGCAGCCGTAGCCGGGATGACCTTCGAAAACGTAACCATCCTCGGGCTCGAACGCTTCTGGCGCGAGGACGCTCTGCATGGCGTCGGGCTTCACGGGCTTCTTCGCGGTGAACCCATAATCGACGCGTAGGGTCTGCGCGTGCAGCCTCTCGTTGGTGCCGCTATAGAGGACACGCGCCTCGATGGTCTCCGCCATGAGCTCGCCGGTCTTCCCCTCGAACCAGATGATGTCGGCGGTGAGAGCCCCGTCGACGAAGATCTCCTTGTCGCCCTCGAGCCCCAAGGCGGTCAGGTCGCCCAGCACGACGAGCCGCGTCGTTTCGAAGTCGCGGTAGCTGCCAATGACGCCGTCGACGGTGAGGTTACCCAAGACGATGACCTGGGTGTTCTCCAAAGGGAGGTTGCCGCCGATGTGGAGGTCGCCAGAGGTGAAGAGGATCGGCCACTCGTCGACGGTCACGATTTCGGGCGCGCCGCTCGAGGACCTACCTGGAACCACCTTCTTCAGCAGGCGGGCGAGGAGAACGAAGCCTTCCATGTCGAAGTTGAAGGCGGCGGCGAGGATGCCTTCGACGGACTTCTCCGGAGCGATGGTCCAGAGGTTCTCCAGGAACTCCATGGTCTCATCGTCAGCGCCCCCCGTGACCGCGGTGGCGCGTAGGGCCCTGAAGTCGAGTGCAGTCATGGCAGCCCGAAAGTAGGGTTAAACCACGAAAATGGTAAGGGATTTTTCGCCGCGTGCCGTAAGCTCCTAGCCGGGACACCAATGAAAGATAGCTTCACGCCAAGCAAGACCATCAGCGACATCACGCTGCCCTTCGGTGTGCGGCAGTTTCGCGCGGAGACACGCTTACCGCTAGCGCAGATCGCCACCAAGGGCGCGGTGAAGTTTCAGCCGAAGAACGTCAGCATCGGCGGCCTCTATCTGCTCGCGCCCATCCGCCCCGCGGTTGGCACGCTCCTGGCGCTCACGCTCTGGTTCGGTGAAACCAAGCACCTGGTCGAGGCGCGCGTCACGCACTCGCAGGGCGACGGCTTCGGCGTGTCGTTCGTGTCGCCGAGCGACGCGCTCACCAAGGCGCTGCGCGAGGTCCTCGATGATCACGTCCCGCCCATCGAGCGCGCGGCATACCAGTCGCTAAAGCATACGATGTACCGTGAGCTGAGCGACCTCATACGCGTCGCTTGGTCACACGGCGAGAAGCGCTACGAGGCCACCTTGTTCGAGTTGAGCGATCAGGGCGTGTTTCTGCAGAGCGACGTCTCACCGGACTACGGGGCGAAGATCCAGGTCTACCTGCCGCGCCTCGAGCCCAAGGGAAGGCAGATGGTCACGGAGCACCTGCACTCCGCTCAAGCGGCCGTAGAGTTCCGCAATTCGGGGCTCATCGGCGCGCGGTTCGTGGCGCCAAGCGCCGAGTTCCGTGTCACCATCCGCCAGCTGCTGGCGCGGTCCGAAGCCCAGTAACGCGGGCCTTGGAAGGGCCTCTCCCCTAGCTCAACGCCCCGGCCTGGCTGCTCTCTTCGGGCAACCCCATGGCATCGAACCGCGCCTCGAGGTGCTCTTCGGCGGCGAAGTGCGCGGAGCCCATCGCGAAGATGTCGAGCGGCTCTAGGATGCGGGTGCCGGAGAACTCGTTGTGCGCGGAAGCAATGGCCGCGACCGCGACGGCCTCCGCCTTCACGGGGCGCGCCACCGGCGGCAATATCCGCTGCAGCGGACGCAAGACGGAGAGCGCCGCGGCCTCGGCGAGGCGCTTCTCGGATCGCTCACCGTCGAGCAAGCTCGGCCGGAGGATGCGCGCCCGCGGAAAGTGCAGCGCGGCGATCTCGCCTTCGAGCTGACCCTTCATGCGCGGATAGAACAGCCGGCTGTGCGTGTTTGCTCCAGCGGACGAGATGAGGACGAAGGTCGGGACGCGATTCTTACGCGCCGCCTGCGCGAAGAAGAGCTGGTAGTCGTGGTCGACCTCCCACTGCGCCTGCTTGCCGCCAGCGGCCCCGCGGGTCGTCCCCAGAGCGCTGAAGGCGACGTCGCCTTGCACGAGGTGCGACCACCCAGCCGGCTCGAACAGATCGACGACATGCTCCACGAGCTTCCAATGCTGCCGCCCGGTCCGCCGGCGCCCAATGCAGGTCACGCGGGTCCAAAGCGGATCCGCCAGGAGGGCATCGACGATATGGGAGCCGACCAGACCGGTCGCCCCCAAGAGGACTGCTTGGTGACCCATGAGCGGGTTGGTTCTCGTCCGGGTGGAGGGAGCCGTTGCGTTGATCCCCCGGGGGCGACCGCGACATCCAGGCGGTGTCCAGCGCAACTTCGCCTCGGGGCCGTACGATACCGATCACGATGCGTGTGTTGTCCGCAAAGCGTCAGGATGAGCTCTTCAGGCTAGCGACGCTGGAATACGCGGTTCACCGGCGGGTCATCTCGCGTCAAGCAGCCCTCACCGAGGCCCGCGAACAGGGCATTTCGAGCCACCTGCTCGACGGTCTGACCCGGCGGCCGGGCAAGGGTGCCATGACCGTCGTGGGCAACGTCGCGGTTCGGACGGTCAGCAAGACGCCGAAACGCCCCGCGCGGAGCCCGACCAACGACCTCCTGCGCACCCTCCCCTTCAGCGCCGAGCTCCAGCGGCCGACCATGAGCCAAGCGGAGGCCCAGGCGCTCTGTGACCTCGCCAGCCAGCGGCTCGGGTTTCCGTTCGTCCTCGACTGGGCCACCGACTCCCAGCGCATCGAAGTGGACGTGAAGCGCGCGACCCACGTCCGCGTCCCCGGTGGGCTCGCGCGCGCCCCCGGCATGACGCCCGACGCGCTCGCGTTGATCATGGCGCATGAGCGCGGCCACCGCGTCTTGCGCTCGAAGAACGAAGCACGCGCGGACTACTGGTCTGCCCGCTATGGCGCACGCAAGCTCTGGCCGGACTTGCCGCCCGAAGAGCTGCGGCGCAAGTGCTTCCTCGCGGCTTACGCGGTCCTTGCCTATGTTGGCGGCGCGGAGACCGAGCCGCTGCAGCTCCTCACTGGCGACAAACCGACGGTGGTCATGAAAATGAGCGGCTATCCGACGCTGCAGAGCCGCTGGGAGCTGTTCAAAGCAGGCATCCTCGAGCGCCCCATGCCCCCAGTCGTTCAGGCTTGAGCCGCGGCTGTCGCTCACGCCGAGGTCAGCGCCGGCGGCCAGCCACCATGCGATAGAGGAACAAGAGGAGCATGGCACCGAGGACAGACGCGATGATTCCTGGCCCTTGCGTCTGGTAACCGCCCAACGAGCGGCCGATGAAGCCCGCGATCATCGCACCGACGATGCCGATGATCATCGTGACGATGATGCCGCCCGGGTCCTTGCCCGGCATCAGGAACTTGGCAATCGCACCGACGACGAGACCGATGATCAACATCCATAAAAATTCCATGCCTCGATCGTAATCACGCGGCGGCGTAAACGCTCGCGCAAAGTACGGCGCGGTGCCGCGCGGCGTTTGCGGTGCGCTCGGTGCCGCGCGTGGCGCTCATGGTGCGCTGCGGTCTGGTCTAGCGTGGCGAGGACGCATGGGCGCGGTAACATCCGTCGATGCGGCGCGCTTCATGGCTGGGATTCGTGTTCGTCTTTGGCGTCGTTTTGCAGGCGCGCGCGTCCCCACCCGCCCCGTTCCAAGGGGACGACTACTACCAGCGCGTCTGGGGCGTGGTGATGAACAAGCGCATCGTGACCCGCGAGATCGCCACGAGCGACGTCACCTCCGAGCGACGAAAGTTCTTGGAGGTCACGCTGCGCATCGAGTCGGTCGAGATCGTGCGCGTCACCGACGGTCAACCCGCCGCCGCGGGCCCCGACGACCGCCCTCCCCGTCCCCCCGACGGCCGCAAAGAACAGCTCACGACGTTCTACTTCGAGCCAGGCTCACTCGTCCGCAAAGGCGAACGCTTGCTCGTCGAGACACGCTCGCAAAAACAGGTGAGCGAAAGCTGGACGTCATCTTTGTACGGCGCGACCTTCAAGAGCCTCGAACGGCCCCGCGCGCGGGACTAGGGGCTGTCCCCATACCGCGCCCGAAGCACAGCCTCGACGTTCGCGAGCGTCGGCCGCACCGAGCTGGGGCGTGCCTCGCCCCGGTAGAACCACGAGAACCAATCGATGGTCACGCTGTCGAAGACGCTGTGAGCGTCGGGCGTCCTTCCGCTAAAGCGGAGAGCGTCGACCGCCCGCGCGACGGATTCCCCGAGCGAGTACTCGGAGGCCCCCTGCTCCAAGCGGCGGCCGGGCTCCGCGAGCTTGCGG
>JBDHVB010000127.1:0-16314 GCA_039809465.1 Myxococcota bacterium
GCCTCTTCACCGGCATCGAGCACGGCATCTCGTTCGCGGTCACGCCGCGCGGCCAGAACCGCGCGAGCCCGTCGCCCGCGGTGGTCGCCAGCGACTACGCCGAGGTCAAGGTGACTTATCGCCTGAGCCCTTGAAGCGCCGCCGGAGCGGCGGTCTTCGGGTAGAGTGCAGCTGAGTAAGAAAGGACGCCCGTCATGGCGACACACGAGAAACCAGAAGGCCCCGCGGCATCGAAGCTCATCAGCGAGAAGATCGCCTCGCTCGGCGACTGGCGCGGCAAGACGCTCGCGAAGATGCGCGCGCTCATTCGAGAGGCCGACCCGGTCGTGCTCGAGGAAGTGAAGTGGATGGGCACGCCCGTCTGGTCGCATGACGGTGGTATCTGCACCGGCGAGACCTACAAGGCCGTCGTGAAGCTCACCTTCTACAAGGGCGCCTCGCTCAAGGATCCCAAGAAGCTCTTCAACTCGAGCCTCGAGGGCAACGTGCGGCGTGCCATCGACATCAAGGAAGGCGAAGAGATCGACGCCAAGGCCTTCAAGGCGCTCATCCAAGAGGCAGTTGCGCTCAACGCAAGCTTCGCGGCGAAGAAGAAGGCGCCGGCGAAGAAGAAAAAAGCTCCCGCCAAGACGCCCACGAAGCGCACGTAGCGCCCGCCGCACCTCCACGAGCGTCACGCGTGTTCCCCATCCTCTTTCTCACCGCCCTCTTCGCCGCGCCCGATCAAGCGCTCACCGCGAAGCTCCAAGAGATCGCCACGCGCCACCACCTCCCCGCTATCGCGGTCTACGCCTCGCACGGCGGCACCGTCCGCGAAGCCGCCTGGGGTGTGCGCAAGCTCGGTGACCCGACGCCGGTCGCGCTGACCGACCGCTGGCACCTGGGCTCCGATACCAAGGCGATGACCGCGACGCTCGCCGCCATCCTCGTCGAGCAAGGCAAGCTTGGCTGGGACACCTCCGTCTCCAACGCTTTCGCGGACTGGACCGACCTCGACCCGGCGTTCGAGACCATCACCCTCGAGATGCTGCTCACCCACCGCGCGGGCTTCGCGCCGAACGTGCCCGACGACATCTGGAAGACGATGTGGGATCCCAAGAACCCTGCCGGCCAGCGCCAACCTGCGGTCCACGCGCTCCTGCGCCGTCCTCCCAGCGGCAAGGTCGGCGAGCTCGTATACTCGAACACCGGTTACCTGGCCGCCGGCGTCATGCTCGAGAAGCTCACCGGCGACACCTGGGAGAAGCTGATGCGCGTGAAGCTCCTCGGCCCTCTGGGAATGCGCTCCTGTGGCTTCGGCTCACCCGCGACCGCCCCCGATGCGATCGATGCCCCCTGGGCCCACGAAAATACCAACGGCCAACTCACGCCCATCGCACCCGGCCCGCGCAGCGACAACCCACCGCAAATAGGCCCCGCGGGCACCGTCCACTGCTCGCTCGCCGACTGGCATACGTTCGTGAAGATGCACGTGCGCGGCGAGCGCGGGGGCGCGACCCGCACCGGCTTGTCGCGAGCGACCTTCGAGAAGCTGCACACCGCGGTCAGCGGCAACTACGCGTTCGGCTGGGCAGTCACGACGCAT
The DNA here is from genome assembly GCA_039809465.1 of Myxococcota bacterium. Classification (GTDB taxonomy): domain Bacteria; phylum Myxococcota; class XYA12-FULL-58-9; order XYA12-FULL-58-9; family JALHOP01; genus JALHOP01. The sequence goes on from JBDHVB010000127.1 coordinate 1,586, forward strand.
CCGCGATGGCCGACGACGCGCGCCCTCGCCCACGACGGCTCGAACACCTTGTTCTATTGCAGCGTGCTCGCGGTCCCCGGGCAGGACGTCGTGCTCCTTGCCGCCACCAACCGCGGTGGCGACGATGCACGCGCGGCCGTGAAGGAAGCGATCGACCTCTTAGCTCGATAGGCCGTCGCGGATGTCGTCAGCGTCGTCGTAGCAGGCCTCGAGCTTGTCGTGCTCGTCGCCGCGGTTCTCGTCGGTGCCGTTCGCGGCCGTCAGGCAATTCGCTTGCGCGTCGCGCGCCGCAGCAGCCCCAGCATCACGAGCGCCATGAGGCTCGGGTCCGCGCCGAGAGCGCCGCAACTGCGGTCCGGCGGAATGAACACGCCGCCAGGGGTACCGCCATCGCCGTCGCCGCCACCGGGTCCTGCTGGTCCGCCATCGTCCTGCGGCCCGCCATCCGCGCCGGTGCTGGTCGTGGTGCAGCTCGCCGAGCAGCCGTCGCCATCGGCCGTATTGCCGTCATCGCACTCCTCGCCCGTGCCCACATGACCGTCGCCGCAGCGGACGACGCGCTGGACCTTCACGTCGTCGATGGCGAAGCCGCCGAGATTGAGGCTGGCGTCGGACTCGAGGGTGAAGACCAGCTGCACGACGTTGCCCGCGAAGTTGCTGATGTCGGCTTGGCTCCTCACCCAGCCCACATAGATGGGCACGGTGACCGAGGGATTGCCGACGGTGACGGAGCTCAACGTCGGACCCATGTAGCGATAGATCACGCGCTCCCTGGCGCCGTCCGCCGCGCGCACCGCGACGGTCGCGCCGTCGAAGCTCGCGTGCTCGAGCTGCAGCTTCATCGCCCAGGAAAGCTCGAACACGCCGTTCTCGGGGAGCGTGATGTTCGGCGAGACCAGGACCTGCCGAGAGCTCGCCGCATAGGTGCCGCCGAGGTTCGTCTTCCAGCATTTCGTTCCGCTATGACATCCAACGAAGGGCGCGGCGCTCGGCGTGCCGCGCGCCCACTCGTCGTTGACGCCCGAGTGCGTCCAACCGGCGTCATCCACCTCCTCGAGATCGGTGGCGTAAATCGTCTCGTCGAGCCGACGCGCTTGGCGCTCGCAGATGCGCAGTGACCAGCCGCGGAACGTGCCCGAGCCGCCGCTCGCATCGTCATAGACACGCAACGTCCAATCGCCGGCCGCGTCTTCACCGTTGAACCAGTCGAGGCGCGACTGGGCGCGTGGCCGCATGCGCCCGCCGTCGAACGCGACCGAGTTTTGGATCGGCAGCGCCGCATCGTCGTCGAACACCGTGTTCACGAAGACCGCGCCGCTGGCCGCCACATCGGCGAAGATCACTTTGGTGCCGCCTTGCGGGCTCGTGAGCGTGACGTCGATGTCGGCCAGCGCCTGGTGGTCGACCTGCACCGAGATGTCGAGGTCGCCGATGATGGCGTGCTCCGGTACGTTGATGACCGATTCGACGACCATGTAGTCGGAGAAGACGGTGGTCTCCGATACCGTATGGACCGTGCATGCGGGCGCCGGAGCGGGAGCGGGAAAGGCGGTGACGCTCAGACGATACGTGGCAGTGGGTCCGGCGGCGCCGCTCGCTTCGACGCCCACGTAGTACGTGCCCGCCTCCTCCACCGTGAAGTACAGCGCCTCCGAGTTCGGCGACACGACGCTGCTGTCATCGGCCGCGAGGCGCGACCCGCTGGGCAGCTCCAGCTCGACGCGCGGGTTCCAGGTGACGCCGTCGCGCTCCGGATCGGCGTCGAGGCTCACGAAGACGGTCTCACCCGCGGCCAGCGTAAAGGCCCACACGTCGTTGTCGCCGTCCTGGCCTATCGCGCCGCTGACGAGCCCGCCGCTCAGCTGGTTCGCCGTGGCCTTGTCGTCGTTGGGCTCCGTTTCAGCGGACACAGTGCTCGGCCGGAGCTGGAAGAACAAGTCGTACGGCCGCAGTTGCGCGCTGATGGAGCCAGCTCGGACACGCAGGAAATACGTCCCCGCGTCCAGCAGGCGCGTGCCGGCGATGGACGACGCGCTCACGCCGAACGTGCCGTCGTCGTCATCGGTCTCGACCACCGTCGTGCCATCGCTCGCGATCACGTCGAGGATGGAGTCCTGAGCCACGCCGCTCGCCCAGCTCGTGTTCACGGCGGCGAACACCAAGTCGCCCGCGTTCGCGGTGAAGCCGTAGTAGTCGACGTCGCCACCGGGGAACAGCGGCGCCGTCACCCAGGCAGGGCTGGTGACGAGCGTGGCCGTCGTGAACGCGTCGTTGGGCTCGGCTTCGGCGAGCTGCTCCGTCGCGGCCTCGAACGGCGAGAAGCCGCCGCCGTCCGCACAAGCCAGTACGCTCACCAGGCTCAACCCCAGCCACCCCACCACGCGCGTGCTCATGAGAAGACCGTAGCGAAAGGCGCGCTGCCAGACCAGTCGGAGAAAAAGCACAATGACGGCGCCCACATGAGGCACCCGGTTTTTCCCGACATTTCCCGTTGACGCCAAGTGTACGGAATCGTTATCTTCACCCTCCCCCTGGGGAGTGTTTGAAGCCATGACCATTCGAATTCGACCGATCGCCGTGCAGCTCGATGACGACAAAGAGCTTGCTGCCCTGCTGACGCCGACCTTGCTTGGCTCGCTCAAAGACGATGCTCCAGACGGCACCGCCCAGGCGAAGCCTGGCACCGCGTGGCTCCGCTGGAGCGGCGCGAAGCCCACGACGCCTGGCCTCGACTAGCGCGTCGCTCAGGCCTCGGCGTTCGCCCAAGGCGCGATGAGCGTGAGCTGCTTCGGGAGCACCTCGAAGCGCACTGGGGCTTTGCCCATCTGCTCGCCGTCACAATCGACCGGGATGTCGCTCGCGCGCGCCAGCGGCGTCACGGTGATCCGCGCGCCGCGCATCATGCGCACCTCAGGCAGCGCGCCGTGGGTGCCCGCGTAGATCTTGCTGCTGTGCCGCACGAAGAAGCCGACGCCGATGTCGCCGATGACCACGACCTCGAGCTGACCGTCGTCGAGCCGCGCGTCCGGCGCGACCTTCATGCCGCCCCCAAAGTAACGGCCGTTGGCCACCGCGACGGTGTTCGCGAGCAGCTCTTCCTCGAAGGTGTCGTCGATGCGCAGGCGCACGCGCTGATTCTTGTACTGCGTGAGCCCCTTGAGCGTGCCCAGCATGAACGAAGCCTTGGCTCCGAAGCGCTTGCTCGTGGTGTTCACCTTCTCGACCACCAGGCCGCTCGCGCCGAAGCTCGCGACGTTCAAGAAGTGACGGTGCTTTTCACCCTCGTGACCGGTCGAAACGACGCGGCCGACATCGACCACGCGGGGGGTAAGCGAGCTCGCGAGCTGGTCGGGGTCGCCCTCATGCATGCCGATGCTGCGCGCGAAATCACCACCGGTCCCCAGCGGAAAGACCGCGAGCTGCGTCTCCAAGGGCTCGCCGCCAGCGAACGTGAAGCCGTTCAAGCACTCGTTGACCGTACCGTCGCCGCCGACCGCGATGATGCGCTCGACCCCGTCCGCGATAGCGCGCTCGACGATGCGGCTCGCGTCACCGGGAGCATTGGTGAAGGCGGTCTCCGCGAGGCCAAAGCAAGCATGCACGCGCCGCACGTGCTCGCTCCAGCGCCTCCCGACCGAGCCGGCTGCCGCAGCGGGATTGGCAACGATGAGGCCGCGCATCGCGAGAGTCCTAGCGTTTGAGCTTGGCCAACGACTCGGCGTTGGCGCGAATGAGACGGGCCACGTCTTCCACGGGAACGCGCGCCGGGCAAATGGCGGCGATGTCCTTGGCAAGCTCGGCGAGGCGGTCGGCGTGCTCCAGCGAGAGGTTCGCGGTCGAGGGCTCGCGCGCGTCACGGGCGATCCACTGCGACGGCGACTCACCAGGGAGCGCCACTGCATCGCACAGCCCACAGCCGATGCAGCGCGAGGTGCCGCCGACGTAGCTCCACAGCCCGTCGGGCACCGCGGCGAGGTCCTCCCTGGCGAGCTTGGCGAGCCACGGCTTGGGGCCATGGTCGGGCAACACGGGCGCCATGAGCACCCGCCGCATCAGCGCCGTGCCGAGCACCATGCGCGCCTTGAACCAGCGCATGATCATGCGAGCGCTCCACGGGCCGCGAGCACTCCGGTGGCGAGCGCCACGCCGTCGGCGCAGAGCGCAAAGCGCGAGGCGAAGCCGCCCACGACCATCCCCGCGGCAAAGAGATTGGCGAAGGCCACGCGCCCTTCGACGATGGGCTGCAGCGCCGCGCTCACTTGCACCCCCGCGGTCATGAGGGGGTGGGACTCACGCGGATCGGCGCGCACGATGTTCTGCGGCGCGTCCTTCTCGAGCAGGCCGAGCTCGGTCACCGTCGGCAGGCCGAAGAGGGCCTCGCGGCAACCATAGTCGAAGACGACGCCGCCCGAGATGAAGCGGCCAGAGGCGAGCACGAACGCTTTAGCGGGCAGACGCTCGCCGCCCTTCCCTTGCACGGCCGCGACACGCTCACCCGCGGTCTCCGCCGCGACGACCTCGCCAACGAGCACGACACCGGCGGCGCGCAGCGCGGCGTCGAGCGCCCGCTGCAGGCGCGCGCCCGGCACTGAGGGTACATGCGCCAGCGCCTCGACGACGGGCACGCCGAGCGTGTCCTGGAACGCGCTGAGCACTTCGCCGTGCCGCGTGAGCCCCAGCACCGGCGGCATCACCACCGCGGCGGCACCAGCGACCATGGATTTGAGCGCGTTCGCCAAAGCGTACGCGGTGCCGAGGTCATCGAAGCGCTGCGCCATGGCCATCGGCTGGCCGGCGCCTTCGAAACGGACCGTGACGGGCTCGACGGTGAGCGAGCGCCCCCAAGTCTTACGGCCATCGTGCACGGCGGCTCTCGCCACGTGCTTCGCGTCGAAATGCACGTCACCGCTGAGCTGCACGCAGACGGTCGCGCCATTGCCCACGGGCGCGTGCGAGCCGAAAGCGCTGGCCGCCGGCACCAGCGCTCCCAAGGAGGAGATGAACGGCTGATTGGGCTGGATGGCGTCGAAGGCGCGCGGCGCAAGACCAGCGGGCGCGAGCGCCGGGCCGAGAAGGCGCATGCCATCCGTGATCGCGGACAACGAAGCGGCGCTCCCCATGACGGCGTAAGGATGACGCGCGCGGCTCGCGGCGATGGCGTGCACGTGCCCTTCCACGCTGCGCGTGGCCGTGGGCTCGGACGGCGAGCCCGGCGCGAAAGCAATGTCGAGGGCGCCGGTCGACATGGCGGTCGCGCCCCACGAGCGCTGCGCGAGAGCCACGCGTGCCCCACGCGCCCGCGCTTCGAGCGCCGCCGTCACGCCCGCGAGGCCACCACCGATGACGAGCACGTCGAACATCAGGCCGCCGGGACCAAGGTGGGGAGCTGCCAGAGGCCGGTGTACTGGGTCATCACCAGCTCGGCTTGCGCCAGCTGCTGGCCGGTCATGACGGGACGGGCCGCGCGCCAGCGGGCGCGTAGGAGGCCCATGAGCTCGTCGCGCATGCCGGCGGTGTCGAGGCCACGCTCCTCGGCGAAGATCTGCGCCGCGCGCAGACCGCCACGCATGCCTTGGTCCGCGCCGACGCCGAGGCGGCAACGCATGCTCAGGTCGGCGAGGCGCTTCACCATCTCATGGCGCACGCAATAGCGGATCTCGCATTCGAGCACCGGCTCGGCGGGCTCGACCACGGCGTAGCCAGTCGCGGTCTCGCGGCCGATGTCGAGCACCTTGGTGGCGAGCGAGCCGTGGCGGTGGATGAGGCGGCGCGCCGTGAGCCTGTCGATGGGATAAGCGCGCGTCAGCTCGACCTCGTCGGGCATGGAGTCACCACCCGGCAGGGGATCTTCGTGGGTCGTGCAGCGCGCCTGGACGCCGAGCTGGATGCACACGGCGTCCGCCGCTTCCTCGGCCTGGATGCGGTAGCTCGCGAGCTTGCCGCCGACCAGCGAGTAAAAGCCGGGCGTACCCGCCTTGGCGTGATCGATGATGCGGTAGCCACGCGACAGCGCGTCTTCGTGGACTCCCCAGCCGTGCATGGTGTTGCGCACGCCGACGCGCGTCGAGATGAGGCGCTGGTCCTTCATGCCGGGGAGGATGCGCTCGACGGCTTCGCGCAGGTACGCGACCTCGTCATGGGTCGCGGACAGGTCGTTCAGGTCGCCGTAGAAATCGTCGTCGGTCGTGCCGATCCACGTCTCGTCGAGATACGGCATGACGAAGACCTCGCGGCCATCGACGGCGTTGCAGATCACCGCGAAGTTCGTGAGGCGCTTCTCGTAGACGAGATGCACACCCTTCCCAGGACGAAGCTTGACGTTCGCCTTGTCGGGCGTGAGCCCCGCGAGCTTCTCGGCCCAAGGGCCACCGCAGTTCACGACGACCTTGGCCTCGATCTCCTGGACCGTCGCCTCGCCACGGCGGCGGACACGCGCGCCCGTCACCGCGCCGTCGGGGTCACGCGTGATGCCGACGACCTCGGTGTAGGTCGCGATGGTCGCGCCGTGGCTCGCGGCGTCGGTGGCGTTGAGCACGCACAAGCGTCCCGGGTCGATGCCCCACTCGTCCAGCGTCACCCCACCCCAGAAATCGCCGACCAGGCCGGGCTCGATGCGTAGCATCTCGGAGACGGAGAGCTTGGCGTGCGGGATGCCGTTCTTGTAGCCGCTATAGCGGTCATAGACGTCGAAGTAGACGTCGTGCAGCAAGAGCGAGGCGCGGCCGTACGGAAAGCTCTTGGGCACCGGCACCAGGAACGGAATGCGGAACACCAGGTGCGGCGCGATCTTCTGGATGTAGCCGGAGTCGATGCACGAGTGCTTGGTGGTCTCGGTGTCGTTGAGCAGATAGCGCGGACCGCCGTGGATCATCGCCGACGACGCGCCGGTCGCGCCGCGCGCGAAGTCGCCCATCTCGCAGAGCATGACCTGCACGCCGCGCTTGGCGAGATCGCGGGCGAGCCCCGTGCCGTTGGAGCCGCCCCCGATGACCAATACGTCGGTCTTCACTTCTTCGCCGGGACCACCGTCTTGATCATGAGCTCCTTGAGCTGCGCCTCGGCGAGCTCACTCGGCGCATTGAGCATGAGGTCGGTCTGCTTTTGCGTCTTCGGGAAGGCGATGACGTCGCGGATCGAGTCGGTGCCGCAGATGAGCATCATGATGCGGTCGACGCCGAGCGCGAGGCCACCGTGCGGTGGCGGCCCGTACTGGAAGGCGTCCAGCAAGAAGCCGAACTTCTGACGCTGCTCTTCCTCTTCGATGCCCAGCGCGCGGAACAGGTCCGACTGCAGGCCATGGTCGAAGATACGGATCGATCCGCCGCCGATCTCGACGCCGTTCAAGACGATGTCGTAGGCCAACGCCTTGACGTTGCCCTGATCGGTGAGGAGCTTGTCGCGGTCTTCGGGGCGCGGCGAGGTGAACGGATGGTGCGCCGCGTACCAGCGCTTGTCGTCCTCGTTGTACTCGAAGAGCGGGAAGTCGGTGACCCAGCAGAAGCGGTGGGTGCCCTTGTCGATGAGGTTCTTGGTCTTCGCCAGGTGCTTGCGCAGGTTGCCCAGCGCCGCGTTGACCACGCTCTTCTTGTCGGCCACGAAGGCGGCGATATCGCCGGGCTTCAAGGCCAGGCGCTCGGCGATGGCCTTGCGCTCGGCGTCGCTGAAGAACTTGGCGATGGGCGACTGCCACTCACCGTCTTCCTTCACCTTGGCCCAAGCGAGCCCCTTGGCGCCGTAGATCTTCACCACGTCCGTCAAAGCGTCCAGCTCGCTGCGCGACAGGTCCCCTAGCCCGGTGATGTTGATCGCCTTGACCACGCCGCCGGCCTTGGTGACGTCGGCGAAGACCTTGAAGCCGCTTTCGCGGACGACGTCGCTGACCTCACGCAGCTCGAGGCCGTAGCGCAGGTCGGGCGCGTCGACACCGAAACGGTCCATCGCGTCCTTGTAGGGGATGCGCTCGAACGGGAGCGTGAGCTCGACGCCGAGCAGCTCCTTCCAAACCTTGGCGAGCAGCTTCTCGACGACGTTCTGCACGTCCTGCGGCTCGCAGAAGCTCATCTCGAGATCGACCTGCGTGAACTCGGGCTGACGCTCGGCGCGCAGGTCCTCGTCGCGGAAGCAGCGCGCGATCTGGAAGTAACGGTCGTAGCCAGCCACCATGAACAGCTGCTTGAAGAGCTGCGGCGACTGCGGCAGCGCGAAGAACTGCCCCGCGTTCACGCGCGACGGCACCACGTAGTCACGGGCGCCCTCGGGCGTCGACTTGATCAAGAACGGCGTCTCGAGCTCGAGGAAGCCCTCTTCGTCGAGGGTGCGGCGGACGATCTGGTTGAACTTGCTGCGCATCTGCAAATTCCGCTGGAGCGGAGTGCGACGCAGGTCGAGGTAGCGGTACTGCAGGCGCGTCTCCTCGGCGGTCGTCTCGGCGTGGTCGTCGAGCGGGAACGGCGGGGTCTTCGCCTTGGTGAAGATCTCGATGAGGTTGGCGGCGACCTCGATGGCGCCGGTGGCGATCTTCGGGTTGACGTTGCCGCCGCGGCTGCGGACCTTGCCGCGCACCGCGAAGCACCACTCGGAGCGCAGCTGGCTCGCGATCTCGTGGGCCTTGGGATCGATCGACTGGTCGAAGACGATCTGGGTGACGCCTTCGCGGTCACGCAGGTCGATGAAGATGGCGCCGCCGTGGTCGCGGCGGTTCTGCACCCAACCCATCAGGACGACTTCTTTGCCAATATCGGTGTCGCGCAGTGAGCCGGCGCGGTGGGTGCGCTTCAGGTCGTAGATAAAACGAGTCACTTAGATCCTCTTGAATGACGCGGCGCGGAACGTAGCAAAGCCAGGCCGACAGGTCGAGAGACGCGCGAGCCCCTCACGCCGCCGCGGCGCGCTAACGGCTGACGAGGACGGGCGGCGGCACGGGCCTTGCGCCCTTGGGTGCCGGCGTCTCCCAGCGGGCTCGGAGGTCCCGGCCGACCAACGAGAAGCGCCGCCAGGCCCAGCCATAGGCATCGGCGCCGTCGCCCTTCGCGCGCGGGTTGCGGGTCTGGGCGCTGTACATGCGCACGAACGTCTCATGCAGCTCGAGCGCGCTCGTGGTGTGCCCCAAGGCCTGCGGAATGAAGACGCGGCGGTCCTTGGCGTCGACCACCATCGAGATGATGAACGGTATTCCCGGCCGGGCATCGACGGTCACGAAGACCATCGCGGCATCGGCGTCCAGCGCCACCGCCGCGGTGCTATCGCAGACACTGGTCGAGTTGCTGGTCGGCTTGGTGGGGAAATAGAGCTTCTCTGGGAGCGGCGCGACGCGCGTCTCCCCCGCCGCTTTCATGGTGACGCGCATGTCGTTGGCGTACGCGTCGCCGATGGCCGAATCGAAGCTCAGGGTGAACTTGTGCTCACCGACTTTGCACTTGGCCTGCCAGCGCGCGAGAGCGTCCTGCGCCTTGGCCGTGCTTGCATGTAGGCACACGGCACCCACGACCCACAAAGCTCGGCCTAGCCAGAAGCGCACGTGCTGACGGTAGCCGCGGATCGCGCGGAGCGCACGCCGAGTTGCGCGCGTCGCGGGCAGCGCGCCAAAGCCCGCATCGAAAACCCACGGCTAAGCGTCTAGCGGCGGCCTACCAGAACGAAATCGTCAGGGAGGATGTCGGGGAAACCACTCGGCGGATCGAGCAGCGCCTCGTACTCGAGCAGCCGCACCTCACGACGTGCGCGATAGAAGACCGGCTCACCCGAGAGATCGACCGGCCGGAACACCGCCCAGATCTCGATGCGGTTCAAGCCCTGCGCGGTGATACGCGTCGGCTGCGTCTCGCGCAGCGCGATGTTGCTGACGGTCAGATCGTAGCAAACCTTGTCATCGGCGAGCCCGGCCGTGGGCAGGACCGGGGCGAGCCCGTAGTTGTAGCTCCAGTTCGCTGCAACGGACGGATCGGTCGCGAGCCGCACCGGCAAGTGCGCCTTGGTCTCGAGCGCGTCGAGCATGCCGTCGAGGTCGGCGTCACCGGTCGGGTCGTCCTTCACCGGCAGGCCGCCGGTCTGCGCCTCGAGACCGTCGGGGAGCAAGTCGCCGTCCGTGTCGATGAGCGTCGGGCTGGTGCCGATCGCGACCTCCTCGCAGTCGTAGAGACCGTCGTCGTCGGTGTCGACACCCGGGTTCGGGCAGGTGCCATCGACGCGCGTCGGCGAGCGCAGCGGTGAGATCAGCACCTCGATGCCATCGCGGACGCCGTCGTTGTCGGTGTCCAAGTTCACCGAGTCGGTCTTCCAATGCACCTCGTCCACGTCGAGCAGACCGTCACCGTCGCTGTCCGGCGCGGGACCGTATTCGCCCAAGCGGACGTTCAAGTTCGTCGCGGCGTACAACGCGAGCTCGTACTTGCGGACGACCGGATCGGTGTTCACCTCGAAGGAGAACGAGCCGCCCGACGGAATGTTCACGAAGCGTCCTGGGCACTGCGCCGCCATGTTGGCGAGCAGATCTTGCGCGGCCGCCTGATCGGTCGGACTCCCCGCCCCGCCGAGGAAAGCCGTGTTGAACGAGAGCTCGGCGACACGCGGACCGAACGTGTCGCAGAGATGCGTCACCCCCGGCGTGATGGCCGAGCCATTGGTGACACCGACCGTGGGAAAGCCGTCCGACAGCCAGAAGATGATGTAGTGGGTGCGCGCTGCTTCCGCGGTGCTCAGCGTCTCGACGTCCGTCTGGATGAAGTCGATCGCCGCCCAGAGCGTGTTCGAATAGTTCGTACCGCCCTGCGCCAACCCGATGTTCTCGAGCGCGCCAGCGAGCACCGTCGTATCGCGCGTGTAACCGAATGTCTGACGCACCGGCTCGTCGGAGAACGTGATGACGCCGAACGAGACGTTCGACTTCGGGAGGTTCGCGTTGATGGCGTTGCGCACCGCGACTTCACGGCGCGGTGCGCCCCCAGGAGGCGTGGGGTCGGTCGTACCGTTCGAGCCCGAGGTGTCGATCACGAACAACAGCTTGTAAGGCACCTCCTCACGCAGCGCGTCCGGGACGCAGAGCTGCGCCTGCGATGACTGACGGAGTGCCTCCGGCAACTTGTCCTGGTCGACGTAGAGCTCTGATCCGGTGCATGCGGCCACCGCGAAAACCAACACCACACTCAACGACCGCATCACCCGCATACAGGACAGCTCGACGTCACCCATGAACACGAAGCCGCATCGCACGTGCGGGTTCTGTGAACTTCTGGGCATAGCGGGCATGGACCTAAATCCTCCGAAGCTCCGGGTGAGCACTGGACTTCGTTCGATTCGCACTGGGTGATCTGCTGCCAACCGCCGCAGCCACCGGCGCAGCGCCATAGCGAAGTGCCGGGCTTATTGCACGCCGCGGTGCAGCTGCGCGTCTGCTCTTCGCCGGGCGTGCAGACATCGGCGCGCGGCGTACAGCTCGACCAGCCGCCCCAATCACATCCGCTCGCGCACGAGCGCGTCTGAGAGCCACAGCCACCACTACCGGTCGTACAATCGCGGGTCTCGGTTTGGCCAGTCGTGCAGCTGCCGCAGGAGCCGGTGATGTTCTGTGTCCAACCACAACCATTCGCGAGACAGGTGCTGGTGAGCGTACGCGTACGGCCGCACGAGTTGGCGCCGCACTGCAGCGCCTCCGTGGTGACCTGGTTCGGCGTGCAGGTGTTGGGGGCCTGCACGTTGGCGCACTGATCGACGACGGTGGTCTGCGTATAGACGCCCTGAATCAGCGGCTCGTCCTGACACGAGCTCACCGGGATCTGGCCGATGCATTGGCGGCGCATCGTGCGGTGGCCGCACTGGGGCGCGTTCTGGACGCAGTCGATGTCGATGTCGGTCGGCGGGCCAGGCACGCAGCCGTCGCAGCTGCCGGGCTCCCAGGCGCACTGGTCGTTGCAACGGGCCACCGCGGTGAAGCCACTGGTGCAAGCGTTCTCGAAGCACGGTGTGGCGTGCTCGTCACCGGGATCGCAGGCGCCCTGATCTTGGCAAGGACCTTCCACGAAGAAGCAGCCGTCGCAGGTCACGTCGTGACGGCCACAGCGGCCGCACTCTTCGACCTTCTTGGTGTCACGGTCGCAAACCTTCTCACGCACGCTGCACGGCGTCACTTGCTGCCACTCACAGCCCTGCGTGCAACGGAACAGGGCGCCGATACAGGAGGCGCCGCAGTCTTGACCCGCGGGGCACGTGTCGCAACGGCGGATCTTCTCTTCACCGGGCACGCAGATGGCATCGACGCCGCACGCGTCGGTCGTGAGCTTGTCGCAGCCGTCGCAGGCGCCATTCACCCAGCGGCCGCTGTCGTTGCAGACGTCGTCGGTGTCGATGCCGCAGCCGCAGGTGCGCGTCTTCTTCTCGCCGGGCGAGCACTCCTGGCAGACCATCTTGCCAGCGACGCAGCGCTCGACGCCCACGGCGCCGCTCGGGCCGGTGCAGCTGCCGCCGCCCAAACCATCATCGGGCTCGCCATCGAGGTCATTGTCGAGGCCGTCGCAGACCTCCGCCGACGGGCCGTTCTGCGGATTGCTCCCTGGACCGCCCGTACCGTCGCCCTCCCACCAAGCGGTGCCGTCGTCTCCGCCACCGCGCACCACTTCGACGTCGTTGGTGGCGCCCGTCTTGCTCTCGCAGGCGCTGAGGCAGGCGGCGGCGATGAACGCTGCAGCGGACAGCTTGGACTTGAGATGAGCGAAGGAGGACTTCATCTCGGATACACTCCGACGGTAGTCACGACTGAGTCGTGAAGCCCCGGCGTAGGGGGCGGTGTGGGTGGAAGTGCAACCTACATACCACCCGCTATGACATTACAGCAGAGGCCAATCCTGGCCGTTTAAGCGTGCTGATCATGTGTCATGAGGGGGTGGGATGTGGGGGCCGCGCACCGCAAGGTGTGGGTCCCACCCCACGAAGCTCGAGGTTACAAACACACAGGACAGGAGGACGGCGCGCCCCAGGTGCACGAGCCCGTGCAGCTACGGGTGCGGTTCACTGTCGGACATAGCGGACACGGCCCCATGTCCTCGACGTCGCCCGGCGTGCAGGTCGCCGACTGCGTGGCGGTGCAGCTGCCGATCTGTTGCCAGCCGCAACCACCGCACTGCCATGTCTCGGTTCCGGCAAGCCCACAGCCCGCGGTGCACGGCCGCTCTTCACGCGCGCCCGCCGGACACGACGGCCCACCACCGGTCGGCGTGCACGATCCGCTCGGCACCATGCCGCAACCGCCGTCGCAGACGTAGGTCTGTGTGCCGGCGCTGCCGCACGCGTCATCCGCGGTGCAGCCGACCGTCGTCGTCTGTCCCGGACTGCACGTCGGGGCGTTGGGCACGCAGGCGCCGGCCGCCCCCCACTCGCACGCGCTCGTGCAGGTCGTGACTTGGGTGCCACAGCCGCCTCCCGTGGGTGTGCACGGCGAGCTGCGCGTCTCTCCCACCCTGCACGTCGGACAGCTCCCCGAGGTCGACGAGCCGCTGTAGCCGCAGCCGTTCGCCATGCACGTCTTGGTGGTGGTGATGACGTGGCCGCAGGCGTTCGCGCCGCACGAGGTGGTCGTCGTGTAGACCATGTTCGGCGTGCAGGTCCCCGGCGCGATCACACCGGCGCATTCGTCTTGGACGACCACCTGCTCGGAGCGTCCCTTGATGAGCGGCTCGTCCTGACACGACTGGAGCGACACCGAGGCGTTGCAGTCGTACTGCACGACGCGCACGCCGCACTCGGGCGTCCCGCCGGCGCAGTTCTCCTGGAAGGATCCGCTTTCGCCGACGACGCAGCCTTCGCAGCTCTCAGAGGCGATCCAGTCGCACTGACTGTCACAGCGGACCTTGCCGACGAGGCCGACGGCGCAGGCACCGCTGAAGCACGGCACCTCGTGCTCCTCGCCCGGGAAGCACGCGCCCTGATTGTCGCACTGCATCTCCAGCTCGAAGCAGCCGTCGCAGACGACCTCGCGCATGCCGCACTTGCCGCACTCCTCGACGCGTACGCTATCGCGGTCACACATGGGCGGCCGCACACCGCAGGGCTGGACTTCCCGCCAAGCGCAATTGTCGTCGCAGCGGAAGAGCGCGCCGAGGCAGGTGGTGCCACAGTCCTGCCCTTGCGGACAGGTATCGCAGCGGCGCCAGCGCTGCTCGCCCGGGTCGCAGATGCGGTTGACGCCGCAGGCATCGTACGTGAGCAGCTCGCAGTCATCGCACACGCCATCCACCCAGCGGCCAGCGTTGTTGCAGACGTCGCGCGTGCTCACGCCACAGCCGCAGGTGCGCATGCGCGTCTCACCGGGCGTGCAGTCGAAGCACAGGAGCTTGCCAGCGACGCACTGCGAGGTGCGCGTCGCGCCCGAGAGGCTGCGGCACGGGCCGGTGGTGCCTTCGTCGGTCTCGCCGTCGAGGTCGTTGTCGAGGCCATCGCAGATCTCGTCGCGCGGGCCTTCCGGGTCGATGATGGCGTCATCGTCGGTGCCGGGGATCGGCTCGCCGTCCTGCGGGTCCCACCAGACCGGGTCATCTCCCTGGAGACGCTGGACGTCGTTCAGCTTGTTCGCGCTCTCGGCGCACGCGCCAAGAAGCATCACGGCAAGAACGGTCAAGCACGCTGCGGCGGCGCACCGGGTCGATCGCATAGGCGCAACATACCCACATGGGGCTGGGTGGGTTTCGTGCTGCGGAACAAAGCTGAAACGAGAGTGGCGATAGCCGATGACCGAGAGCCGA
>JBDHVB010000128.1:0-16266 GCA_039809465.1 Myxococcota bacterium
GAGGCTCACGAGCCCCACGGCGATCACCCCGAAGAGCACCGCCGAAGCCGACGCCACCCGCCAGACCGCGCGCGCCCGCGGCAGCTCACGCGCCAGCGGTACGTAGAGGTGCCAGCCGACCACGCCGAGCGCCAGGATGGGCACGAAGACCGTCGAGTAGAACAAGGCGAAGACGCCCATGAAGGCCACCCCGAAAGCCACGAGGGCGACCAGCAAAAGATTCTGCGATGCCGGTAGCCCCTGGTCACGCCCGCGCTCGCGCCCGCCGGTGGGGCCCTGCGCCTTGGTGATCCGCAAAAGAAGACGATGCACCACGAGGATGAGCCCCAGCGCCGGCGCCGCCTGCCCCGCCGCCGCGAGCAAGAGCAACGCGCCGATCATGTCCGAGTCTTGATTGTGCAACGCGAAGACGCGGTCGGATGCGAGCAACAGCGCCACGCTGAGCGCCGCACCGAGCAAACCTAACACACCGTCGGCGACGAGCCGGGCCCTGCTGCTCGCCACGTCAGTAGTTCTCGAGCGTCTTGCTCGCGTCCAGGATGTCGGCGATGGCCATGCGGTCGACGAAGCCCTCGATCTTGTCGAGCATGCCCATGACGTAGCGCCGGTCGTTGCCGACCGCGACGATGCCGATGGTCGCGCGGTCGGAGAAGTCCATGTCGTCGACCTCGGCCGCCGACACGTTGAAGGTGCCGCGGACGCGGTTGATGACCCGCTTCACGACCGACCTTTTGTCCTTGAGCGACTCGTTATCGTACAGCGCGAGCGCCAGCTCCATGACCCCGACGACCATCGCCTCCAGAGGTAGCGGCGAAGCGCCAGCGAGGCAAGCAACCCCAGGTTTGGACCGGCCGATAAGGAAAAGACTCCCAGATCCAAGGGCGTTCGTATGCTCGCCGCGACCAAAGCGACGCTGAACCTGCTGCCGACCCCGGCCAGATCGCCCATTGTGCCGCCCCAACGGCCGGCAAAGCCCACGAAGGCCGAGCTGGAGCGCGCTCTCGGGGGCGACGACACCGCCGAAGCAGCGCGTGTGTTGAGCCGTTTCAGTCCGCGCCAGCGTCAGGCGATCTTTGGCAAGCCGCTCGCGAGTGGTCTCGTACCTGTGCTCGACGCGGCGCGTCGTGGGGCAACGCAGCTCTTGCCGGTCTACGCCGGGCTGGGCGCGTCACTCGGCGTCACCGGTCCGCTCGGCTTCGATGCGGTGTTCACCGCGCTCTTCGAAGAGAAGGAGCCCGCCGCCAAGGCCATGCTCGACGACCCGCGCTTGCGCAACGCCATGGCGCAGCACGCGCCACTCCTCGCCGCCGATGTCGCGAAGCTCCTGCGGCGCCGCGCGAACATCGACGAGGTCACCGTCCGTCTCACGGATATGGAGAGGGAGCGCTTCAACTCGCCCAAGAGCCTCGCGCTCTACCTCATCAATGTCTTCGCCGCGAAAGATCCCGACTTCTTGAAGACGCTGGGGCTCGCGGGTCAGGGTTGGAGCACGCAAGACATGTGCGTGCAGCGCGTCCGGACGTTGCTCACGTTCGCCACGACACCCGAGCTCAGCCCAGCCGATCGCGCGGCTTGTCTCCGCGAGGCGGCCCTGTTCGCCGAGTCGCTGCGCGTCGATCGCCGCGTCTTCAGCGCGCATCAAACGTGTGACACCGCCATCACGGACGCGGCCCTGAGCTACGAATGCGACAACATCCTCGCCAAGCTCGACGCGCAGGTCGCCGACGGCAACCGCAAGCTCGTGGCGCTGGTCGTACCGGTCTCGACGCCGCTGCACGCGATGTACCTGACGGTCGAGCCGGCCTACCTGGGACCAGAGCAGCAGCCCGGCTACATGATCCATTTCGACAATCGCGGTGCCGGCAACGAGCCCCATCAACGCGCCGCCAACGGCCAGGTCTATCCCGTGCGCACCTCGGCGCCACAGACCCCCGCGATGCGCGCGCTCTTGAAGACGCTCCTCACCGACCTGTTGCTCGAGCGTGGCCAGAACGGCACCATCGAGAGCGTCTACGCGGCGCTCGAGCGCTGGTCCGCTGGTATCCGGGCGACGCGCGGCGACTCGTGGCTCGACGATCCCAAATCGTTCGACTTGCCCACTTACCCGCAGGAAGCCGGTAACTGCACCTTCGCGAACGCCGACCCGGGCCTCGACAGACGCATGGGCCCGGCGCTCGCCGCGCGCTTCCGCGCCTTCGAACAGCGCTTCATCACCGCCCGCTGCGAGACCTTCGTCGACGCGGACAAGCTCGCCGCCGGCATCGCCGCCAACGAAGAGCGCAAGCAGGCCGAGCGCGAAGAGCTCGCGTCGGCCAGCATCACGACTCAATCAACCGCAGCTTAAGCTTGCGGACGGTTCTCGTTCGACGTGGGACCACGGCGGCTGCCGCCCCCACCGCCACCACCACCAGCCGGCGTGGTCTCGAGACGGCGCGCCACCTCTTCGACCTGGTAGAACTCGAGCACGTCACCCGGCTTCACGTCCTGGTAACCCTCGAGGCTCACACCGCACTCGGCGCCCTGGTCGACTTCGCGAACGTCGTTCTTGAAGCTACGCAGCGAGGCGACCTTGCCGTCGAAGACCTGCACGTTGTCGCGCAGCACGCGGATGCGCGCGGAGCGCATCGCCTTGCCGTCGACCACGCGTGAACCAGCGATGGTGCCGATCTTCGAGACACGGAAGATCTCGCGGACCTCGGCACGGCCGATGATCTTCTCGCGCGACTCCGGCTGCAGCAGACCTTCCATGGCCTTCCGCACGTCGTCGAGCATCTCGTAGATGATCGCGTAGGTGCGGATCTCGACGCCTTCGCGCTCGGCGATGCTGCGCGCCTTGGCATCGGGACGAACCCCGAAGCCCAAGACGATGCCGTTCGAGGCGGCGGCCAGGGTGATGTCCGACTCCGAAATGCCGCCAACGCCCGAGTAGATGACGCTGACTTTGACTTCGTTGGTCGCGAGCTTGGTCAAGGCGTCCTTGACCGCTTCAGCGGAGCCCTGCACGTCGGCCTTGAGGACGATCTTGAGCTCGAGCGAGCTCTGACCGGCCATGCGCTTCATGATGTCGTCGAGCGACATCTTGCGCTCCACCGTCTGCTCGGCTTCCTTGCGCGAGGACTTGCGGTTCTCGGCGACCTCGCGCGCCGCATCGGCGTTCTCGACCACGTTGAGCTGATCGCCAGCGCCCGGGACACCATCGAGACCGATGATCTCGACCGGCGTCGACGGCCCGGCCTCTTTGATCATCTTGCCTTCGTCGTCCAGCATGGCGCGCACGCGGCCCGAGTACTCGCCGACGACGATGGCGTCGCCCTGGCGCAGGGTACCGGTCTCGATGAGCAGAGTGGCGACCGCGCCGCGACCCTTGTCGAGCTGCGCTTCCACGACGCTGCCGATGGCCGGACGGTCGGGGTTCGCCTTGAGCTCGAGCACTTCGGCTTGCAGCAAGATGGCTTCGAGCAGCTCGGGGATGCCCGTGCCCTTGGTGGCCGAGGTGTTCACGAAGATCGTGTCACCGCCCCAGGCTTCCGAGAGCAGGTTGAACTTCGAGAGCTCTTGCATGACGCGCTCGGGCTGCGCCTCGGGCTTGTCGATCTTGTTGACCGCCACGATGATCGGCACTTCCGCGGCCTGCGCGTGCTTCAACGCTTCCTCGGTCTGCGGCATCACGCCGTCGTCCGCTGCAACGACCAGCACGACGATGTCGGTGATCTGGGCACCACGGGCACGCATCTGCGTGAACGCGGCGTGGCCAGGCGTATCGAGGAAGGTGACGAGGCCCTTACCCGGCACCGGCACCTGATAGGCGCCGATGTGCTGGGTGATGCCGCCGGCTTCGCCGTCCGCGACCTTCGCCTTGCGAATGGCGTCGAGGAGCGAGGTCTTGCCGTGGTCGACGTGACCCATGACGGTGACGACCGGCGGACGCGGCTTCAAGTTCGCCGTGTCCTCTGCCTCTTCCGGATTACCGGCGTCGAGCAGCTCCTTCTCGTCGAAGGCCTCCGAGGTGACCGTGTACTCGTACTCGGTCGCGAGCAGGGTCGCGGTGTCGAAGTCGACGCCCTGGTTCTGCGAGACCATCATGCCGAGGTTCATCAGCTTGCCGATGAGCTCGGCGGCCTTCACGCCCAACGCGGACGCGAGCTCGGCGACGGTGATGGTCTTGCCCATCTTCACCACGCGCTTCGAGGCGCGCGGCTGCGTCACGACGGTCTGCTTGCCGGTGCGGCTGGTGGTCTTCTTCTTCTTGAGACGCGCCGGGTGCATGGCGCGCTCGCGCATCTCGACCATCTCGCGCTTCGACGGGCCACGGCCCTTGCCACGCTGGCCAGGACCACCGGGACCGCCCGGGCCACCCGGACGCGGACCCATCGGCGGACGGGCGCCTGGCGGGCCGCTCGGGCCGGGACCACGGCGGTTGACGTCGACCATCTCGCGGCCGCGGCCGAACGGATCGGTGACGACGCGCAGCTCGGTGACTCCGCCAAAGCGTTGGCCGCCAGGACCGGGGCGGGGACCACCGGGGCCGCCGGGACCACCTGGACGCTGACCATAGCCGCCCGGACGCGGGCCACCTTGGCCACCACCCAGACGGCGTGACGGGATGCGCTCGAGGAGCTTGTCACGATCGATCATGCGCACGACTTGCGCGGCGCCGGGACGCTGCTGCGCCGTTGGCGCGCCGGCGTCGCCAGCTGCTGCGTCGGCGGGAGCGGCGCCGCCCTCGGGCAGGTTGGCCTGCTCGGCGGCAACGGCATCCTGCTGCTCGGGAGTCGACTGGCGCGGACGGTCTTGCGACGGGTCGCGGTGATAGGCGGCCGGGCGGCTGCCACCAGTCCGCGATGGCTGACTACCGTACGAGGTGCGCGACGGCGGCGGTTGCGGCGGCGGCGTGACGATGGGACGTGAGTCGACGGATCGGGCCGCGGGCGTGACCGCTTCAGCGGCGGGCTCGTCTTCGCGGCTGGGCTCGGTCGGTGCCACCGGCTCGCGCTCGACGGAGCGCGCTTCGACGGGCGCTGCCTGCTCGGCGTGCGGCTCCTCGACCGGCGCGGCGGGAGCCTGCGGTGCTTCGGCGGCCGGCGCGCTCTCGGCGTCCGACTTCTTCTTGACGATCATCATGCCGACGCGCTTCGGGGCGCTGGCGGCGGGCGCCGCGGCTGGAGTCGCGGCACTCGGAGCCGCGGCGGCCGGAGCCGGCTTGCCCTTGGCCTTCATCAGGACGGCGCGCGCCTCGTCTTCGTAGACCGAGCTGGAGTGGGTTTTGACGTCGACCCCACCCTGCTGGAGCAACAAGACGGCCTCGCGGTTCTCCAAACCGAACTCTTTTGCCAATTCGTGAACCCGCTTCTTACTCATGCGATGCCTCGTCCTGTCCCTCTGAGCCTGTCTGTTCGCGCGAACGGGCCGGCCCACGGGGGTCGGACTCGTACCACACTGCGAGCCAATAGGCAGCCTCGTTCGTGATGTGATGCGATTTACCTGGAATCAACGCCGCGCCGACGTACCCCATGCCCGCCGCCTGGCCGAGCTGGGCCCCGCTGACGAAGGGGACGGCGCCGAACCTGCCGCTCGTCCGAGCCGCCAGGTCATCGGCGACGAGCAGGACCCCATCATGTGCATTGGCCGGGACGTTGTCAGTCCCCGTCACCAAGATGCCCGTGCGGCGCGCGAGCCCCACCGCTTCGAGCACACGGCGCTGAGCCATCTGATGGAGATCGTTCAGGAATTGCTCTTTGTCGAAGCCCTGCACCTGCTCGCGGAAGGCGCGGCTCAAGACCTTGGGGTCGAGCTGCTCGAAGACGTCACGCGCCACCTTGATGTACGCGCCACGGCCGCCGCCCTTGGGGCCCGGGATGAGCGCGCCGTCGACGTAAGCAATGCGCAGGAGCTCTCCCGGCGGGAGCTGCTTCTTGGTGATGATGCAGGTGCGCTGCGGCTCGTGCTCGATCGCGGCACGCTGCTCGGCGCGCTTTACCGCCTGCGGATCGGGCGCACCCGGGCGCTGGCCACGGTGACCAAAGCCACCCTGGCGCGGCGGACGTCCACCGCGTTGACCGCCATCGCGGCCTGCCGATCGTTCGTCACGACGGCCATTGGATCTGTCGTTTTTCTTCATCGATTCGAATGAACACGTCCGCGCGGGCCGGGAGCACCGACCCGCACGGGTGTCCTACGTCTTCCTTACGCCTCTGCACGGGCCTCGCCGCCGGCGTTGTCGCCAGGCATGCGCACCGTGCCGCCGTTGACGGTGACACCAGAAGCCTTGGCCTCGTCGCGGATCTCGCGCTCGGTCTTCAAGCGCTGATTCGCCGAGTACTTGAGCTGCTTTGCCTTCTTGTCGTTGATGCCCGCTTTAGCGGCCAGGTCGGTGAGCTCCGCTTCGGCGATGCTCTCGACCGTGCCGTAGCCAGCCTTCACGAGCGCATCGAGCGACGCTTCGCCGATGCCGCGCACCAAGCGCAGGCGGCCCATGTCGTCGAGCTTCATGAGCTCCTGGAGCTTGCGCGCCCAGTCGGCGGCTTGCGTCGCGCGCTGCTGGTCGAGCTTGCTCTGCTCCTCTTCCTTCTTCTCGCTCTCGGCGACCTGCGCCGCCGACGCGAGCAGACCCTGCAGTCCTTCCTCGGTCATGCCGGGGAACTGCTCGAGGAAGCTGCGGTCGCTCTCCATGAAGTCCTGCGCGCTACGGATGCCGTGGTTGTAGAGCGTCTGGATGAGGAACTCGTTGATGCCCTCGATCTTGCTGAGCGACTTCCAGGCGCGGTCACGGATCTCGCCGATGCGCGACTCGCTGTGGATGTCCAGGCGCCAGCCGGTGAGCTGCGAGGCCAGACGCACGTTCTGACCCTTGCGGCCGATGGCGAGCGAGAGCTGATCGTCGGGGACGATGATCTCCATCTTGTGGTTCGCCTCGTCGATGAGCACGCGCGAGACCTCGGCGGGCTGCAAGGCGTTGCACACGAAGGTCGCGGGATCCTCGCTGAACGGCACGATGTCGATCTTCTCACCGCGCAGCTCCTGCACCACCGCTTGCACGCGCGAGCCCTTCATGCCGACGCAGGCGCCGACCGGATCGACGTCGCGGTCGCTCGAGCTGACGGCGATCTTGGCGCGCGCACCCGGCTCACGGGCGGCGCTCTCGATGCGCACGATGCCTTCGTAGATCTCCGGCACCTCGAGCTCGAAGAGCTTCACGAGCAGCTCGGGCGTGGTGCGCGACAGAACGATCTGCGGTCCACGCGAGTGCTCCTGCACCTCGATGACGAAGGCCTGCACGCGGTCACCGGCGCG
This sequence comes from Myxococcota bacterium, assembly GCA_039809465.1. Classification (GTDB taxonomy): domain Bacteria; phylum Myxococcota; class XYA12-FULL-58-9; order XYA12-FULL-58-9; family JALHOP01; genus JALHOP01. Next base: position 7,291 of record JBDHVB010000128.1, read on the forward strand.
ATACGACTCGCGCGGGCACTGCTCGCGCAGCGGCAAGATGGCCTCGGCGCGGCCCAGATCGACGATGATGTTGCCGCGCTCGAAGCGGCGGACGATGCCGGTCACCAACTCGCCACGGCGATCCTTGTACTCGTCGTAGACGATGTTGCGCTCGGCATCGCGGATGCGCTGGATGATGACTTGCTTCGCGGTCTGCGCCGCGATGCGGCCGAAGCCGCGGCGATAGGTCTTGAGGCGCAGGATGTCGCCGTAGGTCTCGTCCTGCTCGCGCGCCGCCTGGGCGTCCTGGTCGAGGTAGTAGATGGGGAAGACCATCTCGTCGCCGGCGTCGACCTCGATGCCGCGCTCCTTGGCTTCCTCGAGCGAGATCTCGTTGAAGCTGTCTTCGACCTTCTCGACGACCTTGATGGCCTGGTTGAGATCGACGCCGCCTTTTTCTTCGTTGTAGGCGACGGTGAGGTTGCGCTCGGCGCCGAAGGCGCGCTTGGCGGCCACGAGGATCGACTCCTCGAGGGCCTTCAGGAGGATGCTGCGATCAATGCCTTTGTCTTTGCTGACTTGATCGAGAACGAGGTTCAAATTTGCATCCATGGCACTCTTCCTTTGTGTTTTTGCTGCGTGACGCTTTTTCTGGTGCGCACGCTTTCTTTTTTAAAATTCGGGGACGAGCCGCGCCCGATCGATGACGTCGTAAGCAATGCTCCAAGGCTTACCGTCGACATCGAGCTTGATCGCTTGTTCGTCCGCCGCGGTGAGCGCCCCAGAAAACTTGCGGCGCCCCTCGAGCATCTCGCGGGTCGAAAGCTGAACTTTGCGGCCCACGAATCGCTGGAAGTCTTTCGGCTTCACCAGAGGTCTATCGAGCCCCGGTGACGAGACCTCGAGCGTAAAGCGCCCATCGATGCCGTCCGAGATGCCTTCCGCATCCATGACGTCACTGACGAGCCGCGACACCCGCTGGCAGTCGTCGAGCGAAATACCGCTCGAGCCGTCAGCCGAGACTTCCGCGCCCGCCTCTTTGTCGATGTAGAGGCGCAAGACCTTGGCCCGCGCCACGTACTCGGTGAGGACGAGCTCGTAGCCGTCGCGCGCAAGCACAGGCAAAATGGCCCGTTCGATCGCTTGCACGAGAGGTTCGCTCATGAGTCTTGAGTCCTAGAAACTAAAAAGGGCTCGGTGAGAGCCCATCCAGCAACGCTGCCCGGCCCCCCGTAGAGAACCTGCGCAGCAACCAAATGTCAGGCGGCTCCCTACCAATCCGGATCGCGAATTGTCAACGGACTGGGCCGCTTGGCGTGGTTTACGCTGGGACGGCCCGTCACGCGCCGATTACGCCGCGATGCGGAAAATCGTGAGCGCGTTCAGGCGAGTGGCCTCACCGATGGCGGCCGGGGTCGCGCCGCGCAGCTCGGCGATCTTGGCGGCCGTGTGGACGACGTAGGCGGGCTCGTTGCGCTTGCCGCGGAACGGCACTGGCGCGAGATACGGCGTATCGGTCTCGATGAGCATCCGCTCGAGCGGGATGATCTTCACCGCTTCTTGCAGCTCGACGCTCTTGGGAAAGGTCACGACGCCGGGGATCGACAGGTACATGCCACGCTTCAGGTACTCTTCGGCTTCACGTGGGCCCGCGGTGAAGCAGTGCACGATGCCACCGGCCTTGGGCACGCCGGCTTTGTCGAGGACCTCGTAGGCGTCGTCGTGCGCGTCGCGGACGTGCAGCATGATCGGCTTGTCGACGTCGTGGGCGATGGCGATCTGCTGCTCGAAGACGTCCCACTGCACGTCCTTGGGAGCGAAGTCGTAGTAGTAGTCGAGGCCAATCTCGCCGACGCTCACCACCTTGGGGTGGCGGGCCGCTCTCGCGATAGCGGACACATCGTCCGGTCCAGTCTTCGCCGCGTCGTGCGGATGAATGCCGGCGGTCGCGTAGATCCGCGGCTGACGCTCCGCCAAGGCGATGGCCTCGCTCGCACCCTCGGCGACGCGTGAAGCGCCGACCGCCACCATGTGCGAAAGGTCCGCCGCGAAAGCGCGCGCGATGACCTGGTCGATCTGGTCCCCGAAGGTGTGGACCTCGAGATGGCAATGCGAGTCGATGAACATTGGGTGCCCGGCATAGCGTTTCGACCGTGCTTCTGGCAACGCTGCGGGCACATGGCGGACGAAGTCATCATCGTTGGCGCGGGAGTCGCGGGGCTGGCCGCCGCCGCCGAGCTCACCAAGCGGGGCATCGACGTCACCGTGCTGGAGGCGCGTGACCGCATTGGCGGACGCATCCTCACGCGGCATCTCCGAGAGTGGCAAACGCCGCTCGAGCTGGGCCCCGAGTTCATCCACGGGCTGGACCCGGCGCTCTGGCAGCTCGTCCGTGATAACGGCCTACGCACCCTACCGATGGACCGCGACATGATCACGGTGCGCGGCGGCAAGAAGGTGCCCGACGAGGCGCCGTGGGAAGAGGCCACCCAGGCGATGACCAGCGCGCCGGCGCGGGACACGAGCGCCAGCAAGCACTTGGCATCGCTCCCGGCGGGGGCGCGCGAGCTCGCGTGCCGCTACGTCGAGGGCTTCTACGCGGCGCGCCTCGATGACGTGAGCGCCAGTTGGATCGCGGTCCAGGAAGAAGCCGGCGAGCAGCTGCAGCAAGATCACGTCGAGCACCTCGTCGAGGGTTACGACCGCATCCCGGCGCGCCTCGCCGCGGGGCTCGCGCCCAACGTGCTGAAGCTGGGCCGCGTCGTCCGCAAGCTGGAGTGGCGGGCAGGCTCCGTGCGCGTGACCACCGAGCACGGTGAAGCTTACGAGGGCCGCCGCTGCATCCTCACGTTGCCGCCTCCCCTCCTGGCGAAGCTCGAGGTGACGCCCGCCTGGCCCGCCGACGTCGCGCGCGCCATCGCGGGCATCGTCATGGGCCCGGTGCTCAAGATCGTGCTGCGCTTCGACGAGCCGCTCTGGGAGAGCTTTCCGTTCTACGACCCGAAGAGCCCCTTCGGCATGCTCTTCTCACCGGAGGAGCGCTGGCCGACGTGGTGGACCGACACCGCGGACCCGCTGCGCATCACCGCCTGGGCTGGCGGCGGCCGTGTCGACGCGCTGACCCGCGAAGAAGACCACGTCGCGTCGGCCCTATCCGCTTTAGCAAACATCGGCCAAATCGCCGAGGCCGATTTGCGCCGGCACCTTACCGCCAGCGCCTGGCATGATTGGCAAGCCGACCCGTTCAGCCAAGGTGCCTACGCCTACGTCGAGGTCGGCCACGCCGACGCGCCGGCGACGCTCACCCAAGATGTCGAGAACACGATTTATTTCGCGGGTGAAGCCACCCACCCAAGGCATTCCGGCACGGTGCACGGGGCGCTCGAAAGTGGGCAGCGGGCAGCGCTCGCCGTGGGCGGCGCGACCTGATAGTTAGGGGAGACGATGGGCTCCCAGGCCGTACTCGCAATCCTCGACATCTTCAAAGTCAGACCCAACGAAGCGCGTCGGGCCGGCATCGCCTTCATTTATCTGTTCGCCGCCATCGGCGCCTTCATCGTCGGCCGCGTCGCCCGCACCGTGCTCTTCCTCGAGATCCCCGAGTTCAAGACGCTGCTGCCGTTCGCCTATGTCGGCACCGCGGTCACCGTCTCGCTCGCCGTCACCGTCTATCAGCGTGTCGAGCGCATCCTGCGCCGCGACCGCACCAATCAGGTGACGCTGGTCCTGCTGACGCTCGTCACTCTCGCCTTCCGCTTCGCGTTGAGCACGAACCACCCGATCGCGTCGTGGGCCTTTTACTTCTGGGTCGAGATCTACGGCACCTTCGCGGTCATCCAGTTCTGGCAGCTCGCGGGTGAGCTGTTCCACGCGCGCGAGGCCAAGCGCTTGTTCGCGTTCATCGGCGCCGGCGGCGTCATGGCCAACGTGCTCATCGGTATCGCGGTCAACTGGGCCGTGCAGCACATGGGCACCGAGAACCTGCTGTTCTTGATCTGTGCCTGCTTCTGCCTGGCGCTGGTGATGGTCACGCTGCTCGGCAAGGAAGCAGCACGCGAGCTCGAAGCCGCGCGTGGCCGCAAGAAGAGCAACGTCGCCGTGTTGCAGCAGCGCTTGCTGTCGTCGCAGCACGTGCGCTTGCTGGCGATGGTGGTGGTGGTCACGTATCTCGTGTCCACGATCGTGGACTATCAGTTCCAAGCCATCGTCGGCGACAGCATCGCATCGAAGGACGCGCGCAGCGCCTACCTCGGCAGCTTCTACGCCTGGACCGGTGTGGTCGCCGGTGTGGTCCAGCTCTTTTTCGTGTCGCGCATCCTGGAGCGCGGCGGCTTGCTGGTCGCGCTCTCCATCCTCCCGGCGTCGTTGCTCCTTGGCTCGATCGGCCTCGGCCTCGTGCCGCTGCTCCCCGCGCTCGCGATGGTGGTGTTCACCAAGGGCGCCGAGAACTCGCTGCGCTACACGGTGAACGACAGCACCGTGCAGCTCCTTTATCTGCCACTGCCACCAGCCATGCGCGGCCGCGCCAAGACCTTCATCGACGGCGTGCTCAAGCCCATCGCCGTCGGCGCCGCGGGTCTGTTGCTCGCCGCGGCGGTCGGCTCGTTGGAGAAGCTCATCCCAGCGCTCGCGGGGCTGCCGAAGGTCGACAGCACGACGCTCGCCTGGGGTGTCGCGCTGCTGCTCGCGGGTTGGCTCACCCTCCTCGTGCGCCTGCGGCGCGTCTACGTGCAGAGCTTGGTGCAGACGCTCGAGCAGCGCCGCCTGGACTTCGCGAACGCGAGCTTCGAGGTGAAGGACGAGTCGACCTTGCAGACCCTCGCGGCCGCGATGAAAGGCTCGCGCATCGGCGACGTGCTGCACGCGCTCGAGCTCTTGGGGTCCGTGCCGCCGCGGGCGCGTGAGTCGGTCTACGGCGAGATCACCGCGCTCTTGTCGCACTCCTCGGCCGACGTGCGCGTGGCGGCGCTGCGCTTGCTCGCGGCGACGCCCGACAAGCAAGAGAGCATCGACGCCATCGCGCTGCGCCTGGACGACGCCGAGCCGATGGTGCGCGCCGCCGCCGTGCAAGCGCTCACCGCCATCCAGCGCGAAGAGGCCTCCGACCGCGTCTCACCGCTCCTCACCGATCCAGACGTCGCGGTACGCGCCGCGACGGTGTCTGGCCTCATCCGCCATGGCGGACTCGACGGCGTCATCCGCAGCGCCGGCGAGCTCAAGGCGATGGCGACGAGCGAGGACTACCGTGCCCGCGAGCGCGCCGCTTGGATCCTCGGCGAGGTCGGCGTCGCGACCTTCTATCAGCCGCTCGTGCCGCTCTTGAAGGATCCAGACACGCGCGTGCGCCGTGCCGCCATCGACGCGGCGGGAAAGCTCGCGAGCCCGCAGCTGATCCCGGCGCTCGTCGAAGCCTTGAGCGCGGCGCGCCTCGCAGGTGCCGCGGTCGCCGCGTTGGTGCGCGTGGGTCCGCGCGGCCTCGAAGCCGCGGTGCATTTGCTCGCCGACGAGAAGAGCCCGCGTGAAGCACGGGTGCAAGCCACGCGCGTGCTCGCGCGCTTCACCGATGACGCGAGCGTCGCGGCGCTGACCGCCGAGCTCGACTCGGCCGATCCAGGCATCCGCAACGCCGTCGTCAAAGCGCTGCTGCGCCTCGAAGCGGCCGACACGCGCCTGCTCATGAACGTGAAGGCTCTGCGCAAGACCATGCGCGACGAAGCGCGCCGCTACTTCGATTTGCTCGGCGCGGAGCACGACGTGGGCGCCGCCTCTCCCCTCCTCGCCGACGCCTTGAAGCATCGCCTGCGGACCACGCGCGAGCGCCTGCTGGGGCTCGTCGCCCTGCTCGGCCGCGACGCTTCGGTCGACGCCGCCATCAGGAATCTCGCGAGCGCGAAGGCCGCCGTTCGCGGGAACGCCATCGAGGTTCTCGACAACCTCCTGGAGAAGGACGACAAACAGCTGGTGATCCCGGTCGTCGACGACACTCCGGTCGAGAAGAAGCTCGAAATCGCCACCGGCGAGTTCAAGCTGCCGCGCCTGTCACGCGAAGCGCGCGTCAGGGCGTTGCTGACGAGCGGCGACACCTGGCTCGTCACCTGCGCCGTCATGGCCGCCGCCGACCTGAGCTTGAGCGCGCTCATCAGCGACGTCGAAGCGGCGCGCGGCAGCACCGATCAAGTTTGCCGTGAAGCAGCGATGCTCGCGGTGGCCCGGCTCAACGCCAAGCGGCCGTCCATGAACGTAGCGAGTTGAGGTCCATGAAGCTCCGCAGTTTGGCCATCGTCGTCCTTTCGCTCACCGCCGCGGTGAGCTGCACCCGCCCCAACCAGCAGGTGAAGGTGCCGCCGCCCGACGGCGCCGGTGCCGAGCGCCCGAAGCCGCCGTCCGCTAATGAAGAAACGGAAGCCCAAGCGCTCGCCGCCGCCGGCAAGCAAGACGAGGTCGTGCAAAAGCTCCCGGGCACGAGCGCCGCGGCGGAGATCTACCTCGCGCGCGGCCGCGACGCCGAGCGGGCCGGCAAAACCGACGAGGCCATCGCCAACTACGAGAAGCTCCTCTACTACCGGCCGACGCATCCCGGCGTCGACGGCATCCGCGAGCCTTACGCGAGGTTGCTGATCGCCGCCGGCCGACACGATGACGCCGCGAAAGTGCTGCAGCCGATGGTGAAGGCGGGCGGCCCCGACCAGGCGCGCTTGCAGGCGTTGCTCGCCGAGGCGCTGCGTGGCTCGGGTCAAGGCTTGTCCGCCGTCGAGCTCTACGTGCAGCAGCGCAACCAGCAAGCTGCCTTGGAGACCGTCGATGGCGGCCTGTCGCTCAAGGACGCCGAGCAGCTCTGGAGCAAGCACCAGAACGACTCCGACTACGAGTTCATGCGCGCCGCCATGGCGTTCAAGCTCGCCAAGATGTACCTGCATGTCCGCGATTACGAACACGCGAACGAGATGGCCCAGCTCGTGACCAGCCGCTTCGGCACCAGCGAGTACGGTCCGCGCGCGCAGACGCTCATCGACGGCCTGAAGGCCCGCAGCAAGGTGAACCCCAAGGTCATCGGCGCGGTGCTGCCGCTCAGCGGCAAGTTCCAGCAGTACGGCGAGCGCGCCGCCAAGGCGCTGGACCTGGTGCTCGGCAAAGCGGGCTTCGAGCTCGTCGTGAAGGACAGCAAGGGTGATCCGCTGGTCGCCGGCAAGGCGGTCGAGGAGCTGGTCATCAAGAACAACGCCATCGCCATCATCGGCGACATGTTCTCGGCGCCGGCGCTCGCCGCCGCGCAGAAGGCCGAGGAGCTGGGCGTGCCGATCTTGAGCCTGTCGTACGCCGACGGCATCCCCGAAGTGGGCGCTTACACCTACCGCGCCGCGCTCACCATCGAGGCGCAGGCCAAGGGTCTCGTCAAGGCGGCGATGGATCAGCAAGGCATGAAGCGCTTCGCCCTGCTCTACCCGCGCACGCCGTACGGTATCGCGTTCACCACCGCCTTCTGGCGCGAGGTCGAGGCGAAGGGCGGCGAGATCCGCGCCGCGCAGGCCTACGACTATGATCAGACCACGTTCAGCGAGCAAGCGAGCAAGCTGGTCGGCCGCTACTACCGTGGCGCGCGTCACGACTACTATCAGGCGATTCAGGAGCTGCGTGAGAAGGGCCTGACCGGTCCGCGATTGCAGTCAGCGATCGAGAAGGCGGAGAAGTCCCTGCCGGCGATCACCGACTTCGACGCCATCGTCATCCCCGACGGCCCGCAGAACCTGAGCCTCATCGCCCCGGCGCTCGCTTACGAGGACATCGTCATGGAGCACGACCCGCGCCGCCTCGAGCGCATGCGCCGCGCCACCGGCGAGCGCAACTTGAAGTCGATCGTGCTCATGGGCGGCAGCACCTGGAACACGCCGCAGATGCCGGAGAAGTGCGAACGCTATTGCGAACAATCGTTGTTCGTCGACGGCTTCTACGCCGCCAGCACCGACGCGCGCGTCCGCGACTTCGTGTCGGCGTTCCGCGAAAAGACCGGCGCCGAGCCCGTCCTCTCCGACGCGCAAGCCTTCGACGCCGGCGGCGTGCTCGTGCAGCTGCTGGGCAGCGGCTCGGTCACCGACCGCGAGGCTCTCCGCCGAGCGCTCGACGCCTTCCCCGGCCATCCGGGCGTCACCGGCGTCCTGAAGTTCAACGCCATCGGCGAGACCGAGCGCGACCCATTCGTGCTGACCATTCAAGACGCGACCATCCAGGTGTGGAACCCAACGAAGCCCCAAGGCTGACGCGTGCGGGCTCGCCCCTCGGATGAATCGGCAGCACCCTCCACATCGGAAGTGCCCGCCGCAGCGGAAGCAACCTCCGAATCGGAAGTGCCTTCCACATCGAAAGCACTCTCCGAATCGGAAGTGCCCTCGACGCCAAAACGGCGGCGCGGGCAGTACCACCGAGCTTGGGTGAACGTGCTGCTCTTCGTCGTGACCTGCTTCACCGTCGCGACGATGCACATCCCAGTCACGCAAGTAGACACGCTCGTCAAAGACCCGAGCCTGCTGTTCGCCGGCGTCCCCTTCGCGGCAACGCTCATGAGCATCTTGCTAGCCCACGAGATGGGCCACTACCTCACGGCACGCCGTCACGGCGTAAAACAAACGCTGCCCTTCTTCATCCCCGCACCGACACGCCTGGCACACTCGGCGCCCTACTCTTCTTGCGCTCCAAGCCACCAAACCGCGGGGTGCTGCTCGACATCGCCGTCATGGGCCCCTACGCCGGCCTAGTGCTCGCGGTGCCCGCGGTCGCTTGGGGCCTCGCCCATTCGACGGGCGTCCCGCATCCCCCATCCGACTTGGTGCTCGGCGACTCACTGCTCTTCGCGGCCCTACGCCGCGTCTTCCACCCCGGCGCGCCATACATCGCCATGCACCCGATCGCCGAAGCCGGCTGGTACGGCCTATTCATCACCTCCCTGAACCTCATCCCAGCCGCGCAGCTCGACGGCGGCCACGTCACCTACGCGCTATTCGG
>JBDHVB010000129.1:0-16085 GCA_039809465.1 Myxococcota bacterium
GCAACGAGACCGCGATCTGCTACTCGCCGATCGAGGACCCGTCGCGGAAGATCTTCGCCTGCCAAGGCGCGGCATGCTCCTGCGAAGCGGGCCCGACCTGCACCAGCGACGCGGAGTGCGCCGCCGCTCCGAACGGCGCGCGCTTCTGCGTCGGCCCGGCCGGCAACAAGCACTGCAACTGCAACCCAGGCACCGAGAGCTGCTTGCCGAACGCGGCGACCGGCTGCGCCTGCGGACGCACACCGGGATGATCATCGGGCGGGGGCGCGCTCGGCTAGAGCGCGCACCGCCAATGCGAGCCGGGTTCATGAGACCAGAACAGATCGCGCGCCGGCGGCAGTGCCGGTGCTGCAGTTGACAGTCACGGATCCCGCCGGAGAAGCTGTCCGGAATGGCTAAGAAGGCGGGATCGGCCGCGATTGGGAAACACCCGCTCACGAGCGAGCTCGTGGCCTGCTTCACCCGTCAGGGGAAGAGTTTCGCTATCGCGGACAGCGACGTCACCCGCCTGCTCGGCGCCGGCCGCGCGCTCGGGCCCGATAGCCTGCTCGATTGGCTGCGCGATCTCACCGTGCTGATCGCGACCTTGCAGGGGCCGATGAGCTCACCAGCCACGGCCGAGCATCTGCGCCGGGGGCTCTTCGCGCCGTTGGCCGAGACCCTGGATGGCCACGTGGTTCAAGACGGCGCCCGTCAAAAACGCCAGGCCAGCGCCAAGCGAGTGACAGCCGATCAACTCAAGTCGTTGGAGAGACCCAACCGAACGGCGGGCTTGTCGCGTACGAGCAAACCCATCGGTGCAACGCTGCGTCCACGCGGCAAATAATGAGGTGAGCTGTGACTACTACTATCTCGGAAGTCTACCAGCGGGCCGTGAATCCCAGTGGCCCCTCCGCCGAGCACCTCTCGAGCAATGAGCTCAGCGAGCTGCGCACCGCGTTCCAGAGCACCAGCGCGGGGTTCTTGGGCATCGGCAACGACAGGGAGGCCTTCCTCGAGAGCCTCGCGGGCAAGAACGACTCCCTCGCCGCGGCCTTGCGGAATCCAGACATGACGTTCGGCCAATACACCGACATGCGCGCCAATGAGCTCTCGTTCCGGCAGACCTTGTTTGCCGCCGAGAGCGGACAGCATCTGAGCCGCCAGCAGTTCGATGCGCTGCGTAGAGCTTGGACCGAAGCACCCGAGGGCTCGCCCGAGCGTCAGAGGCTCACGGACAGCCTCAACAAGGGCGGGAGCTACGGCGACATCACCTCCCCCAACATCACCTACGAGACGTACGAGCGGCACTGGAGAGCAGCGCACTCGTAAGCACGAAGTCGTCCCTGGACGCCGCCACCCATCGTCCCCACCGTGTGACTCGCAGCGAGTCTGCGGGAGGACGTGGTGGGCGGTACGAGAATAGCATTCCTTAGCATTTTCATCGGGCTTGCGGCGTGTGGTGGCGCCTCGGATGACGCCAACGCGCCCGGCCATGAGCAGAACGGTTCTGGTGACGAGACCGTACCTGGCGTGACCACGTCGCGTGTCCGCTATGCGGCCGACCGCACTCATTCGCCCATCACCACGTCGATCGCCGACAACATTCGGGCCATCGCCAGCCGTGGCGTCGATCGCAATGACGACATGTTCATGAAGGTCGGCGACTCGATCACCGAGTCGTTTGCGGTCATGTCGTGCTTTGCCGGTGGCACCGTCGATCTCGCGGGCCGGGATGCGCTGCAGGGGACGCTCGATTTCTACAGGGCCGCCAACGTCAGCGGCGCGTCCAACTGCGCCGAGGAGTGGTGCCAAGGCGCGACGACCGCGTTCAACCGCGCGAGCTACGCCGCCCTGGGGGGCGCGACCGCCGACTATCCGCTCACCGGTACACCGGCGCCGCTCACGCGAGAAGACGACGCCATCAAGCCGCGCGTCGCCCTCGTCGAGTACGGCACCAACGACGCGACGCTCATCCTCACGGCGAGCGACGCCGCAACGGGCTTTACGGCCTTCCACGGCCACATGCAGGCTCTGGTCGATGCGCTCATCCAGCGCGGCGTCGTGCCGGTGCTCTACACCATCCCGCCGTACATCGAATCGCGTAACGGCTACCGGAACGTGCCGACGATGAACGCCATCATCCGCATGATCGCGCAGAGCCGCGCCATCCCGCTCATCGACTTCGGGCGCGAGCTCTTGCCGCTGCCGGACCATGGCTTGTGGGACGGCGTCCATCCGAGGGTCGAGCTCGGTGGCTGTGTCTTCACCGAGGCGGGCCTGCAGTACGGTTACAACGTGCGCAATCTGCTCAGCCTCGAGGCATTGGCGCGCGTCAAGAATGTCCTCGATGGCGGACAGGCGCCCGACACGGCCAGCGCCTTTCCAGGGAGTGGTACCGAGGTCGCGCCGTTCGCGGTTGCTGCCTTGCCGTTCGTCGACGCCGCCGATGGGCGGACGGTCTATCGCCTGAGCATTTCGGCCTCGGCGAGGGTGCGCTTCCTGGCGTTGACGCGTAGTGGGACGGCCGCTATCGCGGTCGAGAGCGGTGGTGTGTCCCTGGGCTCGGCCGATACGGTGTTGCACGCGACGCTCGCCGCGGGCACCTACGACGTCACGGTCAGCGGCGCCGCCTTCGCGCTCGCCATCGTGTCCTGCGACGTGGATGACGTGACCTGCCAATGACCCACATGCCCTGCGCGAGCTGAGGTGGACTCTCCTCACCACGCGAGGAGCGCTGTCATCGAGGAGACGATGTGGGACCGACACGATTTCGCCCAACTTCACGTGGCATGTCTCCTGCTTCATGACCGGGGCATGAAAATAATCCCCCAAGTCCTCGGTGTGCTCGGGTGTGTCATGGCAGTCGCGTGTGGGGATGGCCCCGCCGATGATGGGAGCGCCAACGCTCGCTTCCAGGTCGATCGCTCGACGCGAATCGACCGGGCCGACGCGTCCGTCGCTGGCGCCAACCCGCTCTACGCGTCGAACAACCCGCTCTACGCCGTGGCGAACAATCCGCTCTATGTCGGCTACAACAACCCGCTCTACGTCGGCGGGGTGTATGGCATGGCCGGCGCCAACCCGCTCTACAGGGCCACGCAAGACGACTTGGCGCGGGCTCCCTACGAGTACGTCCTGCACGGCAGCGACGCCGAGCTCGCTGCTTGGCTCTCGACGGGTGACATCCTGATGGAGCACGGGCCGGCCGGCGACCTCGCCTACGCCGTCGTGCGCTCGAGCATCGCCAAAGTGGTGCCCGACAGCCTTCGCCCTTGAGGGATTAAGGGAGTGGACGAGACGGGCGTGCGCGCGCTACACGGGCGCGCATGTCCGCAGAAAAGCAACCCGAGCGCATCACTCCGCGCGCCGAAGATTATTCGCGTTGGTACCTCGACGTCATCCGCCAAGCCGGGCTCGCCGAGCCGGCGGAGGTCGTCAAGGGCTGCATGGTCATCAAGCCGCACGGCTACGCCATCTGGGAGAAGATCCAGCGGGCGCTCGATGACATGTTCAAGGCCACCGGTCACCAGAACGCCTACTTCCCGCTGCTCATCCCCGAGAGCTTCCTGAAGAAGGAGGCCGAGCACGTCGAGGGCTTCTCCCCCGAGCTCGCGGTGGTGACCCACGCAGGCGGCAAGGAGCTCGAGGAGCGCTACGTCATCCGCCCGACGTCGGAGACCATCATCGGCCACTTCTTCGCGCGCTGGATCGAGTCGTGGCGCGATCTGCCGCTGCTCATCAATCAGTGGGCGAACGTCATGCGCTGGGAGATGCGCACCCGTATGTTTTTGCGGACGGGTGAGTTCCTCTGGCAAGAGGGCCACACCGCGCATTCGACGCACGAAGAGGCGCGCGAAGAGGTCATCCGCATGCTGCACGTCTACGGCGACTTCGCCGAGCAGTGGATGGCCATGCCGGTCATCCGCGGCATCAAGACGCACAGCGAGAAGTTCGCGGGCGCGCTCGAGTCGTTCTGCATCGAAGCGATGATGCAGGACAACAAGGCGCTGCAAGCCGGCACCTCGCACGACCTCGGCCAGAACTTCGGCAAGGCGTTCGACGTGAAGTTCCAGAACAAGGAAGGCCAGCAGGACTACGTCTGGCAGACCAGCTGGGGCGTCTCGACGCGGCTCATCGGCGCGCTGATCATGTCGCACTCGGACGACAACGGCTTGGTGCTGCCGCCGAAGCTCGCGCCGGTGCACGTGGTCGTGGTGCCGATCTACGGTAAGGGCGCCGACGAAGGCGTGGTGCGCGAGCACGGTGAAGCCATCGCCAAGGAGCTGCGCGCCGCGGGGCTCTCGGTGGTCTTCGACACGCGCGACTACAAGCCCGGCTTCAAGTACTTCGAGTGGGAGCAGAAGGGCGTCCCGCTGCGCATCGAGATCGGCCCGAAGGACATCGAGAAGAATTCGGTCGCCTTCAAGGATCGCTTGGCCGAGAAGAAGGAGTTCCGTTCACGCGAAGGTCTCGCCGCCTGGGCGACCGCCTTCATGGACGAGTTCCAGAAGCGCCTCTTCGAGCGCGCAAAGCAACGCTTGGCCGACAACACCGTGCGCGTCGACGACTGGGAGACCTTCAAGAAGACCTTCGACGGCCAGGACTCGAAGTTCGTCATGGCGCACTGGGACGGCACCGCGGAGACCGAGGCGCGCATCAAGGAAGAGCTGAAGGTCACCATCCGCTGCATCCCGCTCGACGCGCCGGCCGAGGACGGCAAGTGCGTGCTTACGGGGAAGCCGTCGAAGCGGCGGGTGCTCTTCTCGAAGTCGTATTGAGGCCGCTCGTTCCAGCCTAGTGGCCGGCGCGGCTGTTGGGAGCGCGCCGCGCCGAAGAGCAGGCAAGTCACCACCAGCGCTTCGGTTACGAAGGTCGACTTGACGCGTTGGCGTTGCCGTACATGTGCTCGCCGATCACGTCGGCGACGCAAGCAACGTGTGCCGCGCCCTGCGCCTTCACGCGCTCGTTGGCCATCTCGAGTTGCGTGGGCGTGGCCGCGACCACCGCGAGGTAGTTGCGCGCCATGACCGGCGAGGAGTGCTCGAGGGTGATGCGTTCGGCGATCTCGGCTGCCTTCTTGTAGCGCGCCGAATACTCGGTGTCGTTACGGCTCGCGTCGAAGATCTCGCGAAGCTTTGCGGCGATGCGCTCCTCGATGGCACGGGCCTCGGGGCTCGGTACGACCTTGCCGTCGACGAGCTGGTACATGGTCGTCGGGTCGTCGATGTGGCTCGCAATGTCCGCTATAGCGACAGAAAATGCGTCGGTCTCAGGCTCTTCGCCGTAGCGCGAGAAGCCACCTTGCTTGGTGGTCATGGGCACGGCGCCCTGGCGGCCAGCTTCGTCACCGACCATGCCGTAGCCTTCGCGCACCGAAGCCGCGACGTAGGGCAGCTCGGACTGACCGGCGAGATTGTAGGCCGCGCCGATCTGTTCGCTACTGCGGTCATCCATGCGCAGGCAGCGCTTCGCGCCGTCCGGGAATTCCTTGAGCGACGCGTCATACAAGGCCGCTTCACGGACCTTGCGGCCGTCACCACTACCGATGCCGGCGAACGTGAACAGACCGATCTCGGGATAGTCCTTGGCCACCGAGAGGAAGGCGCGCTGCACCAGCACATTACCCTTGAAGGCGACGAACCGGCCGCCGGTGACCAGGTACTTCAAGTTGAAGTCGATGTTCGGAACTTCCTTCTTCAGGATCTCGCGGGCGCGCTCGGCGCTCAGGCGCTGGTTCTTGGGCGCGAGCGGGTCGATTCCGGGAGGGCACACGAAGACGTTGCACTTCAGTGCGTCGCGATTCGGAACGCTGCCGGGCTGGAAGAACACCGCGTCGTTGGCCCCGAGCTGTTCGATGTTCGGTAGGATGGTCTTCTGCCAGAGGTTCTGGCCGGCCTTTTTGCCCTCGAGCACGCCCGCCATGTCGACGTGGCTGCGCCAGATGATGCGCTTGTCGGGATCGGCTTTCTTGATAGCGGGGATGAAGTGCACCGCGTGGTGATCTTCGAGGAAGATGGCGCCGACCTTCGGGTCCGCGAAAGCGCTCTGATAGATGCGGACCAAGAGAGCGTTGTGTTCGGCCCACTGCGCGTGCTCGGAGTCGGTGATGACGGTACCGCCACCCTGGAAGGCGTCAAACGCTTTCCGGCCAATCTCACCGTAGGCGCCGTCGTGGTCCCAGGTCTTTTGCCATTCGATCTCGATGCCGAGCTGCTGCAGGATCTGGCCCTGCGTTTGGAACATCTCGGCAACGCCGCCGCCCTGGAAGGTGGCGTTGATGAGGAAGACCTTCGGCGTGCCTGCGGCCTTCAGCTTGTCTGCCATGGCGTACAGGTGGTCCATGTAGAGCTTGGCGCCTTCGCTGCCCAGGCTCTTGGCCAGCTCGACTTCGTAATCCTTCAAGGTGTGCTTGGAGGGGCCGACGTCGTAGCGTAGGGCTTCGCGCACCTCGGTGGGGTGGCTGTCGGCGAGCTGGCCCAGCTGCTTGATGGCGCTGAGCTTCTCTTCCGGAGTCTTGGCGGTCGCGACTTGGTCGGCGAGTCGCTTCGCGGAAGCTTGCGCCAACGCTTTTGGCGAATGGACCTGGCCTGCCGCGCGTGCGGCGACCGGCCGCGCGCGACCCGTGGCGCCATCGTAGCCGCTGGCGATGGACGCCTGTGTGCTACCGCCTTTCTGGGCGGCGGCAGGTGTCACGACGTCGCCCGTGGGGCCGGCTTTTGCGGATTTTCCTGATTGAAGAATGTCGAGACGCACGGGTAGTCTCCCTATTGATACTTCTCGCGGGTGGCACCCGGAGTCCGATGGTCTCCCCAGTTCATAGAGCGACCGTGAATAGTGCTGACGGAACGGCTTGGAAGAAGGCCTGCGGCGAGGCTTTGACGCGCGCGCAGCGGCCGCTGTTGGTGCTCGACTACGACGGCACCCTGGCCGAGATCGTCGCCAAGCCCGAGCTCGCCGCGCCGACCCGCGAATTGCTGAGCATGCTCGAGTCCGCGATTGCGGCAAGCGTCACCGTCGCGGTGGTGAGCGGGCGCGACGCCCCGACGCTGCAAAAGTGGCTTGGCCACCTGCCGATTCACCTGGTGTCCGAGCATGGTGGCGCGCATCGCAAGCCCGGCAGCGTGTTCGTCGATCGTGTCCCGCCCAGCGCCCTCACGTGGTTCCCCACGGCTCGCGCCATCCTCGCCGAAGCTGTCGCTATGACGGACGGTGCCATGCTCGAGAGCAAGGCCACGTCCTTCTCGTTCCACTACCGCAACGCCGACCCCGGAGAGGGCGAGCGCGCCGCGCACGAGCTGGCCGCGCGCCTGCGCCAGCACTTGCCCGACAACGTCGAGCTGCACCACGGCAAGAAGGTGCTCGAGGTCCGTCCCGCTGGCGTGCACAAGGGCGGCGCCCTCGGCGATCTGGCCCGCCTCACCAAGGCCGACTTCGTGATGGCCGCTGGCGACGACCGCACCGACGAAGACATGTTCGCCCACGCCGGCAAAGACGCCTGGACCATCAAGATCGGCCCTGGCGAAACCAAGGCGCGGGCCCGCCTCGATGGCGTCCCCGCTCTGCGCGGCTTCCTCAACGAGGTCATCGCGGCGCGGCTTGATTTGAGGCGTTGAGTACAACACGGCGACCTTTTCGTTTCCTTCGTCCTGGATATCGGCAGTCCCGCGGAGTCGTTGCGGAAAAGCAGGCCGGCCCAACGTGAGGTCACGGCGGGCTCGGGGGGCTCGAAGAGGGCCGCGGACGGCCAGGCGAGCCAAGGTGCTTGATGGACGCTCTAAAGCCGCGAAAGCGCTCGGCTTTGGCGCTCGATGTGCCCCACGGTCGTGCCTGGGTCGACGACGATTCTGGCGGCGGCGCGCAGGGACAGGTTCGTGAGCCGGCTGTCGCTCAGGAGCTGGGTCGGGGCGATCATGATGGTCGTCTTGGGCGGATAGTAGTCCAGCTTCTTTGGCACGAAGGGGAGCTTCGCGATGAGCCGCGCATCCGCCTGGTGTGTGCGGCGTGCGTGCGTGATCCAGGGGACCGAGACGATGTCGAAGTTGTCGGGATCGTCACGGCCGATGCCTCTCAAGATACGGACCGCGGTCTCCTTGGGCCACATCGAGAAGTGATCGACGACGCCCGCGACCTGCAGACCACGTGACGTCCAGACCGAGCAGTTGCCGCTCTCACGCAGATCGCGACCCGTCAGGCGGTCGTACCAATCACGCCAGTCACCGGCGATGAGGCGGAAGCGCGAGCCATCGAGGCCACGGTCACGCTGCCGGCGGTTCACTTCCTCGTAGTACGCGTGCATGGCGTCGAGCTTTTCCTGGGGCCAATCCCAGATGACGAAGAGCTCGTGGTCGCGGTGATAGGCGCCGCCTTCGGGGTTCTTCCACGGGCCGCCGAGCTCGGCCGGGCGCTTCATCTCGATGCCGTGCTCGTTGAAGTGCGTCAGCTCGTTCACGCCAAAGAGGTACTCTTCGAGCGGCATGAAGTTGCAGAGCTGCTGGCCGACCTTGCCGACGATGTTCATCAAGGTCAGCTCGCCGTCCGGCCGGCGGTACGCTACCGCGGCATGCGCGAAGCAATCGACGCCCTTGGCCATCACGTAAACGATGGCGGGGCGTGTCTTGCTGCCGAGGGCGTGCCAGGTGTCGTCGAGGATCGAGCCAATGTTGCGGATGGGGATGCCGCCCGGGACGCCGAAGGTCGATGGGACGCGGTCCCAGGTCGCTTGTTCAGCGGCGAGATGCGAGAGGCCCCTGGGACTCAGCGGGACGCGTACCCAACGCCCGTCGCGCTTGAAGGTGTCCGGTGTCGGCTGAATGCTGCTCGCGCGCTGCTCTTCCGCGGGTCTTACGTACGCCGGGCCTTGTCGATAAACGAGGTCCCCCGGAGTGTACTCGGTCCAGCCCAAGCTGCGCTGCTGGACGGCGGAAGACTTGAGCCGCGGAGTGCTCGATTGCGCGACAGCCGCTGCCCCCGCGGCTGTATACGGCGTGGGGGAAGACTTGGGCAGCACAGGCAAGATCGGCTGCGTCACTGGCGTTGCGGACGCGGGCGCGCCTTCGAGGTTGGTCGAGGTTCGCGGCACGGCGTGCTTATCCCCAAGTGCTTGAGTCATTACTTGCCGCGTTATCGGGAGCTGACGTGCTGGAGTCTCCTGGTCCTGGTGCCATGTCAGTGACACCGTGTCGTACGGGGATGTGTCCCGATGACGCGTTGGCGTCAGATCCAGCGCAACTCCTCGCGTATTCGTACGAAATCCTGATCGACACATGACGATGTCGGCGAAAACACTCGAGCTCGAACGTCCAACGCCGACGTTGCCGCCGTTGTGTGAGCCGGTGTCCGCGGGTGAGCTCGTCCCCGTCCCGCCGCCCGTCGTTTACCGCAAGCGCAAGCACGACAAGGTGCTGCCGCCCCCACCGCACGACTGGTTCATCGACAGCATGCGTTTCCGGGAAGCGCGCGCCCACGCCGCGGCCAACGGTCAGTACACCCCCGGCGCCATGCGCACGCGCATCGCCCAGGTCGACTGCGGGCTCACCCAGCATCCAGCCATCACGCACTGGCCGCTGGAGGATCGCGCTCTCGGCCGCGACTTCATGGGGCCCGTGGAGCGTCCGTGGCTCTCGATGCTCGGCGTGGGGCCCGCGATGGGAGAGCTGCCCTTCGTCGGACCGCTCGGTGGTAAGCGCGCCATCCCGCCGGCCATCTGGCCGAATCATGGCACTTCGACCGCGTACATGATCTTGGGTGACGCATCGGTCCCGCGCGACGACGGTCAGCCGGCGCCCGGTGGCGTGCTACCCGACGCGCGGCTCATTCCCTACCGCATCTCGCGCTCCATCGTGTCGATCCACGGTGGCCGGATGAATCGCGCCTTCGACGACGCTATCGCGAACGATTGCAAAGTCATCACCATGAGCCACCTCATCGCCTTCCGGCCGAAGAGCGTCGATGAGGCGCTCACCAAGGCTTACGAAGCAGGCGTCATCGTTTGCGCCGCGGCGGGCTCGCACTTCTTGCCGCTACGCCGTTCGTTTTCGCGGATTGCCACGTCACCCATGGCCATCGGGGTGGGGTGCGCCATGCACGACGACACGCCGTGGTACTTCACGCACGCGTCGCCGTCGCTCGACATCCTGGCGCCGGCGTACGACATCGTCTCGCCGTACACGTATCACAACGTCGTCACTGGCGGCTCGTCATACGGCTTCTTCGTGAGCGAAGGCTCGAGCTACGCGACACCGCTCACCGCTGCCGCCGCGGCGCTATGGGTCGAGCATCATGGGGATGCACTTGACCGCTATAGCGATCGGTGGATGCGCGTCGAGGCCTTCAAGTACTGCCTGCAGCATTCGGCGCGCGCCGTCCGCGGCGTCCCCGATGACCAGCTTCACTTGTACGGCGCTGGCGTCATCGACGTGCTGCGCTTGGTGCAAGTCGAGCTGCCTCCGGAGCGTATCCTGCGCAAGGCCACGGTCCGGCCCAAGGAAGGTACCTTCCCGTCACACATCTATCTGATCACCGATCAACGAGCTTTGGCATGACAGTTCAACCCGTACAACGCGCCGCCGTGGGGACGTTCTCCACCACCGCACCCGTCACTACCCTTTATCCCAAGGGTCCGCTTCAGCAGACTGGCTCGTCCGTCGAGAAGCTCCTCGCTGGCGTCACGATGCCACGCGCCAATCTCTACGCCGCGCCCGCGCGCACCGCGGTGAACGTGCTGGCGATCGACGGTGGCGGTGTCTACGACGTGCGCGCGGCGCGCATCATGCAGGAGATCGAGCAGCGCACCGGCAAGCGCGCGTCCGAGCTGTTCCACATGATGAGCGGCACCTCGGGCGGGAGCCTCCTCGCCGGCGCCTTGGCGATGCCGGAGCCGCTGACCGCGAAGCAAACCGTCGAGCTGTTCCGCACCCGCAGCAATCAAATCTTCTCGCGTAACCTCTGGTACCAGCTGCGCTCGTTCAACGGTCTCTTCCGCAAGCCGCGCTATCCCGACCAAGGGCTCAATGACCTGCTCCGCGAGTTCTTCGGTGACACGCGCATGTCGCAGGCCAAGGTCGACCTCCTCATCCCGGCCTACGAGCAGGACTTGGGGCCGGTCGCGCTGACGAGCTGGGCCGTTGGTGAAGGCAAGGAAGATCATCTCTTGCGCGAGGTCACACGCGGCTCCGCGGCGGTGCCCGCAGTCTTCACGCCAGGCTGCCTCGACACCCTCGATAGCCCGGCGGCGAAGAAGATGAAGCTCCTCGACGGCGGTCTCTGGGCGACGAACCCGACCCTCATCGCGGCGCAGGCCGCCAAGCACCGCAACCCCGAGGCGCAATACTTCAACATCATCTCGCTGGGGCTCGGTAAGGATCGCTCGTCGAACGTCGGCGATGCATCCTCGAAGTGGGGCTTGTTCCAGTGGGCGCCGTACATGCTCGGCGCCGCCCTCGGCACGCCCGAGCGCATGGCCGAGGCGCAAGTCGCCGAGTACCTCGAGAAGGGCGACGTCTACGTGCGCCTGAGCCCACCCGTCATCAGCAGCGCCGCCGACCCCGAGCGCGGTGTTGGCGCCTTCGACGACGGCTCGCGCGAAAACATGGATCGCCACCTCGCGCAGGTCGAACAGTGGATCGCCGACAACAGCGACGCCATCGACCACGTCTGCCAGCTGCTG
This sequence comes from Myxococcota bacterium, assembly GCA_039809465.1. GTDB lineage: Bacteria > Myxococcota > XYA12-FULL-58-9 > XYA12-FULL-58-9 > JALHOP01 > JALHOP01. Next base: position 11,648 of record JBDHVB010000129.1, read on the forward strand.
ACCACGACTCCGGAGACCAACGCCGAGGACGCTCCAGCGCCCCGCCGTGTGCACGAAGAACCCATCTATAAAGCGCAGACCACCCGCATGCTGCGCCTCGCCGAGACCCGCTGCCGCACCGTGATCGACCGCCGCTAGCACCAATGCCGATCCGTTAAAGCAACCTTCGGCGCTGCAGCTCGCGAAAGCGCACGACTCCGCCCGGCTCCAAGCCGCAACGGCGCGAGTAAACGGTATTGCTAACGGACCATGCCGTTCACGTGCGCAGCATCGCACCTCCCACGACGACGTATCATCGGGCGTAAACCCACTCCCCGGCGAAAAGTCTCCACGCCATAGCGGACACCGCCCCTCCTTCACCGTTCGCGGTAGACGAAACCTGGGGGGTTCGTCTGTCGCAACAGGTGGACCAGAACATCGCGCAGGGCTTCGAGGAGCGCGGCGAGGCTAGCGTGTCTCGCGTAGGCACGAGATGCAGGCGACGAAATTCTCTAGGGGCTCGTCCGCGCCCCTCACACCAGCGATCTCCCCTCGGGCGATGGAGGCGGGGGAGGTATTGCCGCCAGTGCGCGTCCCGCCGTTGCGCCCGCGCCCAGTGGGGCGCTATGGCGCGGCTCATGCGTTTGTACGCGTCCACGACTTCTCCGTTCGTCCGCAAAGTTCGCGTCGTGCTTCATGAGCTTGGCCTCGCCGACCGCTGCGAAATCCTCCAGGTGACGACCTCGCCGCACGAGCCTGACGCGAGTCTTGGCCGCGCCAATCCGCTCAACAAGCTGCCGGCGCTCGAGCTCGACGACGGGACGGCCCTCTACGACTCGCCAGTCATCTGCGAGTACTTGGACGCCGTGCATGGCCGCGGCAAGCTCTTGCCGGCCTCGGGGGCCGCGCGCTGGCAGATCCTGCGCACCCAAGCGCTCGCCGACGGCGTCGTCGACGCGGGCATCCTCGTGCGCTACGAGACCGCCATGCGGCCGCCGGAGCTCGCCTGGCAGCCGTGGATCGCGGGGCAGCGGCTCAAGGTGGCGCAGGGGCTCAGCGAGCTCGAGTCCACCATCGATCGTCAGCCGGCCGAGATCGATCTCGGGTCGGTTGCGATTGCGTGCATGATGAGCTGGCTCGAGTTCCGGGGAATCGAGCCGAGCTTGCGCCAATCGTTCCCTCGCTTGTCTGCTTGGAACGACACTCTGCAAAAGCGGCCATCGCTCGCTGCGACCAAACCATACGCGTAGCTCCTAACGCTTCAGCGTTTCGCCGTCGTGCGGCTGCTTGCCGGCCTTCTTGTAGAGGGACAGCGCGACCTTGCCGGTGCCGAGCAGCTCGATGCTCTGCACCAAACGCACCTCGGCGACGTTGAACTTCGGATCGTTGTTGAACGCGTCCGCTAGAGCGTTGCGCACGACCTCGTACGTGAGCGGCTGGCCGTTCTTGTCGGTGGCCTTGCCGTCCTTGTCGCGGCCCGGGACCGCGTAGGCGACGAGCGTCGGCTGACCTGCGTCGTTCATCGGGCCTTCGACCACGAAGACGCGCGGACCGCCGTCGGCCGGCTCGGGGAGGAGCGCCGCGATCGGCGGCTCGAGCGTGTTGTGGCCGATGCGCTCGCCGTTGATCTTCGAGAAGCGGCTGGCGCGGTCGATGAACTTCACGACCGTGTGCGAGACGCCTTCCGCGTCCTCGATGACCTTCTCGCGGACGATGTCGCCGGTGACGAACCAGTCCTTGCCGTCGAGCTTGGTGAAGGCGTCCTCGGGGGTCTCGCCCATGAAGCCCAGCTCCGGCGTGACCACCGCGGGGCCGCGCACCAGCATGATGCCGTCCTCGCCTTGCTTCACTTCGCGCGTGAGGTCGCTCGGGTCGACGAGCTTGTATTCGACGCCTTCGAGCGGCTCACCGAGCGAGCGGTCGTCGGCGTTCTTCGGATCGAAGCGCTCCACGAAAGTGACGCCGGTCTCGGTCATGCCGTAGCCCTGGATGATCTGGGCGTTGGGCGCGGCCTTGCGCAGGTTCGCTTCGATGTCCGGCGTGAGCGGCTCGGCGCCGACCACGATGCGCGTCAGCATCGGCAAGCCGTTGGGGCCGGCCGCCTTGGCGACGGCGTTGAGCAGCGAGGGCGTACCGACGGTGATGGTGGCGCCGCGCCGCTTGCAGAGCTCGGCCGCGATAGCGGGCTGGCGCGGGTTCGGCACGTTGACCGTCGTGATGCCCAGCATGTTGGCCATGTTGCCGGCGGTGAAGCCGACCAGGTGGAAGCTCGGCGCCAGGTGCAAGAGCACGTCGTTGGTCTGCAGCTGGAAGGCCTTGGCGAGCGCGTTGCAGCTCTGCATGACCTGCTCGTGACGGTACGAGATGCCCTTCGGGTTGCCGGTCGAGCCGCTGGTGAAGAGGTTCGCGGTCTCGTTCGCGCCGTTCAGCTTCTCGGCGATCTTCAAGAGGTCGCGCTTGAGCTTGTTCTTGCGCAGCACGCCTTTGTCGAGCACGCGCATCAGCGGGATCTGCCGCAGGAAGCTCTCGATGACGATGAACTTCTCCTCGATGGTCGGGAACGGCGTGTTGGTCGGATCGTTTGCGACCTGCTCCGGGGTGAGGGTGCCCTTGGCGACGCGCTCGGCGTCGTCCATCTCCTTCTTGCCCTTCAAGGCACGCAGCGCGCCCTGCGCGGTGAGGATGGCGTCGACGCCGGCGAGGCTCATCGCCGAGCTGCTTTGCTGATCGTTCCACTGCGCGTTGAGCATCGACGACGACTTGCCGGCGAAGCCGAGCGCCAGCTGAATCGCCGTGCTCGCGACCGAGTTGGGGAAGAGCAAGCCGACGTGCTCGCCGGGGATCTTGCGCATCTCGGGGAGCAGCAGGCCGACGAGTACCGCGAGGTCCTCGAAGGTGTACTCGCCGACGACCTCGTCGACCGCGACGATGCGCTTCGGGTTCTGCATGAGCTGCTTCACGAAGGAGTCGACGATGCTGCGCGACTCGGCCGGGATGGCGTCCGTGCCTGTCTCGGCGATTTGCTTCACGTAAGCATCGCTGACGTCTTTCCATTCGATGCCCGCGGTCGCGGACAGCACGCCGGTCGCGCCGTCGATGACGTCTTGCACGGTGGTGAAGCCCTCGGGCGTGAGGAAGTTGCGCTCGAAGGTCTTGTTCACCCAGCCGATGACGTCGTTGTGGAGCGCCAGGCTGTCGATGTCGAGATAGGCCAGGTGGTCGGTCGCTTTGATGGACGACTCTTCCACTTTGGCGAGCTTGGCGATGTGCGCGATGACGGACGCGGTGATCTCCGCCACCTGGGTGGGGTCGACGATGACGTTGGTCGACGCGGCTTGCTTCGGGGCCTCGGCGGGGTAGACGTACTCGCCGGACTTGTCGTCACCACGGATCGGCACGTGGATCGCCGGGTTGGGCACGCCCCAATACTTGTGCGGGCGGTTCGCGATCTTCTCGAGCACCTGGTTCTGCGCGACCGTGCCCTTCTCGGCCTTGAAAGCCTCGGTGACGTCGCGGATCTCGATGTCGACCATGCGGCGCTGCTTCACCAGCTTGAAGCCGGTCTGCCACGGGTGCTTGAGGTTGTGGAGGATGTCGCTGACGAAGCTCGTTTTGTAGTGGTGCTTGCCGGCGTGCGAGAGGTGGCTGCCGTTCATGCCCTCGGTGTTGACGCTGATGAGGCGCGCGTCCGGCATGAGCTCGAGGACGCGCTGAATGAGTGACTTCGAGCCGATGATCTCCTGGTTGCCGACGATGAGGCGTCCGGAGGGGTGCAGGCCGACGTTCTCGCCGCGGCGCAGCGCGCTGCTGATCTGAACGGCGAGCAAGTCGATCTCGCTCTTGATGCCCAGCGGGGTGGTGGTCTCGGGCACCGAGAAGGCGCCCGCGGCCTTGAAAGCCGCTTTGAGGATCTGGTCGGTGAACAGGCCCTCGGTGCCGACCGGGCGGCACGGCAAGTACGGCGCGATCCTGCTGTAGACGAGGCCCGGATCATCGAGGCCGGTGTGCGAGGTGAGGAGGACCAGCGCGCCCTTGATGGGGCCGTACATGGCGATGTCGGTCGCGATGCGGTCGTCCTTGTCGACTTGCACGTCGTAGACCCGCGAGAACAGGCCGCGCGCGACGCCGGTGAGCGCACGCCGCAAGACGCTGTTCACGATGCCGGGCTTCAGCTCGGCGGCGACCGGCTCGAGGCCGATCCACTTCTTGGTGTTCAGGCCGGCGGCTTCGACGTCCATCGCGTCGAGACCCTTGAACGGGCCGCTTTGCACGACAGGGCGCGGGCCCTGGGGAACCAGCTGACCCTTGCCGAGCGCAGGCTCGGGCGTGATGCTGGGGGCCGCCGTGGGCTGGCGCTCGAGGATCGATACACGGCCCTGAGTGTCGATTCGTGAGTTCATCGGACGATTTATCGGAGCGTTCGCCGGCGGGTTGCCGCTTTTTGCCGCCCGCTGCCAGG
>JBDHVB010000130.1:0-16016 GCA_039809465.1 Myxococcota bacterium
CAAGCGTGTGCTCATCATCGATTGGGATGTGCATCACGGGAACGGGACTCAGGACATTTTCTATGGGGAGCGCACGGTCGGCTACTTCAGCGTGCACGAGTATCCGCTCTATCCCGGCAGCGGCGCGCGGGATGAGAGTGGGGAGGGGGATGGTGCTGGCATGACCCTCAACTGTCCGGTGCCTGCCGGCAGCGGCGACCGGGAATTCTTGGCCGCGATCGATGAGGCGCTGGGTGACTTCTATGCGCGCACCGACCCCGAGCTCGTCATCGTTAGCGCTGGCTTCGACGCGCACATCCGTGATCCGCTGGCGAGCTGCGAGGTGAGCACGGAGGGGTATGCCGCGATGGCGGAGCGGATCGTGAGGCGTGCTGGCGAGACCCCGGTCGCTTTCGTGCTGGAGGGCGGGTACGACACGCGGGCGTTGGCGGAGAGTGTGGTGGCGGTCGCGCGTGTTTGTTTTTTTGCCGATGACCGATGACCGATGACCGAAAGCCGATGGCCGATGGCCGATGGCCGAAAGCCGAAAGCCGAAAGCCGATTGCCGAAGGCCAAAGCCCCCCGCCTTCTACTCCCCCTCGTGCCGCTCCTCCGTAATCTCGCGCAGCGCCCCCTCGAGCTCCGGAAACGCGAACTCATACCCGAGTGACCGTAGCTTCCCCGGCAGGACGCGCTGCGAGGCGAGCACCGCGCTCGCCGCCTCCCCCAGTGCGAGCTTCAAGGCGATTTTCGGAGTCGTGATCATCGTTGGCCGGCCGAGGACCGCGCCCACGGTCTTGGTGAGCTCGAGGTTGGTCACGGGGTTCGGCGCGGTGACGTTGATTCCACCGCTATAGCGTTCATCGGTCAATGCCGCCGCCACGATCTCGCAGACATCGTGCATGTGCACCCACGAGAACCACTGGCGGCCGTCGCCGAGCTTACCGCCGACGCCGCTCTTGAAGAGGCGCAGGATGGTGCTCAAGGCGCCGCCACCTCGGCCCATGATGACGCCGAAGCGCGCGAGCACGACGCGCGCCCCAAACGCCTGCGCCTGCGACGCCTCGGCTTCCCAGTCGACGCACAAGCGAGCGAGGAAATCGTCACCGGGTGGGGCGCTCTCGTCGCGCGCTTCGTCACCCGTGTCCCCGTAGTAGCCGACCGCGCTAGCGGACACGAAGACCTTCGACCCCACGCGTCGCGCCGCTTCGACGAGCATGCGCGTGACCGCGATGCGGCTGTCGCGCAGCTCTTGCTTGCGCTTGTTACTCCAGCGGGCTCCGGCGACCGACTCGCCCGCGAGGTTCACGACCGCGTCTGTGTCCGCCATAGAAGACAATACTGCCGCCTCATCGTGCATGGCGACGATGCCGACGCCACCGCCGAGCTTGTCCGCCGCCGCTCGCGGCGAGCGCACCAGCGCGACGACCTCGTGACCGTCACGCGCCAGCCGTGTCACCAACGCTCGACCAAGAAACCCCGTGGCACCGCTCACGACGACGCGCATGGTCGCGAACCTTTGAGTTTTCGGCCCGCTTTGTCAATCCACCTGCATTGACAGAAACGTCCAAAACGCCCATTTTTCGACCGGTGAGCGACGAGACTGACCTCCTAACGAGTGGCGAAGTGGCCGAAACGCTCGGTGTCGGACCCTCCACCGTGAAGCGCTGGACCGAGAGCGGCGAGCTGGTCTGCGTGAAGACCCTAGGGGGCCACCGGCGCTTCTTGCGCACCGCGGTCATGGCCTTCGCGTCCCGTAACGGGCTCAAAGGCGGCACCGGCATGCGCGCCATCGTCTTCGACAAGCCCGGCGACGTCGACGTCCTCCGCCTCGAGGAGCGCCCGACCCGCGAGCCCGAAGGCGACGAGGTCCGCGTCCGCGTGCACGGCAGTGGCTTGAACCGCGCCGATCTGTTGCAGCGCCGTGGTCTCTATCCGCCCCCCAAGGGCTCACCGACCGACGTCCTCGGCCTCGAGTACGCCGGCGTCATCGACGCAGTGGGGCGGGGCGTCACCGATTTCAAGATCGGCGATCACGTCATGGGCCTGGTCGGTGGCGGCGCCTACGCCGAGCATCTGCTGGTGCGCTCCCCCGAAGTGCTCCGCGCGCCAAAGGGCATCGCGCTCCCGGCGGCGGCCGCGCTCCCCGAAGCGTTCATGACCGCCTACGACGCGCTCTTCAACGAGGGGCAGCTCGCCGCGGGCGAGACCGTGCTCATCCATGCAATTGGCAGTGGTGTCGGCACCGCGGCATTGCAAATTGCAAGACGCGCCGGCGCCCGCGTCATCGGCACCTCGCGCAGCCACGACAAGCTCGAGAAGGCGAGGGCGCTAGGCCTTACGGACGGCGTGATCACGGAAGGTGATTGGCCTACCAAGGTGAAAGAGCTCGCTCCGCACGGCGTCGACGTCGTGCTCGACCTCGTGGGCGGAAAGCTCCTGCCGCCGACTCTCACCGTGCTCCGGGATCGCGGACGGCACGTCCTGGTCGGGCTAACCGCGGGCGCCAGCGCCGAGATCGATCTCGGCCGGCTGCTCGCGAAGCGCATCATTCTGCGCGGCACGGTCCTGCGGACGCGCCCTTTCGACGAAAAAGTACGCCTCGCGCGGCAGCTCGAGCGCTTGGTGATCCCGGCGATCGCCACCGGCGAGCTAAGACCCGTGGTCGATAGCCTGATTGCCCCAACCGACATCCGCGAAGCGCATCAGCGCCTCGAGCGGAACCAGACCTTCGGCAAGATCGTCATCGATTGGACGTCGCTGCGGCTGTGAGCGGGCACGAACAAAAAAGGCCCCCGTAGAGGCCTTCTAAGCGTTTGACGTTCGTCGGCGCCTCCCCTCGCGGAGAGACGCCCGACGGCGTCCGACTAGAGATCGTAGGGACGAACCGTAGCGCGGCCGTTCTGCTTGGCACGCTCGACCGCCGCGGTGATCATGTCGTGGACCTTCTCCGAGACCGCCTCGACGAGGTCACCCGAGCTCTGGCAACCGAGCGCCTTCACGGCGTCCTTGAGCTTCGAGCCCACGACCACGACTTCACGCTGTTTCTGCTCCGCCATCGTTCAAATCTCCTGAAAGTGGTACAGCGCGGGCGATTCTAGGCATTGACGGGCGGAGCGCAAGAGCGATTCGCGAAGAGATGAAAATGACCCCAACAGCAATTTGGCCTGAGTCAATGCCTGGTCTGCGGGATTTTTGGACGATCGATCCGAAGGTTCACTACCTAAACCATGGAGCTTTCGGGGCAACTCCCCGCGCGGTCCTGGATCACCAGAGCGAGCTGCGGGCACGCATGGAGCGCGAGCCGTCACAGTTTTTCCTGCACTACGTGGGGCCGGAGCTCGAGCGGGCCCGTGAGGCTCTCGCGGCCTTCGTGCACGCTGACGCCGATGATCTCGCGTTCGTCACCAACGCCACCACCGGGGTAAATCTCGTGCTCCAGAACCTGGAGCTCGAGCCCGGCGACGAGATCGTCACCACCAATCACGACTATCCGTCGTGTCGGATGGCCATGCAGGCCTTGGCGGAGCGCTTCGACGCGCGGCTCATCGTCGCCGACATCCCACTGCCGATCTCGGAGCCCGAGGAGGTCATCGATCGCGTCATGGCGGCGACCAGCTCGCAGACGCGCCTCGTGCTCCTCGACCACGTGAGCAGCCCGACCGGTGTCGTGATGCCCGTCGAAAAGCTCGTGGGGCGCCTCGAGTCACGCGGCATCGACGTCTTGGTCGACGGTGCCCACGCCGCGGGCATGCTCGAGCTCGACATCGAGGCGATTGGCGCCGCCTATTACGTGGGCAACCTCCATAAGTGGTTATGTAGCCCAAAGGGCACGGCGTTCGTGCACGTCCGCCGCGATCGCCAAAAAGGCTTCAAGCCGCTCGTCATCAGCCGCGGCTTCCCCGACACGACCGGCTTTCGCCGCGATCACGATTGGCCAGGCACCTTCGACTGCACCGGCTTCCTCGCGGTGCCGAAGGCCATCGAGGTCATGGGCGCGATGCTCCCCGGTGGCTGGTCCGCCGTGCGTGAGCGCAACCGTGCGACCGCGCGCGCCGCCCGGGCGTATCTCTGCGAGGCGCTCGCGCTCACGCCGCCCGTCCCCGAGAGCATGCTCGGCGCGCTCGTGACCTTGCCGTTGCCGCGGCATCGTGAGGTGAGCGGAGCCCAGCCAGCCCAAGCGCGTGTCGACTCACTCCAAGCAGAGCTCTTCGCGCGTCATGGCATCGAGGTGCCGATCTTCACCTGGCCGTCGTGGTCACGCCGCTGGTTCCGCGTATCGGCGCAGCTCTACAACGCTCGAGCGGACTACGAAGCGCTCGCCGCCGCGTTGAGCGCGGAAACCAGCACTTGACGGGCCCTCGGCGCTTCCCTACCTGAGAGCGTGGTTTTCACATCCCCCTCGAGCCGTGGCGTCGCGGCGATGTTGTTCTTGGCGTGCGTGCTGGGCTGCGCGCGCGAGTCGGAGAGCGCCACCGAGGGCAAGGTCCTCGAGGTCTCGAAGCCCGCCGCCAAGCAAGGCATCCGCCGCGTCACGCTCGCCGCGCCGGGTGTCGAAGGCCTGTCGGGTCTCGCCGTCGATGCCACTGGTGCCTACTGGGCGGTGCCTGAGCGCCAGCGCCAGCTCGTCCGCTTTCGCGAAGACGCCGAGGGCTTCAAGGTCGACAAGGTCATTCCGCTGACCGGTGTGCGCAAAGGGCTCGACACCGAGGCGCTCGCCTTCCTCTCGTCCGGCCACTTCGCCATCGGTACCGAGACGCACCACAGCCGCCGCGAAGACGCGCTGCTGCTCGTCGAGGTGACCGAGAACGAAGCGCACGTCACCGACGAGGTGGAGCTCGACTACAACGCCTGGGGGCAGCGCGCCGGCATCAACCATGGCATCGAAGCGATGTGCGCCGCGCTCGGCTCCATCGTGGTCGGCACCGAGGTGGTGGTCAGCGAGAAGGGGCGCCGCTACGCGCCGATCGCGCGCTACGACTTCGGCACGCATGCCTGGAACTACGGCAAGCTCTGGCTCACCAGCAACGCCGGCAAGCTCTCGTCATTCGAGTGCCGCGCCCGTGACGACAACGGCATCCAGGTGCTCGCCATCGAGCGTCATTTCGGCGTGGGCCGTCTTGTCCGCTTTGACGTACCAGCGGACGGCGAGCTGCAAGACATCACGGCGGTGGTGGTGCTCGACTTGTTGCCGCTGGTGCAGCCGCTGCCGAACTTCGAAGGCGTCGTCTGGAACAAGGACGGCGACGTGATGCTCATGACCGACAACAGCAACGTCATCGTCGACAAGCCGACCGAGATCTACGTCATCCCGAAAGAGTCGCTCGCTCCCTAGCGGCAATCGACCGCTAGAGCGGGCGGCGCGTCAGTCGGCGAGGCCAACGGCGTTGCGCACGGCCTCGAGCTCGGGACCGCCACCACCTTGGACCTGAGCCTTGAGCTTCGCGAGATCACCAGCCTGCAGCCGCTGTGCGTTGAAGCCGAAGGCACCGTCATTGGGGACCGCGGCGCGCAATGCAACTCCGACGGCCCGTCTCTCCAAGGCCCGCTCGAGCAGCGCTTGGCTTGCTGGCGACACCTTGCCCAAATGCTCGCGCAGGTTCGACTGAGAGATCGAGCCGGCGTCCCTGAAGCGATCGGCGAGCTCGACGATGGCGGTGTCGAGGTCGGCCCGTCGCATGGGCGGCGGCGGTGGCGGTGGGGCAGCGCTCGTGGGGGACGAGGGGCTATGCCACATGTTCCCCGGCAGGTGAGAGTAGAGCGGATGCGTAAGGAGCGCGGTCGGTGACGTGAGGTCGAATGGATCCATGGCTTAAGCCCTCTGTGGGCTCTTTTTCGCCATGCACGCGCGCGGGGTGCGCGTTTTCGCACTAGGGAACGCGATGCTTTAGTTGACGGCCTTCAGGTCGGAGCCGTGCATGAGGCCACCCCTACGGATGAGCTCCGCGGCGAGGTGCTCGAGGTTCACCTTGTAGGCGCCCGCGGCCACGAGCTCACGCAGCTGGGCGATGCGGCGTTGGCGCTCGACGACGTTTCGCCGCCCTTGGCGCGTGCGGGTCGCGGGCTCGCCGACCGCCGATAGCAATGGGCTCCATGTGGCTGCGACGTCTTTTCTCGAGAGCTTGGTAGCCATCAAGAAGATGAACGGCGCTTGTGGGTAAAACTTTAGGCGTTAGCGCAGATGTGCCAAGCGACGACGCAGGGTCTGCATGGCCTGGGTGTGCAGCTGGCAGATGCGCGAGTCGGTCACGCCGAGCACCGTGCCGATCTCGCGATAGGATAAACCCTCGTAATAATAGAGGCTTAGGAGCGTCTGGGTCTTCTCTGGGAGGGTCGCGAGCGCCGCCGTGACGTGCTGCTGGAGCTCGTTGCGCATGGTTAACGCGGTCGGGTCACTGTCGCTCGCCGGGAGCCGCTCGCCGTCTTCGATGTGGGTCACGTGGACCGCCGCGAGCTGGTGCTGGATGCGCTCGACGCGCGCCCGACCCATGCTCATCGCCTGGGCCAGAGCCTCGGTGTCGATGCTCTTGCCTTCGCGCTGCAGGCGCTCGGTTTGCTTGCGGAGCTGGCCGACGGCGGCGCGCTGGCGGCGGGTCAGATGGTCGTTGGTGCGGAGGTGATCGAGGATGGCGCCGCGGATGCGGAGCTGCGCGAAGCGTTGCAAGATCGGCATCTCGCGGTCGATGTGACGCTGCACCGCGGTGACCAGGCCAATCGCCCCGGCGCCGATGAGATCATCGAGCTCGGTGAAGTAAGGAACGCGACGCGCGACGCGACGGGCTTCGCGAATGACCAGCCATTGCAGGTCCGCGCAAGCACGCTCGACGGCGCGCGCCGCTTCTACATCTTGGGGGATGGAGGTGGGAGCGGGTGGGGGGGCCACCTGGGTTTCGACAACCCGGAAGGCCTTGGCTCGGCGCGACTTCGAGACCTGTTTAGAAACGGCACGCTGCGTCGATTCATCGCGTTCGAGGGTTACTGCGTTCATGCTCACGTCCTCCACGCAGCCCTAGTGAGCAAGCACAGTGCCATCCGTGGATCGCAGCTAACTCCCTGTTTCAACGGCGAACGACTCGTCGCCAACCGAGGGTTTGATTGACCCGGGGGTGAGTGAACCCTAATGAAACAGTGGATACGGCGCTGAAAGTGGTCGTGCGTGTTTTGCACGGCTGCGCTGGGTGATAAACGACCAGCGATGACCGCTACCCTTCGGGACCGCCTGCCGCCGGACCCGACCTCAGACAATGTGTTCGCGAGCTTCGTCGATTGGGTAGCCGGTCAAAGCCTCGAGCTCTATCCCGCTCAAGAAGAGGCCATCCTCCAGCTGATGGATGGCAAGCACGTCATCCTGGCGACGCCGACCGGCTCCGGGAAATCGCTGGTCGCCCTGGCCCTCGAGTACAAGGCGCTCGCCGAGAAGAAGCGCGCCTATTACACCTGCCCCATCAAGGCGCTGGTCTCCGAGAAGTTCTTCGCCTTGTGCCGTGAGCTCGGCGCCGAGAACGTCGGCATGGTCACCGGCGACGCCAGCATCAACGCCCAGGCGCCGGTCGTCTGCTGCACCGCCGAAATCCTGGCGAACCTGGCGCTGCGCGAAGCCGACAAGGCCGACGTCGCCTACGTCATCATGGACGAGTTCCACTATTACGGTGACCGCGATCGCGGAGTGGCCTGGCAGGTGCCTCTCCTGACGCTGCCGCAAGCGCAGTTCTTGTTGATGTCGGCGACGCTCGGCGACACCACCGTGGTCGAGAAGTCGTTGCAGGAGCTCACCGGCCGCGAGGTCGCGGTCGTGAAGAGCAACGACCGCCCAGTGCCGCTCGAGTTCGTCTACAGCGAGGACGCCCTGCACGAGGCCATCAAGAAGCTGGTCGAAGGCGGCCGCGCGCCCATTTATCTCGTGAGCTTCACGCAGCGTGACGCGGCCGAGGAGGCGCAGAACATGCTCTCGGTCGACTTCTCGACGCGTGAAGAGAAGCAGCGCATCGCCGAGATCGTCCGCGGCTTCCGCTTCGATACGCCGTACGGCAAGGACATCCAGCGCTTCATCCGCCATGGCGTTGGCCTGCATCACGCTGGTCTGCTGCCGAAGTATCGCTTGCTGGTCGAGCGTCTCGCGCAGCAAGGCGTGCTCAAGGTCATCTCGGGCACCGACACCCTGGGCGTCGGCGTGAACGTGCCCATCCGCACCGTGCTCTTCACGGCGCTCTCGAAGTTCGACGGCCAGAAGACCGGCTTGCTCACTGTCCGCGATTTCAAACAGGTCGCCGGGCGCGCCGGCCGGCGTGGCTTCGACACGCAGGGCTCCGTGGTGTGTCAGGCGCCGCCGCACGTCATCGAGAACCGCAAGCTCGAGGCCAAGGCCGGCGCCGGCAAGAAGGCGCAAAAGAAGAAACCACCCGAGGGTTTCGTCGCCTGGGACGCGAAGACCTTCAACGCCCTCATCGAGCGCGACCCGGAGCCGCTCGAGTCACGCTTCACGGTGTCGCACGCCATGTTGTTGCAGCTGCTGCAGCAGGTGAGCGAAGAGCGGGGCGGTGGCTACGGCCGCTTGATGCGCATCATCGCGCGCTCGCACGAGCGGCCCGGCATGCGGACCCGGCATCGCCGTCGGGCGCGTGATCTCTTCCGCTCGCTGGTGGCCGGCGGCATCGTCAGCGTCGTGCGCAACCGCTTGAAGGCGGCGCGCGTCGTCATCAACGACGAGCTGCAGCGCAACTTCTCGCTCAACCAAACCCTGTCGTTGTACTTGCTCGATGCCTTGAAGCTGCTCGACCGCGAGTCGCCGACTTACGCGCTCGACGTCGTGTCGCTGGTCGAGTCGATCCTCGAGACGCCGCGCATCATCGTCATGAAGCAGCTCGACCGCGCCAAGGGCGAGCGCATCGCCGAGCTCAAGGCCGCGGGCATGGAATACAACGAGCGCATGGAGGAGCTCGAGAAGGTCGATTACCCGAAGCCTCTCTCCGAGTTTCTCTACGAGTCGTTCGACGCCTTCCGCGTGAAGCACCCGTGGGCGGGCGAGGACAACGTGGGCCCCAAGTCGATCGCCCGCGAGATGTATGAGAAGATCGCGACGTTCCACGACTATATCCGCGATTACGGACTCGAGAGGAGCGAGGGCGTGCTCCTGCGCTACCTCTCCGACTTCTACCGCACGCTCGCCCAGACCGTGCCCGAGTCGTTCAAGGACGAGGCGCTCTTCGAGATCGCGGTCTATTTCCGCAGCATGCTCGAGCGCGTCGACGACTCGCTGGTGCGCGAGTGGGAGCAGCTCGTGAACCCCGGCGAGGTCGCCGCGCAACCAGCCGAGACCACGCCACGCCGCCACGTCTTCGACCCCCGCCAAGACATGCGCGGCTTCACCGCCCGTGTCCGCGGCGAGCTCCACCAGATCGTCAAGGCGCTCGCCTCACGGCACTACGGCGCGGTGCTCGACATCGTCCGTGAAAGCGCACAGTGGGACGAGAAGGCGCTCGCCGACGCGATGGCCCCCTACTGGGCCCAGCACCAAAAGCTGCGCTTCGACCACGAAGCACGCCTGCCCACGCGCACTCAGCTCACCGCGGAAGGCCCCCGCCAGTACCGCGTGCGCCAAACGCTCGCCGACCCCGAGGGAACGGATGAGTGGTACATCGAAGCCACCATCGACCTCGACGAATCGACGGATCCCGAGGCGCCGCTGCTCACGCTGGTGAAGATCTCCACGTAGCGAGCGGCGCTCTAATTCAACGCCGACGGCACCGCGAGCATGAACAGCGGGATGGGCGCGTCGAACTCTTCGCCGCCGTCGGTGACGAAGTTGTAGCTGCCCTCCATGGTGCCGAAGGGCGTTTGCAGTGGGCAGGCGCTGGTGTAGTCGAAGCTCTGGCCGGGCTCGAGGTGGGGTTGTTCGCCGACCACGCCGTCGCCGCGGACCTCTTGGACCTGGCCGTTGCCGTCGGTGATGACCCAGTGGCGGGTGAGCAGCTGCGCGGGTTGGTCGCCGCGGTTGGTGATGGTGATCTTGTAGGCGAAGAAATAGTAGCTGCGCGCCGGTTCGGAGCGTTCAGGCACGTAGAACGACTCGACCTCGACCTGAATGTCCTTCTGCATCCGTTCAGGTAGCCCTTTTGCGCCGCGCCCCGCAACTGTCAGCAACCGCGAAAGGGAGTCAGCCGATATGAGAGACAACGTGTAAGTCGACCTGAGGGAGTCATGCGCTTCGTCTTCACCCCCCGCTGGCCCTTCGTGGCCAAAGCTCCTCGGAAACAAACGCTCGCCGGTCCGCGCGCGGTGCGCTTCGGCGCCGATTCGTGTCTCGACCTGGCGTTGTTTGGGGCGGACGAGGCCACCGGCAATCGCTATCGCAGCGACCAGGAGCGCTTCAGCGCCGCGCTCGTCGCCTGGCGCATGCTCGAGAACGCCTCCGAGTCGAAAAAGTCACCCAACACGATGCGGATGGGTATGCGCTCGAACCCGTTCGCGGCCGCGCGCTTGTTCGTGCGTATGCTACGCCGTGCCGGGCTCGAAGCCGACATCCGCAAGACGCCCGAGCGCGCGACCGTGCCGTGCGTCGTGACCGTCACCATCGATGGCAAGCCACGCGAGATCTCGATGACCATGCTGCGCCCGGTCGATGCCGCGCGGGTGCGCCGCCGTCACCGCAGTCGAGCGGCCTGATCCTACGGCGCGCCAAAGTCGTCGGTGGCCCGGCTCACGCCCGCCGCCACGACACCGTCGTACGTGAAGGTCTCGAAGCCTGATTCCGAAGGCTCCCCCGCGGTGCAGGTGTTGATCGAGCGGCAGCCATCGCTCGTGTCGTTGTTGTCGTAGCTGTAGAGCACCAGGCCCTTCTCGCCCAGAGCGTACGCTGTAGCGTACAGGCCGTACAACGCGTCCGCCTTTTGCTGCGACGTGAGCTCGCAGTAGCCGATGCTCGGGCCACCGCCGTTGTAGACGCCCCACCAGCTAGCGTACAGCGGCCGTGCCGCGCCCCAGTTGTCTTGCATGAAGGCGACCATGAGGTCGTGCCGAGCGCGGAAGTCGCCGTGACCGGCCGGCCCGCCTTCGTCGCCGAACGCCGTGAAGGGGTGATAGGCTACCCAGTCGAAGTAGATACGAATGGGATCGCCACCGCTGGTCGTGGCGCCCAGCACGATGGGCGCGTTGGCCGACAGCGGCTCGGGCACCGCGGGTGACATGACCGGTATGCCGCTGCTGAGCGATTTGACGGACTGATAGACGTAGCTCTGCATGTCGGCGAGCTGCGTCGCGGTGCCGCCATAGCGTTCACTGCCCGGGAGCGCCTGGCTCCACCCCTCGACCGCCGCCCAGAAGCCGCCATAGCGTCCTAAGGTGGCGCGGATCATGTCGCCGTAGGCGCCAACGTAGGCGGGGGCTATCGGTTGGTTGCAGCCCGGCCGACCAGGGAAGGCCGGGTTCGCGGCGTTCGGATCGCTCGAGGCCCAGCGCGGGACACCTTCGAGGACCAGGATGCCGCGCGCGCCGTTGGCCGCGTGATAGTCCACCCAATCATCGAGAGCTCCCCAGTCGTAGGTGCCCACGCCGGTCCACCACGGCATGTAGAGTAGGTCCCCGTAGTCGCTCAAGCGGACGATGTTGTAACGCGCGAGCACTGGTCCGTTTTCGCGCTCGCCTGGGTGCGCGTGGAAGTGGAAGCCGACGTCGAACGGGCGGCGGGGCGGAGGCGCATCACCATCATCGCCATCATCCGTGTCGCCGTCGCCGCCCTCGTCGGTGGTGTGCTGCTCCTCCTCGCTTGGCGAGAGCTTTCGCAGGTCGACGATGCGGCCGCAGCCAACGGCCACGGCGGTGGTCAGGAGCATGACCACGAAGCGCATCGCCATGGCGTCCATCAGGCGTCGCGGCCTCGGTAGAGACCATGCTTGCGCAGCAGGGCGCGCAGGTGATGGCGCTGGATGCCGGCGGCGCGCGATGCCGCGGCGATGTCGCCTCCATGCTTGTCGGCGAGCGAGCGCAAGTATTTGAGCTCGAAGTCCTCGAGCAGCTGATCACGCGCTTCGCGGTAGGGGAGGTCGGCGTTCTTCATGTCCGATTCGGCGGACACCGGCGCGTCGCTTTCGGCGAGCGCGCTGCTCAAGGTTCCGGGCGAGAGGATGCGCACCAACGCGTTGCGTAGCTCACGTACGTTGCCCGGCCAGTTCTGCTCTTGCAGGCCACGGACGAGCGACGACGGCAGCTCTTCGTCATCGCCCTTGCCGTGTAGCGCGACGAAGCGTCGCACCAACGTGGGGATGTCTTCGCCGCGCTTGCGCAATGGCGGCGTGGTGATGTTGACGACGCCCAAACGATAGAAGAGGTCCTCGCGGAAGGCGCCCTTGCCGATGGCGGCATCGAGGTCGCGGTGCGTCGCCGCGATGACGCGCACATCGACGCGGCGCACCTGTCCGTCACCGAGACGCGTGACCTCCGCGGTGTCGAGCGCGCGGAGCAGCAGCGGCTGCATGGCGATGGGCAGCTCGCCGATCTCGTCGAGAAAGATGGTGCCGCCGTCAGCGCGCTCGAAAGCCCCAGGACGATCGGCGCGCGCATCGGTGAAGGCGCCTTTCACGTGGCCGAAGAGCTCGCTCTGCGCGAGCGTCGAGGAGAGATTGCCGCAGTCGACGACGATGAACGGCTTGTCCCTGCGCTTGCTGTGCTCGTGGATGGCGCGCGCCACGAGCTCCTTGCCCGTGCCGGTCTCTCCCTGGATGAGCACCGGCGCCTCGCTGTCCTCGATACGCCGGAGCACCGTGTAGAGCTTGCGCATCGTGAGGCTTCCGCCGACGAGGTCGCCGTAGCTGTTGGCGGAGGACAGCTCGAGTCCTTCGCCACCCGGGAGCGGTAACAACGTGACGACGGTCTTGCCCAGGGTGAGGCGAGCTCCTGGCGCGCAGAGCGCTTCGTTGATCTGGTGGCCGAGCAGGCGTGTGCCATTGGTGCTGCCCAGATCACGCGCACGGATGCCTTTCGGCGTGACCGCGAGCTCGACGTGAGTGCGCGACAGCTTCGGATCGCTCAAGCGGAAGCCGCAGGTGGTGGAGGTGCCGATCACCAGTCGGCCTTTGCGAAGCGTGACGTGACGGCCTTGGTCCGCCGCGTTGCCGGCCGCAACATAGACCACGCAACCGGGCAGGTCCTGCTGGCGCCGGCGTTCTCCAGTGGTAGGAGTAAGACGCAATGTCGATGAACGTGTGCGAGATGGCATGAGTGGTTTGATACCCAGCTTAGCGTTGATGGGGTTGTTCGTCACGCAGCCAGGTACCGGCGCCGGGGCCTCGAATGTCGCCCTCATCCCGCTCTGCGACGGTGCGCGCATCGACGGATTACACGACGTATTGCGCTCAGGATTGGCGGATCGTGGCTTTACGGTGAGCGATGCGCCGCGCGATCCCGTGCGTCCAGTTCGCCTATGCGACGAGCAGGCAGGACGGAATTTGTCCACCAGGCTCGCGAAAGCGGACGACGCTTTTTACGCCCTCGCGCTCACGGAGGCGCGCGAGGCCTTGAACGCCCTGCGTCAGGAGATGCTGCTCATCGGTTTGCCTTCCGAGCACGGCGCCGACTACGTGCACGTGATGGTGCTGCTCGCGCGCATCGCCCTGCAAAACAAGGAGCGCGCCGAGGCCGAGAAGATCGCGGCGGAGCTGCTGCGCGTGCGCCCGTCGTTCGACATCAAAGCACCGGAGCTTCACCCACAAGTCGCCGCGCTGCTCGAGAGCACCGCCGCCAAGCAGAAGAGCGCGCCGCGTGTCGCGCTCGAGGTCACGACGCGTGAGCCGGGCGTGCCCATCGAGATCGATGGTGTCGCGCAATGCACGACACCTTGTGCCATCGAGGGACTGACCGCTGGAGCGCACACGTTGGCCTTGCGCCCGCGCCAAGGCCCGACGTCCGCGGGGCAGATCCAGCTCGACCAGTCGCTCGAGCTCACTCTCGACGCGCCGCGTGACTGGCGCGCGGAGCTGACCGACGCGCTCTCTGGCGCCAACCCCGACGCCGTGACGCGGCTCGTGCAAGCGCTCGCGCCGGGTCAGCGCTACGCGGTGCTCTCGAGCGCCACGCCCGACGGTGGCGGCGCCGTGTGGCTCGTCGATACCGAGGCCAAGCGCTTCTCGGCGCTGCGCTTTCAGCAGCTCGACGTCCGCTTCACTCCGGATCGTGTCGCGGTAGGTCTGAAGACGCTCGAGCAACAGCCCGTTCAACTCCCCGCCGCGTCCGCTAAGAAGGATAGGAAGCGCTTCGGTTTCACGCTGGCGTTGGGACCCGCCAAGGCGCTCACCGCTCCGCAGCGCGATGCTTACGGTCTCGGCGGCGCGGGTCTCTCGCGCGTATGGGTGAGCCCCGAGGTGCTTCCCGAGTGGCTCTCGCTCGCGCTGAGCGGTGGCGCGGTGGTGCTGAGCGGTAACCGCGCTCCCGAGGCGGCGAGCGTCGGTGTCTTCGGTGCTGGGCTGCGCGTCGCGCCACGTCTCGGCGTCAGCCGCCTGGTGCTCACGGCGCAGGGGGGAGCCGCCGTCACCGACAGTCTATGGCGTGGCTTCGTGGGCGGCGAGCTCGCGGTGCTGTTCTCCGCCGGGCCGCTCGAGCTAGGCCCCACGGTGGGCTACTTGCGTATCTTCGACGGCGGAGCTGGAGACCTTGCGGGTGATGCGAATCTGCTGTTTGGCGGGCTTACTCTCGGGATCTCCTGGGGTGTAGACTGAGCTGACGCACCGCGATGATGAACTTTGGCCGTTACGAGCTCCTCGAGCCCCTGGCAGCGGGCGGCATGGGCGAGGTGTATCGCGCTCGGCTCATCGGCGTCGCCGGCTTCAAGAAGCAGCTGGCGTTGAAGCGCATCTATCCGCACTTGAGCGTCGAGGAACGCTATCGCGAGCTCTTCGTGCGCGAGGCGAAGATCGTCGCCGACTTGCAGCACCCGAACATCGTCCAGGTCATGGACCTCGGCATCGAGCAGGGCGATCTGTTCCTCGCCATGGAGTTCATCGAGGGCGGTGACGTCTCGCGCCTCGCCCGCTCGGTGAGCTCGCGGCGCTTGCCCCCGAACATCGTCGCGCTCATCGCCTTCGACGTGCTCGAGGCGCTCGACTATGCGCACACCAAAGCGGACGACCGTGGCAGGCCGCTCGGCGTCGTCCACCGCGATGTGTCGCCGCAGAACATCCTGGTCGACGCGCACACCGGCTTCGCGAAGCTCTGCGACTTCGGCATCGCCTTCTCGGCGCGTGAGGCGACGGTCTCGGGTGACATCCGTGGCAAGGCGGGCTTCATCGCGCCAGAGCAAGCACGTCAGGAAGAGATCGACGCGCGCGCCGATATCTTCGCGCTCGGCGCCGTGATGTTCGAGCTCCTCTCGGGGCGTCCTCTCTTCGAGGGTGGCAGCATCTCCGAGGCCTTGGGGGCTATCCGCGATGGCGACATGCCGCCGGTCGCGCCGCGGCTCACCCACGTGGCGCCGGGGCTGCTCGCCATCGTCGAGAAGGCGCTCGCGTGGGACCGTAACGACCGCTTCCAGAGCGCCGCGGAGTTTCGCGCCGCGCTCGAGGAGATCTTGCTGCACGCCGATCCACGCGCCGTGCGTGGCGAGCTCAAGGTGCTGGCCCAGAGCGTCGCGCACGCCCGGCGCGGCAACGTCGAGCTGAAGCCAGACAGCGACACGTCGTTGAACGTGGAGGAGGCGAAAGGCTGGACGCGGCTCGTGACGCGCGCCAGCGCCGAGGTGAACAAAAGCACCGAGGAGCTCTCCGAACCGGTCATCTCGGCGCCACGGACGCGCAAGCCAGCCCGCAATGGCCTAGTGATTGCCCTGAGCACCGCGCTCATGGTCGTCGGCGCAGTCGCCGGCAAGGCGATGCTCACGCGTGACGAGGGCATCTCGGCGCCCGCCGAGCAGCCAGCCACGCCGCCAACCGTGCCCACGCCCGTCCCTGCCGCGGATGAGGATGCTATTGCGGACAATGGCGTTCATCCCACGCCAGGGGAGCCCACCGCGGCCCCCGCCTCGGCGCCGAGCAAACGTCGGGCGCGCGAGCCCG